>NZ_SCOG01000002.1:0-288037 GCF_005502545.1 Microbacterium sp. Beta
GGGCGGGACGGTGCGCTCTCCCCACGGGGTGAGCACCTGGCGATCCGCGAGCCAGCGACCACCGGCGACGGCGGCGGTGACCACGCCCTGATGGCCCAGCATGGTCTGCACGCGCGAGACCGCATGGTGCAGACGTTCATCCGTGCCGGAGCCGAAGAGCCCCGGCTGGTGGTGCGCGGCATCGTCCACGGCCGCGGGAACGATCCGCACCGCCACGATGCCGCCGAACGCCCGCGCCTCGTCGACCGGCTCCTTCGCGGACTGCGCGGCCAGGGATTCCAGCTGCCAGCGCACCCGGTCGACGAGGTCGGAGGCGTCGAAACAGGTCGGATGCAGCCAGGACCGGGAGAAGACGGCGCCGTTGTCGTCGGTCAGATCGATCCGCACCTCCGTACAGACGAGGGAGGCGTCGCCCAGAGCGAGCATCACCGCGTCCGCCGTCTGACGCACCGCGAAGGCCACCTGGTCCGTTCCCCCCAGCGGGGAGTCGAACTCGATGGCCCGCACCAGCTCCGGATCGGGCGGGCGCGGCGTCAGCGGACGGGAGTCGGCACCGGCGGCGAGGGCGTGCAAGCGGGCGCCGTGCTCGCCGAAACGGTCGCGCACGTCGAGCGCGGTGAGGGATGCGAATTCACCGAGCGTGCGCACGCCGAGCCTGACGAGGAGTCCGGCGATCTGCTCGTCGCGCAGCACCTGGACGGGATACGGTGCCAGGAACTCTCCGGACGCCCCCGGCGGCACCACTGTGCATGGTGCGGTGCCGCGAGCCGCGATCTCAGCCGTGAACGGGCCGTCGGCGACGCCGACCCGCACCTCGGGGAACCCTGCATCGGCCAGGACGGCGGTGAGGGCTTCGGCGGCTTCCGTCTCTCCTCCGTGATAGCGGGAGATGCCTCTGGCGCGGAGGATCGCGAGTCCCGGTCGCAGCAGCGTGACCCCTGGCGCATGCTTCTCGATCAGGTGCAGCACCGGCAGGAAGGCCCGCTCGTCGCGGTCGGGATCGTGGGGGAGCACGCGCAAAGAGGCGAGGTGCCCCTGCGCGATCCTGCGGCGCTGACCGGTGCGCACACCGTGCTCCCTGGCGGACGCGGTGCAGGCGACGATCGTGTTCGCCTGCACCAGGGCGGTGGGCGGGTGCGGGGGAGCGATGCCGAGCGCCGCCCGCATCGGCCAATCGGGGAACCACAGCACCAGCACACGGAGCGGGCTGTTCATCCGGCTTCCGCCCATCGCAGGAGTTCAGGTGGCGGGGATCCGCTCGATATGGCGGTCTCCGGAGCGAGCGCCGGCAGCGCGGTGAGCTCGGCTCCGACGGTCTCGACCGCACCATGTCCTCCTGGCAGCTGCACGCGCACGCTCGACGGACGAGGGCTGTGCCGTGTCCGGGCGGTCACCGTGACCGTGCAGTCCGAGAGCAGTCCCCATCCGGCGCCGAGTCCGTGCCAGTGCGGGTCATGCAGGCGTATGGTTCCTTCGCTCTGTGGCCAGCGCTCCGCCCCCGGTGTCTCGGTGACGAGGAGTGTGCAACCGCGATCGCGCAGACGAGCGCTCAACCGGGCGACATCGGCGTCTCGTGCGCGTGAGCCGGGGGAGACGACGATCAGGGGCACGACCTCGGCCAGAGCGGATGTCGCGGCGAGCCAGCGATCTCCCGGCGTCGGTACGAGGATCAGGCGGGCGAGGTCGATGCCGAATGCGGCTGCGGCTTCCACGCCGAGGGTCGGCATGCCGACCACGGCGCACCACAGCCCCTTCTGCGACGCGGCGCCGAGCAGCGCGAGGACGAGGCTCGGTGAAGGGGACACGGAGTAGGAGGTGCCGGTCTGCAGTCCCCCTTCCGGAAGGAGTGAGGCGAAAGCAGGGTCGAGGGGCAGCAGCGCCTGTTCGCTGCGCCGTCGTTGCATCCGGCTGATCTCGCGACGCAGCCGCAGCACTTCTCCCGCACGGGAGTCGCCCGCGGGGGAGAGCGAGGCGATTGCGTCGAGCCCGATCACCTGCATCCTTTCTCGAAGATATATTCTAATATAACAAGTCGTCTGATCGACGATAGTTCGTACATCGGACATTCGCCAGGGGGTTGTCCACAGGCTGTCGGAGAGTTCTCCCTCGATCTCCTAACCTGCCGGGATGGACATCCGGCTCACGCTCATCGCGCTCGTGCATGCTGCCTTGATCGGTGTCGGAGGCTGGCTCATCGTGATCGACGCCCGCACTCACCGTCTCCCCGATCGGATCGTGCTGCCGACGCTCGGTGTCCTCCTGGTGCTCGTGTCGATCGATGCTCTCGCCGCAGGGCAGTGGGCGTCGTCCGTGCGCGCCGCTATCGGCCTTGTGGTCCTCGGTGGTTTCTATGCCGTGCTGCGGATGGTCAGCCGCGCGGGGATGGGCGGGGGAGACGTGAAGCTCGCCGCCGTCATCGGCCTGGTGCTGGGATGGCACGGCTGGCAGGCGCTGATGATCGGGGCGGCCTCGGCATTCGTGCTGGGCGCGCTCTATGCGCTGGTGCTCATCCTGCTGCGCAGAGCCGACGGAGCGACCCGCATCGCCTTCGGGCCCTGGATGATCGCCGGCGCCCTGCTCGGAGTCGCCTTCGGCTGAACCTGCACGCCTCGCTCGCATTCTGCGACGACGGGGCTACCCTGAGCACATGGCACTCGCACGACTTCACGGCGGCCCGCTCGACGGGCAGATCATCCCCCTCGGCGACGCGGACGACAAGCTGATCGTCCCCTACAGCGAGACGCAGGTGGTGTACAACCGCCGCGGCGAACCGCAGAACACTGGAGAGGGCGACGGTCCCACCGAGGTCGACTACTGGTTCGAGGAGTCGCTCGAGGACCTCACCCTCGAGGATGACTGAGCCGTCCCGCACGGTCGAGGTCGAGCGCAAGTACGACGTCGACCTCGAGACCCCGTTGCCCCGGTGGGAGAGGATCCCCGGCGTCGAGGCGGTCAGCACCGGAGAGGTCCGCGCCCTGGACGCCCGGTACTTCGACACCGCTGAGGGCACTCTCTCGCGTGCCGGAGTGGCGCTGCGTCGTCGCACCGGCGGCCCCGACGAGGGCTGGCACGTGAAGGGGCCGCGACAGGGAGACGGTCGACTCGAACTCGGCTGGCCGCTGGGAGAGGGCGACACGCTCCCTCCCGCCGTGGCCGAGACCATCTCCGAATGGACGACAGCTCCGCTCACCCCGCTCGCCCGGATCGAGAACGACCGCACCGCCTATCTGCTCAGCGGCCCGCACGGGGTGGTCGCCGAGTTCGTCGACGATCGGGTGCGAGCGACCGATCTGCGCGGGAACGTGACGCGCGAATGGCGTGAGTGGGAGATGGAACTCGGTCCAGCCGCGCCCTCCGATGAGGCGGGACGCACCGCGTTCTTCGACGCGGTGGAGCAGGCGGTGGCTGCTGCCGGAGGCACGGAGTCGGCGTCGGGGTCGAAGCTCGCCAGAGCTCTCGGCGTCTAGGGCGGACAGCGCTCGGGCGCAACCCCTTCCCCCCGAGCGGTGCGCAGTGCTTGAGTGACACCATGAGCCGAACGCCTGTGCTTCGATCGCTGCAGACGATCGTCCCCGACACCGTTCTCGTGCAGGAGCAGGTGCGTGACGTCTTCGCACAGCAGCCCGACCTGGGAAGACTCGCGCAACGGATCGTCACGACCTCGTTCAACGTCTCGGGCATCGACACCCGCCACACGGTGATCGATGAGCTGTCACCCGATTCGGACGTCACCGACCCCGTCTTCTTCGACCGCCGAACGGGCATGCTGCTCGCTCCGGGCACGAAAGCGCGCAACGACTTCTACACCCGTGAGGCCACCGTGCTCTTCGTCGAGGCCGCGCGGCGGGCGATCGACGCCGACCCCGACCTCCGCCCCGCCGATGTGACACACGTCATCACGGTCTCCTGCACCGGGTTCCACGCCCCTGGTCCCGAGTACGAGATCGTGCGCGCGCTCGGCCTCTCCGATGCCGTGCAGCGCTTCCACTTCGGATTCATGGGCTGCTATGCGTCGATGCCGGCGCTCCGGGCCGCGAGTCAGTTCTGCGCCGCGGACGAGAACGCGGTCGTCCTGGTCGTGAGCGTCGAACTGTGCACCCTTCACCTTCGCACCTCGGAGAACCCCGACACGATCGTCGCGTCTTCGCTGTTCGCCGACGGTGCGGCCGCCGGAATCGTCACGGCACGCGACCTCCCCTCCCCGGTTCCCGCACTGCGCCTGGATCGCTTCCACACCGCGATCGCGCCGGAAGGCGAGAAGGACATGGCCTGGACGATCGGAGACACCGGTTTCGAGATGATCCTCTCCACGGCCGTCCCGCAGATCATCGGCGAGACCATCATCGGTGCGCTCCGGCCGCTGTACAGTCCGGAAGAGGACCTCGGGCAGGCCTTCGAAGGCGGCGGCGTGGGGGAAGCCGTGCAGCATTGGGCCATCCATCCGGGCGGACGCAGCATCCTCGACAAGGTTCAGGAGCGGCTGAACCTCAGCGACGCTCAACTGCACCCGGCCAGGGAGGTGCTGCGGAACAACGGCAACATGTCCAGCGCGACCGTGCTGTTCATCCTGAAACGGATCCTCGAGGAGGAGGGTGCCCGTGCCGGTGACCGCGTCTCCGCGATGGCTTTCGGGCCGGGGCTGACCGCCGAGAGCGCGCTGATGACCGTCGTGGCACCGCCTCGTTCATGACCCGGCCTCTCGCGACGCGGGACGTCGACACCCGCGAGTTGATGGACGCCCCGGACGCCGATGCACGGATGCTGGCCCGGACCTATGGGCGGTTCGGGTTCGTGAACGCTCTGGTCTCCCGCCCGGGTAGCCTCTACCGGCGTGACGTCCGGCCACGGGCCGCGCACGCCAGGGAGCAGTCGCGCGCCTTGCGTATCCTCGACATCGGTGCGGGTGGGGGAGATCTCTGTCGGCTGCTCGCCTGGAGACTGCGTCGGGACGGCTTCGATGCAGAGGTCACCGCGCTCGACGCCGACGTGCGGGCGATCCGCTGGGCATCGGCGCACGATCGCGGCGCGGGCATCCGCTACCGTCGTGCCCTCACGACCGAGCTGGTGGCTGCGGGAGAGATCTACGACATGGTGCTGTCCAATCACGTGCTGCATCATCTCGACGATGCCGAGCTGCGGACGGTGCTCGACGACTCCGTGCGGCTCGTCGCTCCCGGCGGGATGGTCTCGCACCGTGACATCGCTCGGAGCCGCACTGCTCATGCGCTGTTCTCCGCAGCCACCTGGACGATCTCGAGCACCCTCCTCGCGGACTCGTTCATCCGTGAGGACGGTCTCATCAGCATCCGCCGCTCGTACACGACGGCCGAGCTCAGGGCGATCGCTCCTCCCGGATGGGTCGTCCGCGGCGGCGTGCCCTCTCGACTGGAGCTGCGGTGGGTGGGAGCGCATGCCCGAACATGACGTCCTGATCGTCGGTGCGGGTCCTGTCGGTCTGCTGCTGGCCTGTCTGTTGGCGCAGGAGGGGCTGCGGGTGACGATCTGCGAGCGGCGGACGGGGACCGACGACCGGACCAGAGCCATCGGCATCCACCGTCCCGGCCTGGATGCCCTGGACGCGGCAGGGGTCGGCGGCGAGGTGCGGGCGGAGGCGCTGCGACTCGCGGGCGGCGAGGTGCGTAGCCGTCGGCGGACTCTGGCGACGCTGACCTTCGACCGCGACCGCCCGGTCCTGGTGCTTCCGCAACCTCACACGGATGCGGTGCTGCGCGCCCGTCTGCGCGCGCTCGCTCCCGACGCTCTGGTCGTCGGCTGCGAGGTGCGCGAGGTGCGCCAGACCAATGACGAGGTCGTCGTCGCGACGGAGACGATCGAAGGATCACGCGAGGTCACCGCATCGATGGTGGTGGTCGCCGACGGGGTGCGGAGCCGACTGCGCGGTGACCTGCGGATCGGCTGGCGTCCTCGGCCGGGGCGCGGGTCGTATTCGATGCTCGACGTGCACGACGAGACTCCGGGTGACCGCGCGATCCTGCACTGCGAGCCGGATGGACTCGTCGAGTGCTTCCCGCTGCCGGGTGGGCGGCGCCGATGGGTGGTGAGGGAGGGGGACGAGGGGGTCGGTTCCGCAGCGGGCTTCCGCACGGCCGTCCGGCAGCGCACCGGAATCGACCTCGAGCTCCCGGTGGGCGCGCAACCGGCGTCGTTCGTCGCCGCGCAGCACATGGCCACACGGGTGCATCGGGGGAGGGCCGTGCTCCTGGGCGATGCCGCGCACGAGGTCAGCCCGATCGGAGGGCAGGGGATGAACCTGGGGTGGGCCGACGCCGTGCGCCTCGCCGAGCAGCTCGTCCGTTCCCTCCCGACACGGGTTCCCGACCTCGCCGCCTACGACCATCGCGTGCGCCGGGCTGCCGCCATGGCCGGACGACGCTCGAGGTTCTACATGTCGATGGGCGCGCCGGCGCCGGCTGCGGTCGTGCGGGGCAGGGAGCTGGTGATGCGCGCCCTCGGTTCGGCGCCGTTGCGGGGCTGGACGACGGGTCTGCTCACGATGCGCGGGATCTGACGCCGGCTCCGGGGATGCAGAAGGCCCGGTCCGCTGTGCGCGGACCGGGCCTTCTGCGGAGTCTCGATCAGAAGTTGATCATGTGGCCAGCGAGGCCGTGGAAGCCCTCCTGCAGCGCCTCCGACAGCGTCGGGTGCGTGTGCACGTTGCGGGCCAGCTCGAGAGCCGTGAGGTCCCACTTCTGTGCGAGCGTCAGCTCGGGGAGGAGCTCCGACACATCGGGGCCGATCATGTGCGCGCCGATGAGCTCGAGGTGCTCGGCGTCGGCGATCAGCTTGACGAAGCCGACCGGCTCGCCGAGGCCGTGTGCCTTGCCGTTCGCCATGAACGGGAAGGTCGCGACCTTGATCTCGCGTCCCTCGTCCTTGGCCTGCTGCTCGGTGAGGCCGAACGAGGCGACCTGCGGGGAGCAGAACGTCGCCCGCGGCATCATGCGGTAGTCACCCAGCGTCTGGGTCTCGGCGCCGCCGATGGTCTCGGCCGCGACCACACCCTGGGCCTCGGCCACGTGGGCGAGCTGCAGCTTGGCGGTCACATCGCCGATCGCGTAGATGCCCTCCACATTGGTGCGCATGTGGTCGTCGATGTCGATCGCGCCGCGCTCGGTCAGCTTCACGCCGGTCTTCTCCAGGCCGAAGCCCTCGATGTTCGGGGCGAACCCGACCGACATGAGAACCTTGCCGGCCTCGATCGACGACTGCTGTCCGTCCTTGCCGGTGTAGGTGACGGTGACGGACGAGCCGTTGTCGACGACCGACTCGACCTTGGTCGAGGTGAGGATGTCGACGCCGTAGTTCTTGTACTGCTTCGTGATCTCCTTCGACACGTCCGCATCCTCGTTGGGGAGTGCGCGGTCGAGGAACTCGATGATGGTCACCTTGACGCCGTAGTTCGTCAGGACGTAGGCGAACTCCATGCCGATGGCGCCGGCGCCGACGATGACGATCGACTCGGGCAGGTCCCGGGTCATGATCTGCTCTTCGTAGGTGACGACGTTCTCGCTGAGCGTGACACCGGGGAGCAGACGCACCTTGGAGCCGGTGGCGATGATCACGTTGTCGAACGTGACCTCTTCGGTGGAGCCGTCGGCCTTGGCGACCGAGATCGCCTTGGGGCCGGTGAAGGTGCCGCGACCGTTGTACTCGGTCACCTTGTTCTTCTTCATCAGGAAGTGGATGCCCTTGACGCGACCCTCCGCGACCTCGCGGCTGCGGTCGAACGCCTTGCCGAAGTCGATCGTGAACTCGCCGGAGATCCCGAAGAAGTCGGCCTTGTGGTTCAGGGTGTGCGCGAGCTCCGCGTTCTTCAGGAGCGCCTTGGAAGGGATGCAGCCGACGTTGAGGCAGACACCACCCCAGTACTTCTCCTCGATGATGGCGGTGGAGAGACCGAGCTGCGCGCTGCGAACCGCAGCGACGTATCCGCCAGGACCTGCACCAAGGATGACGACGTCGTAGTGTGGCATGCCTTAAGCCTATCGCTCCGAGGGGGTGTCGGAATCGGTCGCGGCCGCGCCTCGGCGGCGGCTCATGACGATCCAGACGACCACGCCGGCGACCACGAGCACAGCGAGGATCGCGACGATCCAGATCGCCGCCGATCCACCCGCCTCGTCATCCGCGTTCGCGGTCGGCGTGCTCGTCACCTCGGGGGATGCCGTCTGCTCCGCGGTCGGCGCGGCCGTCGTCGGTGCGGCGCTGGGCTCCTCCGTGGCGGCTCCTTCGTCCCCCACGGTCACGGTGAAGGAGTACTCGCCGGAGGTGGGGTGCCCGTCGCTCGACACGACCTTCCAGATCACATGATAGGCACCGGCCGGTCCCGCGCCCTGCAGGGGCTGCGTGACGATCGCACCGTCGACCGTCGCCGGCCCGTCCGTGATCGGGTTCCCCGCGGGGTCGGTCACGACGACCTCGGTCGCGCCCTCGCCGCCGATCAGCTTCGCGCTGAAGGTGAGGGTCAGCGTGTCGGGGACCGTCTCGACCGACTCGTCGGCTGCCGGTGACGACGAGACGAGCGCGTCGTGCGCCGAGGCCGACAGCGGGGAGAGGAACACGAGGAAGGCGGCGAGCAGGGTCGCGGCGAGGGCGATCGGTGCGGCCGAGCGGCTCAGAGCTTTGGTCTTCACGAGTACAGCCTATGAATCCTCGGTATGGGACGGCTGAGTGTGGATGCGCCCTCCCGCGAGCCCCTCGGCATCCGTTAGTCTGGACAACCAGGAGGGCACAGTGACTGACAGCGACAGCCGACCGGCCGGAGAAGCCGCGATCCACCGTTCCGGTGAGCAGAGACACGACGTGACGCAGACGTTCGGACACGATTCCGATCTGTCCTTCGTGCCGTTCGGTGTGGAGCTCACCGACGTCGAGCAGACGGCCATCGCCGCGCTGCCTGCAGGATCGGCTCTTCTGCTGGTCCGTTCCGGCGCTCTCGCCGGGGCACGGTACCTCCTCGACACCGATGTGACGACCGTGGGTCGCCACCCCGAGGCCGACATCTTCTTCGATGATGTGACCGTCTCCCGTCGGCATGCGGAGATCACCCGCACGGGATCGACGTTCGAGATCATCGACCAGCGCTCGCTCAACGGCACCTATGTCAACGGTGAGCGCGTCGACCGCAGCACTCTGGCTGACGGCTCCGAACTCCGCGTCGGCAAGTTCCGTCTGAACTTCTTCGCCTCCCCGCAGGACCGCCAGGCGGCGAACGCCTGATGGCGGCCTCTCCCGCCCGCGAACGCTCTGCGTCCGCGGGCCTGCTGAGTATCGGTCAGGTGCTCGCGAGGCTCACCCCGGAGTTTCCCGACCTGACCTCCAGCAAACTGCGGTTCCTCGAGGTGCAGGGCATCGTCAGTCCTTCTCGCACGGACTCCGGCTACCGGAAGTTCTCGGCGTCCGACATCGAGCGTCTCCGTCTCGGGCTCACCCTGCAGCGCGATCACTACCTTCCGTTGAGCGTGATCCGCGAGCAACTCGACGAGGCCGATGCCGCCGGGGACTCGACCCCGCTGCTGCCACCGCCGTCCATCGCCCCGTCGCCCCGTCGCTATCGCCGAGACGAACTCCTCGCCGCGGCGGGAGCGGGACCGCAGCTTCTCAACGACGCGATCAGCACAGGGGTCATCACCGCGCAGGAGAGCTATCCCGAGGCGACCGTGACGCTGCTGCGCGGCCTGGTCGCGCTCGACCGCCACGGCATCGAGCCACGGCACCTGCGCTCGCTGCGTCAGGGCGCCGAACGTGAGGTCGCCCTGATCGAATCCGCCATGTCCGCGCTGCTGCGCCGGACCGACGCCGCGTCACGGGCGAAGGCCAGCGAACTCGCCCCCGAACTGGCCTCGCGCATCGACGAGGTGCGATCGCTCTTCGTCAAGGATGCGCTCTCGCGCGTGCTTTCGTAACGAACTGATTGCGACACACCTTCGCGGCCACACGGATGTGATTGCCGGTGCCCTGGCACTGCTCTACCGTGGAAGAAACCGTTCCAGAGAGGATTTCAGATGAATGCGGATGAGCTCGCAGGCGACCCGCGGTTCGTACCCGAACTCCTCTTCACCGACGGACTCCCGGCCATGGATGACGAGGTCGGCTACCGTGGTGCGGTCGCAGCGCGTGCCGCCGGTATCACCTACCGTCAGCTCGACTACTGGGCGCGCACCGAGCTGGTCGAGCCCACCGTGCGCGGCGCGAACGGCTCCGGCTCGCAGCGTCTCTACGGCTTCCGTGACATCCTCGTCCTCAAGCTGGTGAAGAGCCTTCTCGACACCGGCATCTCGCTGCAGCAGATCCGCACGGCCGTCGAAGAGCTCCGGCGTGCCGGTATCCGCGACCTGGCCGGAACCACGCTCATGAGCGACGGAGCCTCGGTCTACCTCTGCACGTCGAACGACGAGGTCATCGACCTCGTCAGCCGCGGGCAGGGTGTGTTCGGCATCGCCGTCGGCAAGGTCCTCCGCGAGGTGGAGTCGACGCTCGTCTCCTTCGACGCGACGGCGCCTGACCCCGTCGACGAGCTGTCGGCTCGCCGGACCAAGCGCTCGGCGTGATACAGCGCCTCACCCACAGACAGAAAACGGCCGTCCTCGAAGAGGGCGGCCGTTTCGCTGTATGCGTCGGAGGTGTCAGCTCTGCTGACCGCTCTCGGGCACGGCGATGCGTCCGGTGCGGATGATGCGGTCGAGCAGCTGGTCGAAGTCGGCGGCGAGTTCCTGAGCGGAGTCGCCCGGCCAGATGTGCAGGGGCTTGGCGGCGCCCTGCGCCTGCTGCAGAGACGTGCGTTCCGGAAGCTGGGGGGAGAGCACGAGAGGGCCGAACATGTCGCGGAGCTCCTTGATGCGGAACTGGTGCTCGATGGACTGCGGACGCACGCGGTTCACCACGATGCCGAGCGGCTGGAGTCGCGGCGAGAGACCGCGGCGGATCTCCTCGATCGCGCGGAGGGCACGGTCGGCTGCGGCGACGGAGAAGAGGCCGGGCTCGGTGACGACCATGACGCGGTCGCTCGCCGCCCACGCCGTGCGGGTCAGGGCGTTCAGCGACGGTGCGCAGTCGACGAGCACGAGGTCGTACTCGGACTCGACGGATGCGAGAGCCTCTTCCAGCTTCCACACGTCGCGCACGCTCGGGTGCGGGCCGTCGAAATTGATCGCGGAGGGGCTGCCGATGAGGACATCGATCGTCCCGGGGTGCACCTTCGCCCACCCGCTGGACGTGATCGCCTGACGGACGACCTTCTCCTTCGGGTTCGCCAGGACATCGGCGATGTTGAGTCGTCCGGCCACCTGGATGTCCATCCCGGTGGAGACGTCGGACTGCGGGTCGAGGTCGACGACGAGCGTCCGGACTCCTCGGGCGAAAGCCGCTGAGGCCAGCCCGAGTGTCACGGTCGTCTTGCCGACGCCTCCCTTGAGAGAGCTGACGCTGAGTACGTGCACGGAGACAACGTTACCTTCCCCTAGGCTGGGGGAACACTCAGCCCCGCCCCATGCGCATCGAAAAAGCTGCGCATCGAGCTTCCAGAGGTGTGCATGTTCCAGAAGATCCTTGTGGCGAATCGCGGCGAGATCGCGATCCGTGCCTTCCGTGCGGCAGTCGAAGTGGGAGCGCGCACCGTCGCGGTGTTCCCCTACGAAGATCGCGGCTCCGTGCATCGGCTGAAGGCCGATGAGGCCTATGAGATCGGCGAACGCGGTCACCCCGTCCGTGCTTACCTCGATGTCGACGAGATCATCCGGGTCGCGCTGGAGTCCGGCGCCGATGCGATCTACCCCGGGTACGGGTTCCTCTCCGAGAACCCGGAGCTCGCCGAGAAGGCCGCAGCGAACGGCATCGTGTTCATCGGCCCACCCTCGAATGTGCTCGAGATGGCGGGGAACAAGGTCGAGGCGAAGCGGCACGCGGTCGAGGCCGGAGTGCCGGTGCTGCGATCCACAGAAGCCTCCGACGACGTCGATGCACTCGTCGCCCAGTCGGCGGAGATCGGCTTCCCGCTGTTCGCCAAGGCCGTGGCCGGTGGTGGAGGCCGCGGGATGCGTCGTGTCGAGACGGCAGGTGATCTCGCGCCCGCTCTCGCGGAGGCCATGCGGGAAGCTGCGAGCGCATTCGGCGACGCCCGGATGTTCCTCGAGCAGGCGGTCGTGCGCCCTCGGCACATCGAGGTGCAGATCCTCGCCGACAAGACGGGTGAGACGGTCCACCTGTTCGAGCGCGACTGCTCGGTGCAGCGGCGCCACCAGAAGGTCGTGGAGATCGCTCCGGCGCCGAACCTCGACGACAGCGTGCGGACGGCGCTGCACGGCTACGCCGTGGCCTTCGCCCGGTCGATCGGCTACGAGAACGCGGGAACCGTCGAGTTCCTGCTGGAGACCGCGGGGGAGCGCACGGGCGAGGTCGTCTTCATCGAGATGAATCCGCGCATCCAGGTCGAGCACACGGTCACAGAGGAGGTCACCGACGTCGACCTCGTGCAGAGCCAGATGCGCATCGCCTCCGGCCAGACCCTCGCCGACCTCGGTCTGCAGCAGCAGAATCTGCACCTGCGCGGAGCGGCGCTCCAATGCCGGATCACGACGGAGGATCCCACTCAGGGATTCCGTCCTGACACCGGCAAGATCACCACCTACCGCTCGCCGGGAGGCGCCGGCATCCGTCTCGACGGCGGCACGGTGCACCAGGGCGCACAGATCAGCCCTCACTTCGACTCGATGCTCGCGAAGCTCACGTGCCGCGGTCGTGACTTCCCTGCGGCGGTCGCCCGCGCACGTCGAGCGCTCGCGGAGTTCCGCATCCGGGGTGTCTCCACCAACATCCCCTTCCTCCAGGCTCTCCTGGAAGATGACGCGTTCATCGCCGGTGACGTCAGCACGTCCTTCATCGATGAGCGTCCAGAGCTGCTGCGTGGCCGGGTTTCGAAGGACCGTGGAACGAAGCTGCTCAACTGGCTGGTCGACGTCACGGTGAACAAGCCGCACGGTGCGCACCCCGGCGTCATCGATCCGGTCGCCAAGCTTCCTTCCGTCGATCTGACGACCGAGCCTGCTCCGGGCTCTCGCCAGAGGCTTCTCGAACGGGGACCGGAGGGTTTCGCCCGCAGTCTCCGTGCGCAGACGGCGCTGGCGATCACCGACACCACCTTCCGCGACGCGCATCAGTCCCTCCTCGCCACGCGTGTGCGCACGAAGGACCTCGTCGCCGCGGCTCCTTATCTCGCACGGCTGACTCCCGAGTTGCTGTCGGTCGAGGCGTGGGGAGGGGCGACATACGACGTCGCGCTGCGCTTCCTCGGCGAAGACCCCTGGGAGAGACTCGACAAGCTCAGGGCCGCGCTCCCGAACGTGGCGATCCAGATGCTGCTGCGCGGGCGCAACACGGTCGGATACACCCCGTACCCCACCGCGGTGACCGAGGCGTTCGTCGCCGAGGCGGCCGCCAGCGGGGTGGACATCTTCCGCATCTTCGACGCCCTCAACGACGTCGAGCAGATGCGTCCGGCGATCGAGGCCGTCCGCAACACGGGGACCGCCGTCGCCGAGGTCGCGCTCTGCTACACCGGTGACCTGCTCGATCCGGCAGAAGACCTCTACACGCTCGACTACTACCTGCGCCTGGCGGATCAGATCGTCGAAGCTGGCGCGCACATCATCGCCATCAAGGACATGGCTGGTCTGCTGCGACCCGCGGCGGCGGCCAAGCTGGTGACGGCGCTGCGCGAGCGCTTCGACCTGCCCGTGCATCTGCACACGCACGACACCCCCGGAGGCCAGCTCGCCACGCTTCTCGCCGCCAGCGCGGCCGGCGTCGACGCGGTGGACGCCGCATCGGCACCCCTCTCGGGGAGCACGAGCCAGCCCTCGCTGTCGTCCCTGGTGGCTGCGCTCTCCCACACGGAGCGCGACAGCGGCATCTCCCTGGGGGCGGTCTCCGACCTGGAGCCGTACTGGGAGGCGGTCCGTCGCCAGTATGCGCCTTTCGAGTCGGGACTGCCCGGACCCACGGGCCGTGTCTACCACCACGAGATCCCCGGCGGCCAGCTCTCCAACCTCCGGCAGCAGGCGAAGGCACTCGGTCTGGCCGACGACTTCGAACTCATCGAGGACATGTACGCCGCCGCGGACCGCATCCTCGGGCGGGTGCCCAAGGTCACGCCGTCGTCGAAGGTCGTCGGAGACCTCGCGCTCCATCTCGCGGCGGTGAAAGCCGATCCGGCCGACTTCGAGGCCAACCCCGAGAAGTACGACGTGCCGGACTCGGTCGTCGGATTCATGGCGGGTGAACTCGGCGACCTTCCCGGCGGATGGCCAGAGCCGTTCCGTACCAAGGTCCTCGCAGGACGGTCGGTGCGCACCGGGATCACGGCGATCACCGCGGACGATGAAGCAGCGCTCGGCGGCACCAGCTCTGAGCGCAGAGCGCGGCTCAACACCCTGCTGTTCCCTGCGCCGAGTGCGGAGTTCGCCGAGCGCCGTGAACTGTTCGGCGACCTCTCGGTGCTCGACACCAGCGACTACCTCTATGGCCTCGTCGCCGGCCAGGAGCATCAGGTCGAGATCGACCGGGGCGTGCGGCTCTACGTGGGACTCGAGGCCATCGGCGACGCGGATGACAAGGGCATGCGCACGGTCATGACCACCCTCAACGGGCAGCTTCGTCCGGTGTTCGTCCGTGATCGCGCGGTCAAGGTCGATGCGATCGAGGTGGAGAAGGCGGACACCTCGGTTCCCGGCCAGGTCGCCGCACCGTTCTCCGGTGTCGTCACGTTGAAGGCCGAGGTGGGGGCCACCGTGCACGCCGGCGAACCGGTCGCATCCATCGAGGCGATGAAGATGGAGGCGGCCATCACCGCACCCGTCGACGGTGTCATCGAGCGGCACGCCATCGCCGAGACGCAGCAGGTGGACGCCGGAGATCTTTTGGTCGTGATCCGCCCGGCGCACTAATCTTGTGCGGGCGAGGGCCGCGCATCCGTGCGCACCCGGGGCTCGCGCAGGCTTGGAGCGACATCGTGACACCGAAGAACACCACCGACCCCGAGGACGACTCGCTGGGGGTGCTCGACGAAGCCGCGTCTCTCGACACGGCCGGTATCGGCATCCTCGGCGGGACGGCCCAGGTCCGTGTGACCCTGCCCATGAACGAGGACGACGATCTCGCCGACGACGAGGTGATCGACGGCGAGGTCATCGGAGACCTCGTTATCGATCCGGTGCCTGCCGTCGAACAGGAGACGGCGTTTCCGGCGAAGACGAAGACGAAGCCGTTGCCCGAGGCGCCCTCGATCGATACGGCGTCGGCGGAGGAGCCGCCCGCAGAGCCCGATGTCGTCACCGGTGTGATCGATTCGCCCGTGATCGAGCCGATCGCGATCGATGCGACAGCGATCGGTTCGCGTCCGCATGCGGACGCCGTCATCGATGCCGTGATCGTCGATGACGAGGAGCCCGGCGACTCGATCGCCGACGATCCCGACGCCGTTCGTGAGCGTGCTGCCGAGGAAGCGGCTGCCGAGGAAGCGGCTGCCGAGGAAGCGGCTGCCGAGGAAGAGGCTGCCGAGGAAGAGGCTGCCGAGGAAGAGGCTGCGGCGCGTCTCCTCGCTCAGGCCCGGACCGAGACGACGGCATCTGCACCGGCACCCGCCGTGCGGACACCCGCTGAGAAGGAGACCACTGTGTCCATCCCCGAAGAGAGGCCCGTCGTGGCCCAGCCGGCACGCCCGGCGGGTCGCGCGGACGTGACACTCACGTCGAAGCGCCTGGATGAGCTGGGCGAATCCTCACGCGAATCCGCTGATCTGCTGACGGCAGACCGACTGCTCGATCCGCATCAGATCACCAAGCCCGAGCCTGAGGGAGCGTGGAGTCATCTGCTGTACGCGGTCTCCGGCCGGCGGATCAACATCGGCGACGGGCGCCGCGCGCGGGAGCGCAAAGCCCTCTCCGCGCGGATCGCGGCGCCGATCGCGGGCGGAGCGCGCTTCGTGCCGGTGCTCTCCCGCAAGGGAGGGGTGGGCAAGACCACGATCACCGCGCTCCTGGGCATGGCCCTGGCCGATGCGCGCGAGGACCGGGTGATCGCGGTCGACGCGAACCCCGACCGTGGCACGCTCGCGGAGCGGATCGTGCGACCGAACCACAGCAAGTCGGTGCGCGACCTCGTCCGGATCCACGACGAAGTCAGGGGTTACCACGACATCTCCGCGATCGTTGCGCGTGACGCGACACGCCTCGACGTCCTGGCCTCCGATGCCGACCCGCGCATCGCTGAGGCCTTCAGCGACAGCGACTACCGCGACGTCGCGGACGTCGCCGCTCACTACTACTCGCTCGTCCTCACCGACACGGGGACGGGGATCGTCCACTCGGTGATGTCGGCGACCCTCGACCTGGCGGATCAGATCGTCATCGTCTCGGGGCTCAGCGTGGACGAGGCGAGACTCGCATCCGAGACGCTCACGTGGCTCGAGACCAACGGGTACGCGGAGCAGGCGCGGGAGGCGATCGTCGTCCTCAATCAGTCCACGCCGGGCGCTCCGCTCGTGCGTCTGAACGAACTGCAGGCGCACTTCGCCACGCGGGCCCGGAGTGTCGTCCGCGTGCCGTACGACCCGCAGATCGCCGGGGGAGGGGCGATCGTGTTCGCCAACCTCCTGCCGGAGACACGGATCGCCGCCCGCGAACTCGCCGCGTTGCTCGTCGAGGGCCTCCGGGCGAAGGCCGCCTGATGGCCGTCCGTGAGATCCGCATCTTCGGCGACCCCGTCCTGCGCACGGTCTGCGCCCCGATCGAGGAGATCGACGACGGAGTGCGCGCCCTCGTCGCAGACCTGGTCGATACCGTCGAGCTCCCCGGGCGCGCAGGCGTGGCCGCGCCTCAGATCGGCGTCGCCCTGCGCGCGTTCAGCTACAACATCGACGGTGACATCGGATATGTCCTCAACCCCGTGCTGACCGAAGTCCGCGGCGAGCCCGAGCCGACGGGGGAGGGCTGCCTCTCGGTCCCCGGCCTGTGGCACGACGCGCAGCGCCATCCATGGGCACGCGTGGAGGGAATCGACCTCGACGGCAACCCGGTGGTCCTCGAAGGCGAGGGCCTCCTCGCCCAGGCTCTGCAGCACGAGACCGATCACCTGGACGGCAAGCTCTTCCTGACTCGCCTCGACCCGGAGACGCGCAAGATCGCGATGCGGGAGGTGCGGGAGAGTTCCTGGTTCTGATGAGCACACGAAGAAGGGCCCCGCACCTGCGGGGCCCTTCTTCGTGTCCTCAGGGTCAGCCGCCGATCGGCACGTTCGTGGTGGCGACGGGCTCGTCATAGATCGCGGCGATCTCGTCGGCGAAGTCGTTCATGATGATGTTGCGCTTGATCGAGAGCTTCGGCGTCAGGTGACCGGAGGCTTCCGTCCACTCGGAGTCGAGGATCGTGAACTTGCGGATCGACTCCGCGCGCGAGACACGGCCGTTCGCGGCATCGACCGCACGCTGCACCTCCGCGCGCACCGCCGCGTTCTTCGAAGCATCGGCGAGCGACATCGTGCCCTCGAGTCCGTTGTTCGCGAGCCATGTCGGGAGCATCTCCGGGTCGAGCGTCACCAGGGCCGAGATGAACGGACGCTGGTCGCCGACCACGACGACCTGCCCGATGATCGGGTTCGCGCGGATCGGGTCCTCGAGCGCGGCGGGTGCGACGTTCTTGCCGCCGGCGGTGACGATGATCTCCTTCTTGCGGCCGGTGATCGTCAGGAATCCCTCGGAGTCGAAGCTGCCGATGTCGCCCGTGTGGAACCAGCCGCCTTCGCTGAAGGCGTCGGCCGTCGCCTCCGGGTTGTTCCAGTACTCCTTGAACACGTTGATGCCGCGGACCTCGATCTCGCCGTCGTCGGCGAGACGCACACCGACGCCGGGGAGAGCGGGACCGACGGTGCCGATCTTCGACTTGTCCGCCAGGTTCACCGTCGCGGGGGCCGTCGTCTCCGTCAGGCCGTAGCCCTCGAGGATCACCACACCGAGGCTGTGGAAGAAGTGTCCGAGTCGTGAGCCCAGGGGAGCGGAGCCGGACACCGCGTAGACGACGTTGCCGCCCATGGCCTCACGGAGCTTGCTGTAGACGAGCTTGTTGAACAGCGCGAACTTGAGCTTCATGCCGAACGGGATCGGCTTGCCCTCCTCGAGCAGCTTCGAGTGCTCGACCGCGACCTCGGCGGCGGCGCGGAAGATCTTCCCCTTGCCCCCGGCTTCCGCCTTCTGCTCCGCCGAGTTGTAGACCTTCTCGAAGACGCGCGGCACGGCGAGGAGGAAGGTCGGCTTGAACGACCCGAGTGCAGGCAGGAGCTGGCGCGTGTCGGGCTGGTGCCCGGTGCGCACTCCGGCGTGGACATCGAGGATCGAGATGAATCGCGCGAACACGTGCGCGGTGGTGATGAAGAGGAGTGTGGATGCGCCGGGCGTCTGGACGACTTCGTCCAGTGCCTTCGCCGAGTTGCGCGACAGCTCGACGAAGTTGCTGTGCGTGAGGACGCATCCCTTCGGGCGGCCTGTGGACCCCGAGGTGTAGATGAGCGTCGCGATATCGGAACCGACAGCGAGGTTTCGCCGGCGCTCGATCTCGGAGTCGCTCACCGACGCGCCCTGGGCCGTCAGAGTGTCGATCGCTCCGAGGTGCAGCTGCCAGACTTCGCGGAGCAGCGGCAGGTCGCCGCGCACCTCGTCGACGCGGGCGAAATGCTCCGGCGACTCCACGATGAGCGCGATCGCACCGGAGTCTTCGAGGATCCACTGGATCTGCGAGGGGGAGCTGGTCTCATAGATCGGCACCATCACGGCGCCGGTGTAGAACAACGCGAAGTCGACGAGGGTCCACTCGTATGTGGTGCGCGCCAGGAAGCCGACCTTCTCTCCGGGCTGGATGCCTGCTGCGGCGAAGCCCTTCGCGAGCGCGATCACCGCGGTCTGGAAGTCGGCGGCGGAGATGTCGCGCCACCCGTCTCCCTCCGGGACGGAGAACAACGCCCGATCCGGCGTCGCCTCCACGCGCTTCACCAGGAGGTCGGCGACGTTCGCGTCGGGATCGGCGGGGACGATCGCGGGGACTTCAAACTGGACCACGGCAGCTCCTTCGGTACCGGTCGGGCACGGACTTCCATCGAGTCTAGGGCATGGAACCCAGTCGCTCTCCAGGTGGAACTGGGTCGCGGAAGCGGGAGAGCTGAAGAGACCGCTCGGTCGGAGCCCGGGCGCGGCGCTAGACTTCACCACGATGTTCTACTGGCTGATGAAGTACGTGGTGATCGGCCCCGTGGTCAAGGCGGTGTTCCGCCCGTGGATCGTGGGGAGGAACAACGTGCCCGCGAACGGGGCGGCGATCCTGGCGAGCAATCATCTCTCGTTCGCAGACTCCATCTTCCTTCCACTGGTCATCGACCGGTCGATGTCCTTCCTCGCCAAGAGCGACTACTTCACCGGTCGGGGCCTCAAAGGGTGGGCGACGAAGTTCTTCATGAAGGCCACCGGGCAGATCCCCATCGACCGATCGGGTGGCAAGGCTTCCGAGGCGTCACTCAACACGGGGCTCCAGGTGCTGGGCGGGGGCGATCTGCTCGGGATCTACCCCGAGGGGACGCGTAGCCCCGACGGCAAGCTGTACCGGGGCCGGACCGGCATCGCCAGGATGGCGCTCGAGGCGAAGGTCCCCGTCGTGCCGGTGATCATGGTCGACACCGACACAGCGATGCCCATCGGAAGGCGACTGCCCCGCATCGTGCGGGTCGGAATCGTGATCGGGGAGCCGCTCGACTTCTCCCGATACGCTGGCATGGAGAACGATCGGTACATCCTCCGCTCGGTCACGGACGAGATCATGGTGGCGCTCCAGCGTCTCGGTGAGCAGAAGTACGAAGACGTCTACGCGTCGACGGTCAAGGACCGGATCCCGACCCGCGTCACATAGGCCCGACGCGGATCTCGGTGGTACCGGCGACCACTAGGCTGGAACGCATGCTCCCGCACCACATCGAAGCCCTTGATGCATGGCGCTCGCTTCCCATCAAGCAGCAGCCGCAGTGGCCCGACGCGGACCGCGTCGCCGACGTCTCCCAGCAGATCGCGACCCTCCCGCCGCTGGTCTTCGCCGGCGAGGTCGACAACCTTCGCGACCGGCTCGCGCGCGCGGCGTCCGGCCAGGCGTTCCTGCTCCAGGGCGGCGACTGCGCCGAGACCTTCGCCGGAGCGACTGCCGAGCAGATCCGCAACCGCATCAAGACGGTGCTGCAGATGGCGGTCGTGCTCACGTACGGCGCCTCGATGCCCATCGTCAAGATGGGCCGCATGGCGGGGCAGTTCGCGAAGCCGCGCTCGAGCGACTCCGAGACCCGTGGCGACGTCACGCTGCCCGCGTACCGCGGCGACATCGTGAACGGCTACGACTTCACCGAGGGCTCCCGCACGGCCGATCCCGGTCGACTGCTGCAGGGCTACCACACGGCGGCATCGACGCTGAACCTGATCCGTGCCTTCACGCAGGGCGGGTTCGCCGATCTCCGCGAGGTGCACTCCTGGAACAAGGGCTTCGCGCAGAACCCGGCCAACCAGCGGTACGAGCGCATGGCGGCGGAGATCGACCGCGCGATCAAGTTCATGGAAGCGGCGGGAGCCGACTTCGACGAACTCAAGCGCGTCGAGTTCTTCACGGGGCACGAGGGTCTGCTGATGGACTACGAGCGTCCGATGACGCGCATCGACTCGCGCACGGACACGCCGTACAACACCTCCGCCCACTTCCTCTGGATCGGAGAGCGCACGCGTGAGCTCGACGGTGCGCACGTTGACTACTTCTCCAAGATCCGCAATCCCATCGGAGTGAAGCTCGGACCGACCACGTCGCCCGAGACCGCCCTCGCGCTGATCGACAAGCTCGACCCCGAGCGCGAGCCCGGGCGCCTGACCTTCATCACGCGCATGGGAGCGGGCAAGATCCGCGACGCCCTGCCGCCGCTGCTCGAAGCGGTCCGTGACTCCGGCGCCCAGCCGTTGTGGGTCACCGACCCGATGCACGGCAACGGCATCACCACGCCGACCGGCTACAAGACGCGTCGCTTCGACGACGTCGTCGACGAAGTGCGGGGCTTCTTCGAAGCGCACCGCGCGGTCGGCACGTTCCCCGGCGGCATCCACGTCGAGCTGACCGGCGACGACGTCACCGAGTGCCTCGGTGGGTCCGAGCAGATCGACGAGGCGGCCCTGGCCACTCGCTACGAGAGCCTGTGCGACCCGCGTCTGAATCACATGCAGTCGCTCGAGCTCGCCTTCCTGGTGGCGGAGGAGCTCGAGAAGCGCTGACCTCCCACACGGGACGAAAAGGAGCCGCCCTCCCCGAGACCATCGGGGAGGGCGGCTCCTTTTCGTTCTTCGTCGCACATGCGAGCGCTCGACCGAACGGGTAGGGCCTCTCAGCCGCTGAGCTGAATCGAGAGGTTCACGGTGCCGCCACGCGGGAGGGACTTGTCCGAGCCCGGATCCTGGCCCGTGACCTTGGCCATCTCGGCGAAACCGGGCAGGTCTCCCCAGGCGGCGTAGGTCGACTTGAAACCCTTGTCCGAGAGGATCTTCTTCGCCTCGTTCAGGGTCTTGCCCGAGACGTCGGGCACGGGGAAGAGCTCCGGGCCCTTCGAGACGATCAGCTGCACGCTGTCTCCCGGCCGCCAGTTGCCCTCTTCTGCGCGATCGGCGACCCCGATCACCACATCCTTGGACACGCTGTCGCTGAAGACGTACTGCGGGTCGGCGGTGACGGTGAGTCCCTTGTCCGTGAGGGTGGAGGTCGCCTTGTCGACCGACATGCCGGCGACGTCGGGGAACTCGCCGGCCGAGACGAACAGCTCGACGGTGTCGTCCTCGAAGATCTCGCACCCGTCGCCGCAGATGTATGACTCCCCGCCCGCCCTGGGCGTGACGGAGGCGTTGATGACGATGCCGGCGTCGGCGTCGGAGAAGAGCAGGAGCGAGGTGTCCGTGACATTGACGTTGAGTCCGGCCAGGTAGTCGCGCGCATCCTGCTCGGCGCGTCCGTTCAGCGGATCGAGGGTGTGGGACGCCGGTCCTGCGGAAACGATCACGGAGACCGAGGCGCCCTTGTCGAGGCGCACGCCCTCGGCCGGATCGGTCTCGATCACCGTTCCGGCGGGGATGTCGATGGAGAACTCGTCCTTCTGCGTGGGGACGAACCCGGCTTCGGTCAGGGTTGCTGCTGCCGCGTCGTACGTGCCGCCGGCGACGGCTGGTACGGCGATGAGCGAACCAGGGCCGGAACCGAACCACCAGCCGACCCCGCCGGCGAGCACCGCGAGCAGCAGGACGAGAGCGAGCAGGAAGGCACCGCGGGCGCGACGTTTGGATGCGCGTCTGCGCAGGAGCGTCGCGTTGTCCAGTGTCGCAGGGACGGGAGCCGTAGGGTCGGCGGGGGGCATGGTGCCCGGCATCACCTTGGTGAGGTCTCCGGAATCACCGTGGCTGTGCTGCGGGGCGGTGGCTCTGGCCGTGGTCGGGGCGATGCCGAGGTCGCGCTCGATCTCCCGCAGGCGCTCGAGCATCTGCTGGGCATCGTCCGGTCGATCGTCCGGTGACTTCTCGGTGGCCCAGAGCACGAGCTCGTCGAGCTGCTCCGGTACGGCAGGATTGCGCACGCTGGGACGCGGTACCGATTCCGTGGCGTGCTGGAACGCGATCTGCATCGGCTGCTCGCCCTTGTACGGCTGTTCGCCGACCAGCATCTCGTAGAGCATGATGCCGAGGGCGTAGATGTCGCTGCGGGCATCGGCGGTGCCGCGCGTGACGAGTTCGGGGGCGAGGTAGGCGATCGTCCCGAGCAGCTGCTGTCCGGTCGCGGTGTTCGCGGTGGTCGCCCGTGCCAATCCGAAGTCGCCGATCTTGATGCGACCGTCTTCCGCGAGGAGGACGTTCTCCGGCTTCACATCGCGATGCACGATCCCCGCGCGGTGTGCCGCAGAGAGGCCCGCCAGGATCGCGTCCATGATCGTGATGGTCTGCGGGATCGTCAGACGTTTCTGCTCGCGGAGGAGCTCACGCAGCGTGATGCCGGGGAGGTACTCCATCACGAGATAGGCGAGTTCGCCATCCTGCCCCTGGTCGAACACATTCACGACATGGGGGTCGGCCAGGCGGGCAGCGGCTCTCGCCTCCTGGATGAAGCGGCTCTGGAAAGCGGAGTCGTCGCTGAGGTGCGCGTGCATCACCTTGAGAGCGATGCGTCGTTCGAGGCGGAGGTCGGTCGCGACGTACACCGTCGCCATGCCACCCCGAGCGATGCGAGCGCGGACGCGGTACCGGCCGTCGACAAGCCGCCCGATGAGGGGGTCGGCCTGCTGATTGGTCGTCACGTCAGAATTCTATGGAGAACTGCCTGAAAGACAGGGGAGCGGCTCACCCCTCGCACCTGCGGGTTTTCCCGGATGTCGTCAACCGTGGAGCGCGAGCCAGGCATATGCCTGCGCCTCCCACTGTCCGTACCTCTCGGGATAGGCCGAGATCTGGACCGCCTGAGCAGCGTCGGTGAAGGCCATGTTCTCCCAGCCGGGGATGTCGAGAAGCCCGCGGGTCACCTGGCCGTTGGGGTCGCTCTGCCCTCCGTAGAACACGCGAGTGCTCCGATCGGCGTCCATGATCTGGGCCGGCGTTCCCCAGCCGGTGCTCGGACGCTGCTGGAAGATGCCGAGTGAGTCGCGGTCGCCCCAGTCGAGATTTCGCAGACCCGACTCGACCATGCCGGTGGCGAGAGCGATCGCGATCGCCCGATCGGACACCCCGATCTCGCGGCCGACGCGGATGATGAGCGCGGCGTTCGAGGCCTGCTCGGCCGTCAGCACCGCTGTCTGCGGGCCACTCGCCGCCGAGGGGGTCGCCGACGGGGCCGGTGCAGGCGCTGTCGGCGGCGTGCCCTGGAGGGAGAGGGCCTGGCCCGGGTAGATGATCGACGACGGCCCGAGACCGTTCGCGGCGTACAGCGCCTGCGTGGTGGTGCCGTACTTCTGCGCGATGCCGAACAGGGTGTCGCCTGCGACGACGGTATGGGACGCGGCGGACGCCGGGGCCGGAGCCGGGGTCGGCGCCGCGGCCGCTATGGGAGCGGCAGCAGTCGGCGCGCCGACCGAGCCGCTGATGACGAGGTTCTGGCCGGGGTAGATCACCGAGGCGCGTGTGAGCCCGTTTGCCGCGAGGACGGCATCGACGGAGGTCCCGTACTTCCGGGCGATGGCGTACACGGTGTCGCCGGAGACGACCTGATGCGTCGCGGCGGCCGCGGGAGCAGAGGCTTGGGGCGTCGCAGGGGCTGCCGGCGCGACCGAGGGCGCGAGCGTGAGTGTCTGGCCGGGGTGGATCACCGAGCGCCAGGAGAGTCCGTTCCAGGTCAGGACATCGACCGTGCGCAATCCGAAGCGCGAGGCGATCGCCGAAACCGTGTCGCCGGGCTGGACGCGGTAGGTCGATGGTGCGGCCTCGGCGGGTGCGACGCGTGCTGGAAGAAGGCGAGGCCGCTCGACGGCAGTCGTGTCCGCGTGCACAGTCGCTCCGGCCGGCGCAGCGGTGAGAGTGGTCGCCAGTGCTCCGAGCACCGCTGCAGGCACTCCGATCTGCAGGTGTCGCGTTCGCCGTGTGGCGGTCTTCAGAGTCAAGGTCTGCCCCCTTTTTTCGAGCTTTTCACGCTGACACGGATGTAAACAGAAGTCAACAGAAGTGACGCAAGTGAACAGTGTGACTGGAGTGCCGACATGCGCAGATCATCCGGAGGTGAGATAGTGGGCGACGTGTCTGAGAACGTTGCCGGAACCCCTGCCGCCGTCGAGTGGCTGACGATGCCCGACCTCGTCGAGGTGCTCGACGAACCCCTCGGCCGTGTGCGCCGTCTGATCGATGAGCACTATCTCGTCGGCTCTCGTCGCAACGGAGCATTCGCGGTGCCGTCCGTCTTCATCGTCGACGGACACCCGCTGAGCTCACTGCGTGGCACCGTGATCGTGCTTCAGGACGCCGGGTTCACCGACGACGAGCTGATCGACTGGCTCCTCGCGGAGGAGGAGAGCCTGGGGCGTTCCCCGATCGACGCCCTGCTGGCCGGGCACAAGAGTTCCGTGCGGCGCTTGGCGCGCACGCTCGCCTGATCCGTCAGGCCGAGCGCACCGTCGCCGCTCGTGCGAGATCACGCAGCTCACCGACCGCGGCGTTGTCCAGTCGGGCGCCTGACAGGGCGCGATCGGCGTCGCGGGCATAGCCGGTGATCATCGCCTCCAGCTGATCCACGGCCCCCGAGTCGCGGATGGTGGCCTGGAGGAACGTCACCTGCTGCGGCGTGAGCTCCGGGTCGCCCAGCATCTCGTCCAGCAGGTTCCGCGCGGACGCGTCCAGCGTCTGCCTGGTGAGAGCGATCAGGACGGTTCGCTTGCCCTCCCGGAGGTCGTCCCCGGTCGGCTTGCCCGTGACGGACGGGTCGCCGAACACTCCGAGCACATCGTCGCGCAGCTGGAAGGCCATGCCGACGGGATGTCCGAAGCGGCGCAGCGCCTCCGTCTGATCAGGCTCGGCCCCGGCGAACGCGCCGCCGAGAACCAGAGGTTGCTCGATGCTGTACCTCGCGGACTTGAGCGATGCCACGCGCAACGCCCGTTCCGCGTGCAGGCTCCCGTCGTTCACGCTCCACGCCGATTCCTCGGCGATGTCGAGGAACTGACCGGTCGTGACATCCCTCCGCATCCTCGCGTACTCGGAACGCACGGCGCGTGCGTGCGGCTGCCCGTCGAGGGCCGATTCCAGCAGGTCATCGCTCCAGGCGACGAGGAGATCGCCGAGGAGGATCGCTGAGGCGCGGCCGAAGGCGTCTGCGTCGCCCGCCCATCCCGCGGCGCGGTGGGAGGCCTCGAGGGCACGGTGCGCGGCAGGGCGGCCACGGCGTGTGTCCGAGTTGTCGATCAGGTCATCGTGGACGAGCGCCGCGGACTGGAAGATTTCCAGCGCGGTGCAGATGTCCCACAGCGCGTCGGGCTCTGTCGCGTCGCGGTCTCTGAAAGCCGAGACGGCACGCCAACCCGCATGGCAGAAGCGCGCACGCAGGCGTTTGCCGCCGTCGAGGGTGCCGGCGGCCGCGTCGAGGAACGCCGCCGCGTCCGGACCGTAGTCCGTCGCTTCGTCCCGCATCCGCGAGAGGAAGTGGTCGAGGTGTGCGGCGACGGCGTCGGGGACGGGGGAGGAGGACGGCACGACTCCCAGCATACGTAAAGCAAGGGTGGGTCGAACTGCTAGCCCCGGACGCCTTCGCGCGCGTAGAATGGAAGGCACGATACCCGAGGGGGACGAAATGCCACTCTCCGAACAGGAGCAGCGTCTGCTCGACGAGATGGAACGCCATCTCCTTCACAATGATGCCGACGTCGTGACCGCGCCGTCCGGTGACCGAGCTCTGAGCTACCGAAATCTCGTCTACGGTGCGCTCCTGCTGCTCGCCGGTGTCGGTGGTCTGGTCGCCGGCGTCATCCTCGGCGGTGTCTGGGGAATCGTCGTCGGCGTCGTCGGTTTCGCGGCGATGCTCGCCGGAGTCATGGTGGCCGTGACGCCCGTTCGGCGGACGACCGCGACGGCACCGCGAGAGCACTCCGCACCGAAGCGACAGGAATCCGCGTCGTTCATGGATCGTATGAACGATCGATGGGATCGACGCCAAGACGGTCACTGACCTCTCTCACATCTTCACCACCGAATCCCGGATGCTCAGCATCCGGGCTTCGGTCGTTAACGCCGGGCGGGGGAGGGTCGGCCGCTGACCCGGGAGATCCCTCCACTCATCCTCCACCTTCCTCCACCGCGGAATCTCGCGGTTTTTTGGCATGCCCGCTCGCGCTGGCCGCGATCGTCTGCGGATTGGTCGTAGGTATGTGGAGGAAAGTGGAGTAAAGTGGGGCGCACCTCGAGTTGGCCGGACGCAGAGGGGGTGGTGGCCGATGTTGCTGGGTACGCACTCTCCGAAGCTGGACGACAAAGGACGGGTCATCCTTCCTGCGAAGTTCCGCGAAGACCTCGGCGGCGGCATCGTCGTCACCCGAGGGCAGGAACGGTGCCTCTACGTGTTCAGCACGGCCGAGTTCGAGGCGATGCACGAGCGGATCCGGCAGGCACCGCTCGCCAACAAGCAGGCGCGTGACTTCATGCGCCTGTTCCTCTCCGGAGCCAGCGCGGAGATGCCAGACAGCCAGAACCGCATCACCATCCCGGCGCACCTGCGTCAGTACGCAGGTCTGCAGAAGGAACTCATCGTCACCGGAGTCGGCGCCCACGCCGAGATCTGGGACGCGGAGAGCTGGAACGCCTACCTCGCCGCCGGCGAGGAGACCTACTCCGACCTCGAGCAGGAGGTGATTCCGGGACTCTTCTGACCACGGCTGTGATGCCCCGCCGCTCCCGCCCCGACACACTTCCCCGGTGCCGGGTCGAGAAGCGGAGGGGGATCAGAGCCGAAGGTCACCCCGAGAAAGATCATGAACCTCCGAGACATCCACACCCCCGTCCTGCTCGACCGCTGTGTCGAGCTGCTCGCTCCTTCCCTTCACGCGGACGGTGCGGTCCTCGTCGACGCCACCCTCGGCATGGGCGGCCACTCGGAGGCGCTGCTCGAACGCTTCCCGAACATCCGTCTGGTCGGGCTCGACCGAGACACCGATGCGCTGCGCATCGCGGGGGAGCGACTGGCACGATTCCGAGACCGTGTGACTCTCGTACACACGGTGTATGACGAGATCGGCCTGCATGCGCAGGGCGCGTCCGGCATCCTGTTCGATCTCGGGGTGTCCTCCCTGCAGCTCGACGAGGCCGAGCGCGGCTTCGCGTACTCCAAGGACGCTCCCCTCGACATGCGGATGGACCAGACCAAGGGCGTCACCGCCGCCGATGTCATCGCCACGTACAGCGAAGGCAACCTCCGTCGCATCTTCGAGCGCTACGGCGAGGAGAAGCTCGCCGGCCGTTACGCCCGCTTCATCATCGAGGCACGTCAGAAGCAGCCCATCACGCGGTCGGGCGAGCTCGTCGACATCCTCATCGCGGCCACTCCCGCTGCCGCGCAACGAGCGGGGCACCCCGCCAAGCGCGTCTTCCAGGCGCTGCGCATCGAGGTCAACACGGAACTCAATGTGCTGGCCGACGCGATCCCCTCGGCCATGGATGCGCTCAGCGTCGGAGGACGCATCGTCGTGATGTCGTATCAGTCGCTCGAAGACCGCCTCGTGAAGCAGGCGTTCGCCGCCGCGGCCGCCTCATCCGCACCTGCCGGTCTTCCGGTCGAACTCCCCGAACACGCCCCGCGATTCCGCATCCTGACCAAGGGCGCAGAACTCGCCGACGATGATGAGCGCGCGCGCAACCCGCGGGCGATCCCGGTGCGTCTGCGCGCCGCCGAGAAGCTGCGGGAGAGCGCATGAGCCTGAACGCCGTCGTCCGGAAGCCGGTACAGCCGGTCGCGCCGGAGAAGACTCCGCAGCGGAAGCTGCAGCCGGTCACGCATCCCGCCGCCCGCCGCAAGCCCAAGCTCGCCTATGCGCTCGTCGCGCTGGGGGGAGCGCTCGCGATCGGCGCCGCGCAGATCGCGCTCTCGCTCGCGATCACCCAGGACTCGTTCACCCTCGCCAGTCTCTCGTCGCAGCAGCGCGAACTCAACCTCAAGACGCACGCTCTCCAGGAGGAACTGACCGGGGTCAGCTCCCCGCAGGTGCTCGCGAGCAGCGCGGCCGGACTCGGAATGGTGGTCGCCGGATCGCCGTCGTATCTGCGCCTCAGCGATGGAGCCGTCTTCGGTACCGGCGACGGCGCCGATTGGACCTCTACGGTCAACCCTGACGGCGTCGGAGCCGTGAGCAACTCGCTCATCGTGGAACCGCCGCCTCCTCCTGCACAGGAGACGGACGGCGCAGCGACGACCGAGCAGCCGACACAAGAGCTTCCGCCGCCGATCACCGACGGCCTGCCGAGCCCCACGACGCACTGACACCCACGATCGACGGAGAGATCCCATGACGACACGAGCCACCCGCGGACCGCGGCGACGCACAGTCGTCGCCCTCGCCGTCATCCTCTCGGTGCTGTGCGCCTTCGTCGTGCGGCTGGTCGACATCCAGGTGGTCAGCGCCGACGAGCATGTCTCCGACTCTCTCGAGCACATCGGGGCGAGTTCGGCCATCTCCGGACAGCGCGGATCGATCGTCGACTCCTCCGGGACAGTGCTCGCCTCCAGCGTGATGGTCTACGACGCTCAGCTCAGCCCCCAGGTCATCATGCTCATGGAGGAGAACGACCCCAAGCTGCCGTGGGCCGAGGCTTCCGAGAAGATCGCGGCCATCACCGGGCAGTCCGGGGAGGAAGTGCGTGCGCTGGTGTCGAACGCCCTCGCCGAGAACCCGAACAGCCAGTACGCACCCCTCAAGAAGGGGCTGAACACCGAGCAGTACATGAAGCTGAGGGACTTGGGAGTCGGCTCCTATCTCGCACTCAAGGCGCGTGAGACCCGGGTTTACCCGAACGGCGCGGTCGCCGGGAACCTCCTCGGCTACCTCGACAGCTCCGGCGAGGCGCAGGCCGGCGTGGAGCAGCTGGACGACTCCTGCCTCGCGCCCGTCGACGGCGAGGAGAGCTATCGCATCGGCAAGGACGGGGTCGTGATCCCCGGGAGCGAGCGCACGGTCGACGCCGTGAACGGCGGCTCCGTGCAGTTGACCATCAACAGCGATCTCAACTGGTACCTGCAGCAGATGATCGCCGAGGAGGCGCAGACCCAGGGCGCCGAGGGCGGCACGGTCACGGTGGTCGAGGTGAAGACCGGCAAGATCAGGGCGGCGGCCGAATGGCCCGCGCTTGACCCCAACGATCTCGATGCCTCGACACCGGCGACGAGGGCCAGCCAGATCTTCCACAGGGACTTCGAGCCGGGCTCGACGTTCAAGGCGATCACCGCGGCCGCGGCCATCGAGGGCGCCGGCCTCACCCCCTACAGCACCGTCAGCGCGGCCTCTCGCGAGAAGTTCCCGAACGGCGCCGTCGTCAACGACGCCTTCACCCACCCCGCCTACAACTACACCCTCGCCGGCGGACTCATCGACTCGTCGAACGTCGCACTGTCGAAGTTCGGCACCATGGTGAGTCCCGAGGTCCGCTACGACTACCTCGAGCGGTTCGGGGTCGGCGACAAGACGCTCGACTTCCCGTCCGAGGTCGGCGGCATCCTGCACCCTGTCAAGGACTGGGACAGCCAGTCGCTGTACACGACCACGTTCGGCCAGTACTTCACGGTGACGGCAGCCCAGCTCGCCGGCGCCTACCAGGCGATCGCCAACGGCGGAGAGAAGATCGATCTCTCGCTCGTCGAGTCGTGCACGGGATCCGACGGCAAGGTCACCACACCGGCAGATCCGAAGCACGAGCAGATCATCAAGGAGCAGACGGCCGGCGAGCTCACCCGGATGCTGGAGAACGTCGCGGTGCAGGGCGGCAATGCGGAGCGCATCCAGGTGCCGGGCTACCGCGTGACCAGCAAGACGGGTACTGCCCAGGTCTCCGACGGCAACGGTGGATACAAGTCCGGGGTGTACTACACCAGCATGGTGGGCTTCGCACCGGTCGACGATCCGCAGTACGTCGTCGTGGTCACCCTCGACGAGCCGACTAAGGTTGTATCGTCCGCGGCCACCGCATCCGCCTTCCAGAAGGCGATGACGCAGGTGATGAAAACCTATCGCGTGATGCCGTCCTCTGTCCCGATGGACGAGCTCCTCCCCAAGTTCGGATAGTCGGCGAGAGCCGCGCATGGAGATGACATGATCGCCCTGACGCTCGCTGAGATCGCCGCCGCAGTCGGCGGTGATCTTCGCGTGGTCGCACCAGACACACCCGAGACCGTGGTCGATGGCCTGGTCGACACGGATTCGCGGATGATGGGCCCCGGCTCGATCTTCGTGGCCAAACCCGGAGCCGAGACCGACGGCCACCGATTCGTCGGATCCGCCGTCGAGGCGGGCGCCGTGCTGGCCATCGTCGAGCATCCCGTCGACATCGCGGTGAGCCAGATCATCGTCGCGGATGCCGTCACCGCACTCGGCGCACTCGCCAGAGATGTCGTCGCGCGGGTCCGAGCCGCAGGTCGGCTCCGCATCGTCGGCATCACGGGATCCAACGGCAAGACCACCACCAAGAACTTCCTCGCACGCATCCTCGAGGACGAGGGCGAGACCGTCGCGCCCGTGAAGTCGTTCAACAACGAAGTCGGCGCTCCCGTCACCATGCTTCGTGTCACGGAGAGCACGCGGTACCTCGTGAGCGAGTTCGGAGCGGCGGCTCCGGGAAGCATCGCCCACCTCGCCGGCCTCGTGGAGCCCGACATCGCTGTGGTGCTGATGGTCGGCATGGCGCACGCCGGCGGCTTCGGCGGAATCGAAGCGACGGCGAAGGCCAAGGCCGAGCTCGTCGCGGCGGCCCGGGTGCCGGGGACTGCCGTCCTGAACGTCGACGACCCCAGAGTCGCGGCGATGCGAGAGCTCGCGGACTCCCGCGGGCTGCGCACGGTCGGCTTCGGCCAGGGCCCGACGGCCGATGTGCGGGCCCGCGACATCGAGGTGTCGGCCTCCGGCACCTCCTGCATCGTCGAGGTCGGCGGGCAGAGCCTGCCCCTGCGGCTCCGGGTCCTCGGGGCTCACCACATCTCCAACGCTCTGGCAGCGATCGCCTCGGCGCTGGTCCTCGGCGTCTCGCCCGTCGATGCCGTGGCTCGTCTGGAGGCCGTCGAGATCGCCGAACGGTGGCGGATGCAGCCCCTGGGCAACGACCGCGTGCGGATCATCAACGACGCCTACAACGCCAGCCCGGATTCCATGGCCGCTGCCTTGCGTACTCTCGCGCAGATCACCGGCCCCGAAGAGCGCACGGTCGCCGTCCTCGGTGCCATGAGCGAGCTCGGGGAGAGCGCGGGGGAGGCGCACGACCGGATCGGGCTGCTCGCCGTGCGTCTGAACATCCAGCGGATCGTGGTCGTCGGCGCTGAGGCGCGACGGCTGTATCTCGCCGCCGTCGGAGAGGGCTCGTGGGACAGCGAGGCTGTGCATCTGCCCGACCAGGACGCGGCGTTCGAGTATCTGCGCACCGAGCTCCGCGACGGCGATCGCGTGCTCGTGAAGTCATCCAACTCCGTGGGCCTCCGGCATCTCGGCGATCGTCTGGGAGAATTGTTCTCGTGAGGTCTCTCATCATGTCGGCGGCGATCTCGCTCGCCTTCACCCTGTTCCTGACCCCCGTCTTCCTCCGGCTCTTCCGGAAGTGGGGCTGGGGGCAGGTGATCCGCACCCCGGAGTCCGTCCACAACCCGAGCCACGAAGCGAAACGCGGAACGCCGACGATGGGCGGCGTCATCTTCATCGTCGGCTCGATGGTGGGCTACTTCACCGGTGTTCTGGTCAGCGGAGAGGTGCCGGCGCTCTCGGCGCTGCTCGTGATCTGGCTGATGGTCGGTTTCGGTGCCGTCGGGTTCATCGACGACTACATGAAGGTGCGCAGCCAGCGCAGTCTCGGACTGTCGGGCTGGCGCAAGGTGATCGGTCAGCTGCTGGTCATGATCCCCTTCGGCATCGTCGCGCTGAACTTCCCGAACAAATGGGGCCAGACGCCGGCGAGTTCCGCGATCTCCCTGTTCCGCGACATCACCTGGCTCAACCTCTTCGCCTTCGGCGTGATCCTCGGGTGGATCCTCTATCTCGTGTGGATCTCGATCATCGGGGTCGCCACCTCGAACAGCGTGAACCTGACCGACGGTCTCGACGGTCTCGCGGCCGGAGCCGGCGTCATCGTCGTCGGCGCGTACAGCCTCATCGCCTTCTGGCAGTTCAAGCAGCCCTGCATCGGCGGAGACCCCGATGCCCTGGGCGGATGCTACGAAGTGCGCGACCCGTTCAACCTGGCGATCATCGCCGCGTCCTTCGCCGCCAGCCTGATCGGATTCCTGTGGTGGAACGCCCCCAAGGCGAAGGTCTTCATGGGCGACGTCGGATCCATGGCGATCGGTGGTGTCATCACCGCGATGGCCATCCTGACCCGGACCGAGCTGCTCCTGCTCGTGATCGCCGGTGTCTTCGTCCTGTCCTCCGGTTCGGTCATCCTGCAGCGCGCATACTTCAAGATCACGCGCGGCAAGCGGCTGTTCCTGATGAGCCCGTTCCACCACCACCTCGAGATGCGCGGCTGGTCCGAGGTCACGATCGTGGTCCGCATGTGGATCATCGCCGGGCTGCTCGCCGTCTCTGCCGTCGGTCTGTTCTACGTCGAATGGCTGACCCGTGTCGACTGATCGGCTGGCAGGCCTCACCAGCTGGAACGCCGACTGGAGCGGCCTGCGGGTCGCCGTGCTCGGCCTCTCCATGACCGGGTTCTCGGTCGCCGACACGCTGGCCGAACTCGGCGCGGACGTGCTCGTGCTGAGCGAAGCCGCCGAAGAGGAGTACGAGCGTCTGCTTCCTGTCATCGGCGCCCGGCTCGAGCTGGGTCCGCTTGCAGAAGTCCCTGCCGTGCTGGTCGAGTTCGCCCCCGAGGTCATCGTCGCCTCGCCGGGGTTCTCGCCGTCGCACCCGGTCATCCGATGGGCGCAGGATTCGGATGTCGCGATCTGGGGAGACGTCGAACTCGCCTGGCGCGTCCGTGACAAGGTCCTGCGCTCCGACGGCACACCGGCGGACTGGGTGCTCATCACGGGCACGAACGGCAAGACCACGACGACCCAGCTGACAGCCACCCTCCTCGTCGAGGGAGGACTGCGTGCGGCTCCGTGCGGCAACATCGGTGTGCCGGTGCTCGACGCGGTACGCGACCCCGCAGGGTTCGACGTCCTCGTGGTCGAACTCTCCAGCCATCAGCTCTGGTACCTGGGGCAGTCGCGGGCCGAGGGGGAGCTCTTCCCCTACGCGTCCGTGTGCCTCAACCTCGCCGACGATCATCTCGTCTGGCATGGGAGCGCTCGGGCCTACCGCGACGCGAAGGCCGTGGTCTACCGCAACACCCGGATCGCGTGCGTCTACAACAAGGCGGACGAGGCCACACGGCAGATGGTCGAGGAGGCGGAGGTCGTCGAAGGCGCTAGGGCGATCGGCTTCGACCTGGGGATCCCCGGTCCGAGCGACCTCGGCGTGGTGGAGGGCCTTCTCGTCGACAGGGCCTTCCTCGACGACCGGTCTCGCAGCGCTCTCGAGCTGACGACCGTCGCCGACCTCGAGGCTGCGGGTCTCGCCGCTCCCCATATCGTGCAGAACATCCTCGCAGCGAGCGCCTTGGCGCGGTCGCTCGGCGTCGAGCCCGAGGCCATCCACACGGCCCTGCAGTCCTTCCGCCTCGATCCTCACCGCATCCAGGTGATCGCGCGGCATCGCGGCATCACGTGGATCGACGACTCCAAGGCCACCAACCCGCATGCGGCCGCGTCATCATTGCGCGCGTACCCCGGAGCCGTATGGGTGCTCGGCGGGGATCTGAAGGGGGTCGACATCTCCGACCTCGTCGCCGACGTCGGGACGACAGCCCGGGCGGCCGTCGTGATCGGCGTCGAGCGCTCTGCCGTGGTCACGGCATTCCGGCGACACGCGCCCGGGGTGCCGGTGTTCGAGGTCGATGCTGGTGACACTGGACAGGTCATGAACCGTGTCGTGGAGATCGCCGCGGGAATCGTCGACGACGAGGGAACAGTCCTGCTGGCCCCGGCGGCGGCATCCTTCGATCAGTTCTCCGGCTACGCGGAACGGGGCCATCGCTTCGCCGAGGCGGTGCGGGACTGGATCGACCGGGGGAGTGCCGATGACACAGGTATCCCGCCCTCCGCGCTCTGAAGCCGGCGGTCTCGCTGCCAGGGTCTCGCTCGGACGCCGGTTCACCCCGGTGTCGACCGAGTTCCTGCTGATCGCGTCCACCGCCCTGCTGCTCACTCTGTTCGGCCTCGTGATGGTGTTGTCGGCGACCAGCGCCACCGCCGTGTCCAAGGGCGTCAATCCGCTGGACGGTGTGCTTCGTCAAGGGGTTTTCGCACTCCTCGGCATCCCGCTGATGTTCCTGATCAGCCGCCTGCCGATCGAGTTCCTCAAGCGGATGGCGTGGCCGGCACTCTTCGGCGCCGTGGCCCTGCAGATGCTGGTGTTCACCCCGCTCGGGATCGAAGACGGCGGAAACCGGAACTGGATCCGGATCGCAGGCTTCACGCTCCAGCCGTCCGAGTTCCTCAAGCTCGCTCTCGCCCTGTGGATCGCGGCCGTGCTGCTACGCAAGCGCGCGATGCTCGGAACCTGGCATCACGTCTTCATCCCGGTGATCCCGGTCGGGGCACTGGCGATCGGCACCGTCCTCGCGGGGAAGGACCTCGGCACGGCGATGGTCCTGGTGCTCATCCTGCTCGGCTGTCTGTTCTTCTCGGGGGTCAAGCTCCGGCTGTTCATCATCCCGCTGATCCTCGGCGTCGTCGCCGTGCTCGCCTATGCGCTGTCCAGCGAGGATCGCATGCGGCGCATCACCGCGACGTGCGACAACATGGCGCTCTACTACACCGATTGCTACCAGTCGATCCACGGGATCTGGGGAATGGCGACCGGTGGCATCTTCGGTCTCGGTCTCGGCAACTCGCAGGAGAAGTACGGGTGGCTCCCTGCGGCGGGCAACGACTTCATCTTCGCCATCGTCGGCGAGGAGCTGGGACTGATCGGGTGCATCGTCGTTCTCGCCCTCTTCACGTTCTTCACGATCGGCGCGTTCCATATCATCCGCAAGACCTCCGACCCCTTCATCCGGGTGGCGGCCGGCGGCATCACCGTGTGGATCGTCGGCCAGGCCGTCATGAACGTCGGCGTCGTCATCGGCGTCTTCCCCGTCATGGGTGTCCCGCTCCCATTCATGTCGCAGGGCGGCACCGCTCTGCTCGCCGTGCTGATCGCGTGCGGTGTGCTGCTCGCATTCGCGCGCACGATCCCTGTGACCGAGAAGCGACCAGCTGAGCGGGGTAGGGTCACCAGGTGACTTCGTATCTCCTCGCCGGCGGTGGCACCGCCGGTCACGTCAATCCCCTGCTCGCGGTCGCCGATGGCCTCCGCGCCCGCGATCCCGAGGCCACCGTTCTCGTGCTCGGCACTGCCGAGGGGCTCGAATCCCGTCTGGTCCCTGCACGCGGTTACGAGCTCCTCATCGTCGACAAGGTGCCGTTCCCGCGCCGACCGAACAAGCAGGCGATGTCGTTCCCCGCACGGTTCCGTCGCGCCGTCTCCCAGGTGCGCGCCCATATCCGTCAGCACGGCATCGACGTGGTCGTCGGCTTCGGGGGATACGCTTCCGCGCCTGCCTATGTCGCTGCTCGCCGTGAGCGCGTGCCGTTCGTCGTGCACGAGGCCAATGCCAAGCCGGGGTTGGCGAACGTGCTCGGTGCGCGGCGGGCAGCTGCCGTCGGCGTCGCGTTCGAGGGGACCCCGCTTCGTGGTGGCGAGGTCGTCGGCATGCCTCTGCGCCAAGAGGTCATCGCTCTGGACCGCGCGGCGTCGCGCGCTGAAGCGGCGGACTACTTCGGTCTCGACCCCGAACGGCCCGTCCTCCTGGTCTTCGGCGGCTCGCTGGGCGCGCAGCGACTCAATGAGGCGCTCGCTGATTCATGGCGAGACGTCCTCGACGCCGGATGGCAGCTGCTGCACGTGACCGGTGAGCGCAGTGATCTGGCAGATCCCGGTACGGACGGCTACGTGCTGCGCCGCTACGTCGACCGCATGGATCTTGCCTTCGCCGTCGCGGATCTGATCGTCTCCCGTTCCGGTGCGGCGACCGTGAGCGAGGTGAGCGCGCTGGGGATACCCGCGCTCTACGTCCCGTACTCCGTGGGAAACGGCGAGCAGCGCCTGAACGCCGCATCGGCCGTCGCTGCCGGAGCTGCCGAGCTGCTCGACGATGCGACCTTCGACGGCGATGCCGTGCGGCGCATCGTGGTGCCGCTGCTCGAAGACCCGGCGCGGATCGCGGAGATGGCTGCCGCTGCCCAGACGGCCGGAACCCGCGCAGGAACCGAGAACGTCATCACCCTCATCGACCGTGCGCTCGCGGCTGCCTGACGCGTCCACGAAGCGGAAGAAAAGTAGACTGAAGCGGACATGATCAGACCCGACCTCTCCCTCCCCATTCCCGAGACGATCACCTCCGCGCACTTCATCGGCATCGGTGGATCCGGGATGAGCGGACTCGCCAAGATGTTCCTCGACGCGGGCATCCGCGTGTCCGGCAGCGACCGCGCAGACAGCGACAACCTGCGGGCGCTGGCCGCCGCGGGGGCGACGGTCCACGTCGGTCATGATGCCGCCCACCTCGGTGATGCCGACACGGTCGTGCACACCGGCGCCATCTGGCCGGAGAATCCCGAGTTCGTCACCGCCAAGGAGCGGGGCCTCCACGTCATCCACCGGTCCCAGGCTCTGCACTGGCTGATCGGCACGCGGCGCCTCGTCTCGGTGGCGGGTGCGCACGGCAAGACCACCTCGACGGGCATGATCGTCACGGCGTTGCGCGACCTCGACGTCGACCCGCACTTCGTCAACGGCGGCGTGATCGAGCAGCTCGGCGTGTCCAGCGCCACCGGGAGCGGCGACCTCTTCGTCATCGAGGCAGACGAGTCCGATGGCACCTTCCTCCTGTACGACACGGCTGTGGCGCTCATCACGAACGTCGACCCCGACCACCTCGACCACTACGGCTCCGACGAAGCCTTCCATCAGGCGTTCGTGCAGTTCGCGGACGCCGCGACCGAGGCCGTGGTGATCTCGAGCGACGACGCCGGCGCACTGCGCGTCGGTGCGGGCCTGTCGCACCCGAACGTGCTCACCTTCGGGCAGGCAGACGGCGCGGATGTGCGCGTCACCGACATCGTGGCTGCGGGACCGGTCGCCGCCACGCTGACGCACGGCGACGAGCACGCCCGGATGCAGCTCGCCGTCCCCGGCATCCACAACGCGATCAATGCGGCCGGCGCCGTCGCCGTTCTCCGCGCCCTCGGCTATCCGCTCGGCGACGCCGTTCGTGCGGTGGAGGGCTTCGCCGGTACGGTGCGTCGCCTCGAGCAGCACGGCGTCGAGCGTGGGGTCACCGTGTACGACGACTACTCGCACCACCCCACGGAGGTGCGAGCAGCGCTCGAAGCCATGCGCAGCATCGCCGGGTCCGGTCGGATCATCGCGATCCAGCAGCCTCACACCTACTCGCGCACGCAGCACATGTACCAGGAGTTCGCCGACGTCCTGGAGCAGTTCGCCGACCACACCGTGATGCTCGACGTCTACGGGGCCAGGGAAGACCCCGTGCCCGGTGTCACGGGCGAGCTCGTCAGCGGTGCCTTCCGTGACCCGTCGCGCGTCCACTATGTCGCAGACTGGCAGCAGGCCGCCGACTACACCGCCTCGGTCGCGCGAGACGGCGACTTCGTCGTCACGCTCGGGTGCGGCAACGTCTACCAGATCATCCCGCAGGTCCTGGACTCTCTGCGCCGGACCGACGAGGAGTAGCCGATGCGCCGGCCCGCACCGCTTCCGACCAGCCCGGAGTCTCCGGACGAGAAGGACGCCGCGCCGGAGGAGAGGTCCCGTCGGCGGCGACGCGATCCCGGAGCCGGTCAGGACACTCCGTCGACTCCTGACCCGGCACCCGGCGAGGAGCCGGACAGCACCTCGGTCGGCGACCCGCAGCAGACGTCGACGATGGATGTCTGGCGCGCGGCACGTGCGCGTCGGAAGGCTCTTCGTGCGGAGATCCGGCGTTTCACGCAGAGGTCGCGGCGGCGGAGGATCGTCTGGTTGAGCAGCATCGGCGCCGCACTGCTGCTGGTCGGGGGCAGCGTCGCCGCAGCGTACAGTCCGCTGTTCGCCGTGCAGAAGATCACCGTCGAAGGTGCCACGAGTCTCGATCCCGCCGCGATCGAGGCGGCACTGGGGGATCAGCTCGGCACTCCACTCGCACTGGTCGACTCCAGCAAGGTGAAGGCCGCGTTGCTGGGCTTCCCTCTCATCGAGACATACGCCCTCGAAGCGCGCCCGCCGCATGACCTCACCGTGCGGATAGTCGAGCGCACTCCCGTCGGCGTGCTCCGCTCCGACGCCGGTTACACACTGGTGGACGCCGCCGGCGTGGTCCTTTCGACCACCTCCGATCAGCCGGCAGGGCAGCCGGTGCTCGACGTCGTCGGGGGTGTCGAATCGGCGGCGTTCCGGAGCGCTGGCCTCGTCGTGCGCACCCTTCCCGCGGACGTCCGCGCCGCTCTGACCGGTGTCCGCGCGACGACGGCGGACGACGTGACCCTCACCCTCAACGGCGGGCTGACGGTGGTCTGGGGGAGTGCGGAGGAGTCGGCGCTGAAGGCCGTCGTGCTCTCGAAGACGATGGCGGCGAATCCGGCGGCGGGCTCGATCGACGTGACGTCTCCCGAAGTCGCCGTCGTCGGCTGAGCGCTTTCGTCGGGAATGAGGCGACACGCCCGTGTCTTCGCGCGTGCACGGCCGGGCGGCGCTTACCTTCGATCAAAGAGAACGCAATACCGGGAAATACTTTACACCTCTAGTTGAGGTTTAAGGTTCACCCACTTCCAGGCTCGAATAATCGGAGGCCGGCCATGAGCCAGAACCAGAACTACCTCGCCGTGATCAAGGTCGTCGGCGTCGGCGGTGGCGGCGTCAACGCCGTGAACCGCATGATCGATCTCGGCCTCCGCGGAGTCGAGTTCATCGCCGTGAACACCGATGCGCAGGCGCTGCTCATGAGCGACGCCGACGTCAAGCTCGACGTCGGTCGTGAACTCACTCGCGGTCTCGGTGCAGGTGCCGACCCCGAGGTGGGGCGTCGTGCCGCCGAGGACCACGCCGAGGAGATCGAGCAGGCGCTGACCGGGGCCGACATGGTCTTCGTGACGGCGGGAGAGGGTGGCGGTACCGGAACCGGCGGGGCGCCCGTCGTGGCGCGCATCGCGAAGTCCATCGGCGCCCTCACCATCGGTGTCGTGACCAAGCCGTTCTCCTTCGAGGGGCGCCGTCGCCAGAGCCAGGCTGAGGCCGGCGTCTCCAAGCTCAAGGAAGAGGTCGACACCCTCATCGTGGTGCCGAACGACCGTCTCCTCGAGATCAGCGACCGCGGTATCTCGATGATCGAGGCGTTCGCCACGGCCGACCAGGTACTCCTCGCCGGTGTGCAGGGCATCACGGATCTCATCACGACCCCCGGTCTCATCAACCTCGACTTCGCCGACGTCAAGTCCGTGATGCAGGGAGCAGGCTCCGCGCTCATGGGCATCGGCTCCGCTCGCGGTGCAGATCGCGCGATCAAGGCCGCAGAGCTGGCTGTGGAGTCCCCGCTCCTCGAAGCGAGCATCGAGGGTGCGCACGGCGTTCTGCTGTCGATCCAGGGTGGTTCCAACCTCGGTATCTTCGAGATCCATGACGCGGCAGACCTCGTCAAGGAAGCCGCTCACCCCGAGGCAAACATCATCTTCGGTACCGTCATCGACGACACGCTCGGCGACGAGGTGCGCGTGACCGTGATCGCAGCAGGCTTCGACGGCGGTGAGCCCTCGCTGCGGCTGGACCCGATGGTCGTCTCCCGGCCCTCGACGACTCCGCTCCCCGAGGTGGCGCTCGACGAGGAGACGGACAACAAGCCTGAGCCGGTCAAGCCCGAGCCGATCCACCAGCGCGTTCCGACCACCAGCATCGAGCCGGCTTTCGCGGACGACGACATCGACATCCCTGAATTCCTGAAGTGACCTCTCCGGTCGACGGCCCTGGGCTCGCGCCTCTGGCTGCGCGGCTGTCGGCGATCGATGACAGGATCGCCGCAGCCGCGCAAGCCGTGGGACGCAATCACGACGAGATCACCAGGATCGTGGTGACGAAGTTCCATCCGGCGTCGCTGGTGCGTGATCTGCACGAGCTCGGAGTGCGCGACGTCGGCGAGAACCGTCAGCAGGAGCTGTCGGCGAAGGAGAGCGAGCTCACCGAGCTGGATCTGCGGTGGCATTTCATCGGCCAGGGCCAGACCAACAAGGCGAGTGCGATCCGACGGAGCGCGTCAGTCGTGCATTCGGTCGATCGCGACCGCTTCGCCGACGCCCTGCACCGCGCGGCCGATGATGACGATCAGCTCGATGTGCTGGTGCAGATCAACCTCACCGACGATCCCGGCCGCGGGGGAGCGGTGCCGGCGCAGGCGGTCGCTCTCGCGGAGCACGTCCTCTCGCTGCCGTCGTTGCGCCTGCGCGGCGTGATGGCGGTGGCGCCGCTCGACGAGGAGCCTGCCTCCGCCTTCGCACGATTGCACGGCATCGCGGAGAGCGTCCGTGCGATCGACCCTTCGGCATCGTGGATCTCTGCCGGGATGACGGGGGACTTCGTCGAGGCGATCGCCGCCGGCGCGACACACCTGCGGATCGGTTCCGCAATCACCGGCCCCCGGCCTGACCGGGGTTAACCTGTGAACAGACCAGCCCGACACGTTCGAACCGGAGGACACGATGGGTAACCCACTGAAGAAGACCATGGTGTATCTCGGCCTCGCCGACGAGGAAGAGGTCTACGAAGAAGAAGCGCAGGCGCCCGCCCGCGCTCACCGCGAACGCGATCGTGACCGCGAGGAGCCGGCACCGGCCCCCGTCACGCCGCTTCGCCGCCCCGTCGCCGTCCGCCAGCCGTCTGCAGGAGCCGTGAACGAGATCCTCACCGTCCACCCGAAGCAGTACCGTGACGCCCAGTTGATCGCGGAGAGCTTCCGCGAGGGTGTCCCGGTCATCATCAACCTCTCGCAGATGAGCGATGCCGATGCGCGTCGCCTCATCGACTTCGCGAGTGGGCTCTCGCTCGGCCTCTACGGCCGGATCGAGCGCGTGACCTCGAAGGTGTTCCTGCTGTCGCCGGAGAACATCGCGGTCTCGGGTCACGGGGGCATCGCACACGCAGACGCTGAGTCTGCGAGCTTCGACCAGTCGTAGCCCGTGCAGCTGGTCTCGGTCCTCGCGAGCATCGTTCATCTGGTGCTCCTCCTGTACGTCATCGTGCTCTTCGCGCGGCTGATCCTGGACTACATCCCGATGTTCAATCGGGAATGGAGGCCCAAGGGCTTCGGCCTCGTCGCCGCCGAAGCGGTCTACACGCTCACCGATCCCCCCATCCGGTTCTTCCGACGGATCATCCCGCCGCTGCGGATCGGCTCGCTGTCGCTCGACTTCGGGTTTGCACTCACACTGCTGATCGTCCTGATTCTGATGAACATCGTCCGACTGTTCGTCCGCTGAATCACCGGCGTGTCCCGTGTTCCGGCTGCGGTGAGTTCCCGCTCTCTGAGTGTCGTGACATCGCGGCACCGATGCGCGGGGGCTATGCTGGCACCCAGGTGCGCGCCCCGGGTTCGCGCCACATCACGACCACGCCATACATCGATACTGGCAATCGAACTCATCGAAAGAGGAGCCACCCATGGCACTTACCCCGGATGACGTCGTCACCAAGCAGTTCCAGCACGTCCGCTTCAAGGACGGCTTCGACCCGGACGAGGTGGACGACTTCCTCGACGAGATCGTCATCGAGTGGCGCAAGGCTCTCGAGGAGAACGTCGAGCTGAAGGCCAAGCTGGCCGCGTACGAGTCCGGTGCTGCCCCTGAGGCCGCCGCTCCCGCTGTCGAGGCCCCCGCCGCCGCTCCTGTCGCCGAGGCTCCGGCAGAGCCGGCTCCGACCGGATCCGCGACCGCCACCGCCGGCATCATCGAGCTCGCACAGCGTCTGCACGACGAGCACGTGGCCGAGGGTGAGGCCAAGCGCAACCAGCTCATCTCCGAGGCTGAGACCGAGGTCGCTCGCATCCGCACCGAGGCCGAGGCCAAGCAGCGCGAAGAGACCGCACGCCTCGAGCGCGAGCGCAACACGCTCGAGGCTCGGATCACCGAGCTCCGCAACTTCGAGCGCGACTACCGCTCGCAGCTGCGCGGCTACATCGAGGGCCAGCTCCGCGAGCTTGACGAGAAGTCGACCTCCACGGACTCGACCCCCGTCTCCGCGATCGGTCTGTAAGGCGCCCTCTTGTCAGGACGCCGTCCCCTTCCTCGGTCGGCGGCCGGCGCGATCGTTGCGATTCTCGCGGCGCTCGTGCTGGCCGCCGATCAGTTTGTGAAGTACCTCACGATCGAGAACCTGCCCTATCAGGAGCCGGTTCCCGTGCTCGGCGAGTTCCTTCAGCTGTATTACGTGCGCAATCCCGGAGCTGCTTTCTCGCTCGGGTCCGAAGTCACGTGGATCTTCACCATCGCCCTCGCGGTCGTGGCAGGCGTGATCGTCTGGAAGGCATTCGGTCTCAAGTCCCGGCTGTGGGCTGTCGTCCTCGGTTGCCTTCTCGGCGGAGTGCTCGGCAATCTCAGCGACCGTCTTTTCCGCGAGCCCGGATTCCCTGTGGGACATGTCGTCGACATGATCTCGATGCCGTGGATGATGCCGGCGATCTTCAACGTCGCGGACGTCTTCATCGTGACGGGGATGATCTCCGTGGCGCTGCTCGTCGTGGTCGGCCTGCGCTTCGACGGGACGCGGGAACGCGATCACCAGCTCGTGCAGACCGAGGCCGAGGCCGAGGCCGCAGCGGCGGTCGAGGCGACCGACACCGATGACGACATGGTCGACGCAGCCGACGCGGCGCCCCTGCGAAAGGCCGATGACGACACGCCTTCGGAGGGCGCGGCACCCGCAGCGGAGGGACGTTGACCGTGGAGTCGCGGTCACTGCCTGTACCCGACGGTCTCGACGGCTCGCGTGTCGATGCGGCCCTGGCGAAGCTGATGGGTTTCTCCCGCACCTTCGCGGCTGACGTCGCCGCCGCCGGGGGAGTGCGTCTCGACGGCGTCACGCTCGACAAGTCCGATCGCTTGCGAGGAGGCGGCTGGCTCGACATCGAATGGCAGCCGAAGGAGGCGCCGAAGATCGTCCCGATCGCGGTGCCGGAGCTCGGCATCGTCTACGACGATGACGACATCGTCGTCGTCGACAAGCCGACGGGCGTCGCCGCTCATCCTTCCCTCGGCTGGGAGGGGCCCACCGTCGTCGGTGCCCTCGCCGCGGCGGGCTTCCGTGTCTCGACCAGCGGAGCGCCGGAGCGCCAGGGCGTGGTGCACCGGCTGGACGTGGGCACGAGCGGCCTGATGGTCGTCGCGAAGTCGGAGCACGCCTACACGGTGCTGAAGCAGGCGTTCAAGGACCGCACGGTCGAGAAGATCTATCACGCCGTCGTCCAAGGGCACCCGGACCCGCTCGCCGGCACGATCGACGCTCCGATCGGGCGCCACCCCAATCACTCCTGGAAGTTCGCCGTCGTCCCGGATGGGAAGCCGTCCGTCACGCACTACGAGACCCTCGAGGCTTTTCCCGGCGCATCGCTGCTCGAGATCCACCTCGAGACCGGCCGCACGCATCAGATCCGCGTGCACATGGCTGCGCACCGGCACCCGTGCGTCGGCGACCCCCTGTACGGCGCCGACCCGACGCTGTCGGCGCGGCTGGGGCTCACCCGCCAGTGGCTGCATGCGCATCAGCTCGCCTTCGCGCACCCGACGACGGGTGACTGGGTGCAGTTCGAGTCTCCCTATCCCGCGGATTTCGAGCACGCTCTGGATGTGCTGCGCGGGGAATGATCCCCGTGTCTCGCCGGACGTGTGTCCGTGAGGTGCGCGACACTGGGCGCATGACCATCGAGGTTCGTCCCGCGACCGATTTCGACGACGTCGCCACACTCGTCGGGCCGAGGAAGCCGACGTCGAACGTGTGCTTCTGCCTGAGCTATCGCATCGGAAGCAAGGAGAACGCTGGGCTGAGGGGTCAGGCTCGTGCCGATCGCGTGCGTGAACTCTGCCATCAAGATCCTCCTCCCGGAGTGATCGCGTACCTGGACGGGGAACCGGTCGGATGGGCGGCCCTCCAGCCGCGTCGTGAGACGAGCTTCGCCCGAAACCGGCTGATCCCGCACGTCGACGACCTCGACGTCTGGTCGCTATGGTGCTTCCGGGTTCGCCCTGGGTACCGGAAGCAGGGGATCACGCATGCGCTCGTCGAGGGCGCAGTCGCCTATGCGAGGGAGCGCGGAGCCCCGGCGATCGAGGGGTACCCCGTCGACAACGGCGACGAGAAGGTGAACTTGACGATGGCATACGTCGGCACTCGGTCGCTGTTCGAGAGCGCGGGGTTCGAGAGGGCCGCCGACACCCGGTCCGTGCTGGACGGGTTCCCCCGCGTCCTGATGCGGCTCGAACTCGGAGCATCGTCGACGTCGTCGAAGAAACCGTGAACCGCTCTGCGGCGCACGGCCAATACATAGCGTGACCACAGATAGCGAGATCATCCAGCGATCTCTTCAGCATCCGGCGGTGTTCGCCGAGCTCTTCGACAGACACGCGCGCGCCGTCAACGCCTTCGCCACGTATCGCATCGGCCGGCACGCGGCGGAAGACGTCCTGAGCGAGACATTCCTCGTCGCATTCCGCCGCCGAGCGGATTTCGACACAGACGTCGAGTCGGCGGCGCCGTGGCTCCTCGGCATAGCTTCGCGCTTGATCCGCCGCCATCGTGCGGTGGAAGCGAAACACTGGAGGTCTTTCGCAGCGTCCGTCTCTCAGCAGGATCATTCGTCGCTCGGAGGTCTGGACGACGCGATGTCGCGGGTCGACGCCGAGCGCGAGGTCGAGACCTTGAGAGCGCGTATAGCGGCCCTCGCGCCGAAGGACCGCGAGACCCTGCTGCTGTACGCCTGGCAGGGGATGAGCTACGACGAGGTCGCGGCGGCACTCGGCGTTCCCGTCGGAACCGTGCGATCGCGTTTGAACCGGGTTCGCGGACGGCTGGACTCCACCCGGAGGATCCAGGCATTCGAGCAACTGCAGCAGAAGGGGGAGTCCCTTGGACGTCTTTGAGAAGGTCGAGCAGACCAGGCCCGAGATCGAGGGCGAGGAGGAGAATCTCGCCGCGGCGCGGGCCGTCCTTCTGACGGAGATCCGAGAGGAACGGCGCCCCGCGGGGCCGCGCTCAGCTCGGCGACCCTGGTTCATCGCCGCAGGGGCTCTCGGGGCTGCGGCGGCGATTACGGTGGGCGTGCTCGTCGTGAACAGCGGCACCGCTCCCTCTCGGATCGTGGAGGCGGTGCCTACAGCTGAACCACGTGTGACGGACGTGCCGAGTCCGGCCCCGACGCTGACACCGGCTACGGCGCCGGAAATCCTTCAGGGCGCTGCGAACGCGGCAGCCGAGTTTGCTCCGCCTGCTCTGGGACCCGGACAGTACCTGCGGCATGGTTGGACGGAGGAGCACCTGGTGACTTTCGACCGGACGCTTGCCGATCAGGGATTCTCACCGGGGGACCTCGGAACGCGAGCAACGGCGACGAGCGGCTGGGTTATCGAACGAAGCGGGGCCGATTACAGCCCTGCAGATCTTCGCTCTCAGTGGTATCGGGAGACCGGTCCGTACCAGGTGACGAGGATCTTCGGCGACGAGGAGCTGGCGCGGACGTACTCGGATAGGTTCCTGCAGTACTCCGGACAAGGTCAGCGGTTGTCCCCCGAGGTGCCGTGGCTCCCTGAGAGCGCTGCCGAGAACATGCTCTGGTACTTCGACACCATGCCGCGCGACCCGCACGCGATGCTCGCGTGGATCCGTGACTATCAGGGACCTGACCGCGAGGGCTGGGAAGACGGCAAGGTCGGCTGGATGCTCATCGGGCTGCTGTCCTTCAACGTGGGCGACCCCGAGATGCGGGCGGCCATGTACCGTGCACTCAGCCTTCTGCCCGGGTCGACCGTCGGGCCGGAGCAGGAAGGTCAGCGTACGATCACCTTCGACTCACAGCTTGCAACGCCCGAGGGCGATGGGACCTCCCTGACGAGGTACACGGTGACGATCGAGGTGGGGACAGGGCTCGTCACCGAGACCACGGAGACCAGTGATGTCGGGCTGGGGATCATGCCGAGCGATGTCCCCGACACCCGGGTCAGGTACGAGATGAGCATCGTGGACGCGCTGCCCTGGTGAGTTTCGAACCGTCTTCGCCTTCTAGGGCAATACATAGTGTGAGCACAGACAGCGAGATCATTCAGCGGTCGCTCGGGCAGCCCCGGGCGTTCGCCGAACTGTTCGATCGGCATGCCGAGACGGTGGGAGGCTACGCCGCCCGCCGTCTTGGACCCGATGCAGGCGAAGACATCCTCAGTGAGACCTTCCTCGTCGCATTCGCACGGCGGAAGTCGTTCGATACAGCCTGGGACTCGGCCCTTCCGTGGTTGTACGGGATCGCGTCCCGTCTGATCAAGAAGCATCGGGCGCGAGAAGCCAAGCATCTGCGGTCGAGCGCAGCGTCTGCGGCCAGAGAAGAGCACATCTCCCTGGGCGATCTCGATGTGACGGTGGCCCGTCTCGACGCGGAGATCTCCACGCGTGAGCTCGCGCCGATGATCGCGTCGCTCTCCGCGAAGGATCGCGAGACGTTGCTCCTGTATGCATGGGGGGATCTCACCTATGAGGAGATCGCGATAGCCCTCGGCGTCCCGGTGGGGACGGTCCGTTCACGTATGAATCGGATCCGCACACGGCTGGACCCCGCGCGGCCGAGTGGCCGTCGCCGTGTCGTGAATGAGCAGGAAGGAGAGGTCGATGGACGTTTTCGAGCGAGTGCGTGAGGTCAACCGGGGCACTGGTCTGAGCGAGGAGCGGATCACCGCTGCAAGAGCGCGACTTCTCGACGGCATCGATGCCGGCGTGAGCGCGGAAAGGAAGCGGATCACCCGCCGCCCGGTGTTCGTGATCGCCGGAGCCGTAACAGGGTTGGCCGCGGCGACGGCGGGTGTCGTGGCCGTCAGCCAGTTGACGGCGCCGAGCCCGCAGGTCGAGGCGGTGCCCAGGGAAACCCTGCGACCGACGCCGCAATCAACGCCTGTTCCGCAGCCCAGCACCACCTCGGGTACGACGGTCACAGAGCCGTTCCCCGGTACCGCACTGCAGGCGGGGCAGTACCTCAGGATCGTGAACACCACGGAATCGATCGTCTACCGCGACGACCAGTCGATCTACTCGGCCTGGGCGGAGTCGGGCCTGAGCGGGGTCCAGCCGGTCGCGGCACTCATGCTCCGTGAGGAGAGCGAGGTATACATGCCAGCTGACCGTGCGTCCGAGTGGTCCGGCCGATTCGGTGTAGACGAACGCGTCGCGTACTTCCCGGCGAATCCGAGTTCTGACGGTGTCGCCGCATGGGACACACTCATGCCTCCCGGACAGGGGGCGCGTGAATGGGACAGCCGCGGCGGATTCGAGGGTGACGGGTACCCGCGCAGAGGGTCCGCGGAGTGGGCTGCCGCATTCCCGCGCGATCCGCAGGCGCTTCTCTATTTCGCTCGCACATACATGCGCGAGTACGAGCAGACGCCTGAACAAGCGAATGAGGCCGCTATCAGCACTCTTGTTGATGTCCTGCGATCGAACGTCGCGCCCGCAGATCTTCGGCAATCCCTACTCCAGGCGCTTCAGCTCACCGGCGTGGATTCCTCGTCGGCGAACGGCGTGGAGACGTACCGGATCAGGTATGAGCACATGGATCACCGGACCGACACGGTCTCGATCAACACGGCGACGGGGTGGGCCACCGAGTACACGCTGCGGTCGGATCGAATTGACACAGGTCAGGGGGACATGGTCCCCCCGACCGTGCCCGACATCCGGATGACGTATTCCGTGTCGATCGTCGACTCTGCCCCGTAGCCGCTCGGCGTGCCACCTTCCGGGCCCCGCCACCGACCTCCGGTGTCGGGGCCCCGCCGTAGACTCGAAGGCATGGCATCCGACTCTTTCGTCCACCTGCACGTGCACAGCGAATACTCGATGCTCGACGGTGCGGCGAAGATCAATGCGATGACCCAGGCGGCTGCCGAATACGGCATGCCCGCGATCGCCGTCACCGATCACGGCAACACCTTCGCGGCCTTCGAGTTCTACAACGCCGCACGAAACGCCGGCATCAAGCCCATCATCGGGCTCGAGGCGTACATGACCCCCGGTACCCACCGCAGCGACAAGACTCGCGTGCAGTGGGGCTCGCCCGACCAGAAGAGCGATGACGTCTCGGGTTCCGGCGCGTACACCCACATGACGATGTGGAGCCAGAGCACCGAGGGCATGCACAACCTCTTCCGCATCAGCTCGAGATCGAGCATGGAGGGGTACTACTTCAAGCCGCGTATGGACCGCGAGCTGCTCCAGACCTACGGCAAGGGACTCATCGCCACGACAGGCTGCCCTTCGGGGGAGATCCAGACACGTCTGCGACTGGGACAGTACGACGCGGCGCGCGCGGCGGCGGCCGAGTTCCAGGACATCTTCGGCAAGGAGAACTACTTCGCCGAGATCATGGACCACGGCCTGTCGATCGAGCGGCGCGTCATGACCGACCTGCTCCGGCTGTCGAAGGACCTGAACATCCCCCTGGTCGCCACCAACGACTCGCACTACACGCACCAGCACGAGGCCGACGCACACGAGGCTCTCCTCTGCGTGCAGTCGGGGTCGACGATGGACGACCCCAACCGGTTCAAGTTCGACGGCGACGGCTACTACATCAAGACAGCGGCCGAGATGCGGCAGCTCTTCCGAGACCACCCGGAAGCATGCGACAACACGCTGCTGATCGCCGAGCGGTGCGAGGTGGAGTTCAACACCTCCGCGAACTACATGCCGCGATTCCCGGTGCCGGACGGCGAGACCGAGGACAGCTGGCTCATCAAAGAGGTCGAGGCGGGGCTCCACTACCGCTACCCGGGTGGCATCCCCGACAAGGTGCGCAAGCAGGCCGAGTACGAGACCGGCATCATCCTGCAGATGGGGTTCCCCGGGTACTTCCTGGTCGTCGCCGACTTCATCAACTGGGCGAAGGACAACGGCATCCGGGTCGGTCCCGGCCGTGGCTCCGGTGCCGGATCGATGGTCGCGTACGCGATGAGGATCACCGACCTCGATCCGCTCGAGCACGGACTGATCTTCGAGCGATTCCTCAACCCCGACCGTGTATCGATGCCCGACTTCGACGTCGACTTCGATGACCGGCGCCGTGGCGAGGTCATCGACTACGTGACCGAGAAGTACGGCTCCGAGCGCGTCGCGCAGATCGTCACGTACGGCACCATCAAGTCCAAGCAGGCGCTGAAGGACGCCGGGCGCGTGCTCGGGTTCCCCTTCAGCATGGGGGAGCGTCTCACCAAGGCGATGCCGCCGCCCGTGATGGGCAAGGACATGCCCCTCGACGGCATGTTCGACTCGGCGCACCCGCGGTACAAGGAGGCGAGCGAGTTCCGCACCCTGATCGAGACCGATCCGGAGGCGAAGACCGTCTTCGACCGTGCGCTGGGTCTCGAGGGCCTGAAGCGTCAGTGGGGCGTGCACGCCGCCGGTGTGATCATGTCGTCCGACCCGTTGCTCGACATCATCCCGATCATGCGCCGTGAGCAGGACGGCCAGATCGTCACGCAGTTCGACTACCCGTCGTGCGAGTCGCTCGGTCTGATCAAGATGGACTTCCTGGGGCTCCGCAACCTCACGATCATCTCCGACGCGCTCGACAACATCCGCACCAACCGAGGTGAGGAACTCGACCTCGAGCACCTCGGCCTCGACGACCCCGGCGTGTACCAGCTGCTCGCCCGCGGAGACACCCTCGGTGTGTTCCAGCTCGACAGTCCGCCCCTGCGTTCCTTGATGCGGCTGATGAAGCCCGACAACTTCGGCGACATCTCGGCACTCATCGCCCTGTATCGTCCGGGGCCCATGGGCGCCAACTCGCACACGAACTACGCCCTGCGCAAGAACGGCCTGCAGGAGATCACTCCGATCCATCCCGAACTGGAAGCGCCTCTCGCCGAGATCCTGCAGGAGTCCTACGGGCTCATCATCTACCAGGAGCAGGTCATGGCCATCGCTCAGGCGGTCGCCGGCTTCAGCCTCGGACAGGCAGACATCCTCCGTCGTGCCATGGGCAAGAAGAAGAAGTCCGAGCTGGACAAGCAGTACGAGGGTTTCGCCGGCGGTATGAAGGAACGCGGCTTCGGCGAGGCGGCGATCAAGGCCCTGTGGGACATCTTGCTGCCCTTCTCGGACTACGCCTTCAACAAAGCGCACTCCGCCGCGTACGGCCTGGTGTCGTACTGGACCGCATACCTCAAGGCGCACTATCCCGCCGAGTACATGGCGGCGCTGCTCACCAGCGTCGGCGACTCCAAGGACAAGATGGCGCTGTACCTGAACGAGTGCCGTCGGATGGGCATCAAGGTGCTCCCGCCCGACGTCTCCGAATCGATCAACTTCTTCGCCGCCGTGGGCGACGACATCCGCTTCGGCCTCGGAGCCGTGCGCAACGTCGGCAGCAACGTCGTCGAGGGCATCGTCAAGGCCCGCAAGGACGAGCGCTTCACTTCGTTCCATCACTTCCTCGAGAAGGTTCCTCTGCACGTCTCGAACAAGCGCACCGTCGAGTCCCTGATCAAGGCGGGCGCGTTCGACTCCATGGGAGACACCCGTCGCGCGCTGTACGAGGTGCACGAAGACGCGGTCGAGGCGGCGGTCGACCGCAAGCGCAACGAGGCCCAGGGGGCGATCGGCTTCGACTTCGACAGCCTGTACGACGGGACCGAAGAGGTCGCGCCGGCGAAGGTCCCGGCCAGACCCGAGTGGGTCAAGAAGGACAAGCTCGCGTTCGAGCGGGAGATGCTCGGGCTCTACGTGTCGGACCACCCTCTCGCCGGACTCGAGGTACCGCTCGCGAAGCATGCGTCGATCTCGATCAACGATCTGAACAACTCCGAAGACCTGCAGGACGGCGACCAGGTGACGGTGGCCGGACTCGTGACCAGCGTGCAGCACCGCGTGGCCAAGGCGAGCGGAAACCCGTACGGCATGATCACCGTAGAGGACTTCAACGGTGAGGTCACCGTGATGTTCATGGGAAAGACCTACACCGAGTTCCAGCACACGCTGCAGCAGGACGCGATCCTCGCCGTGCGCGGGCGCGTGTCCAGGCGCGACGACGGGCTCAACCTGCACGCGCAGTCGGCGTTCGCTCCCGACGTAGGCTCTTTCGACGCCGCCGGTCCGCTGGCACTCGTCCTCGCCGAGCAGCGGGCGACCGAGCGGGTGATGATGGAACTCGCGGAGGTGCTCCGGCGCCACAACGGAGACACCGAGGTGGTGCTCCGCGTGCACCGGGGCGGCACGGCGAAGGTCTTCGAGGTGCCGATGCCCGTCAAGGTGTCCGCGGATCTGTTCGGTGACCTCAAGTCGCTGCTCGGGCCCACCTGTCTGGGGTGAGCGGGGTAGGATCGTGAGCCGTCGGCAGCACGACGAAACCACCCGTCGAGCCCCGTGACGAAAGGACCACGCATGAGCACGGATCTCCCCGAAACGGATCCTGAGGACGAGGTCTTCAGCGACGACGACGGTGTCCTCTACGACGAAGAGGTCACGCCGGAGTTCGGAATCCTCGGGTTCACGCTGCGCGAGCTGCTGATCGTGGGCGTGTGGCTGCTTTCGTTCGTGTTCTCGTTCTTCCCGCTCATCGGCGACCTTTCGCTCTGGGGCGTCGGAATCCAGTGGGTGCTTCCGATCGCGCTGCCCACCGTCGCCGTGTTCCTTCTGGTGCTCCGCCGATTCTCGCCCGACGGCATCCGCCGGGTCGGCTCACTCGGCATCGATCAGTTCGCCTCTGTCGCGTTCTCCGTGTCCGCCGCGGTCTGGATCGGCAGCCTGTGGCTCGCGATCTCCGCCCTCGTCTCCGGTGGCGTCTGGACCCTTCCGTGGAACGGAGTCGCTCTGGCCATCACCTCTGTGGCGCTCGTCATCCTCACAGTGTTCGCCCCGATCATCCCGGGTCTCAAGGAAGACTTCCACGGGCGTCTCGTGACGCTCGCACACCGCAATGCGAACCCCGTTCGTCCCGTGATCGCGCGACCGCGTCCCGAGCCCGCGATCACCGACACGGTCGAAGAGCCGTCGCGCGTACCTGCGACCTCCGACGAGCTCGAGGTGTCTGAGGAGTCCGAGACGCAGACCGACGTCATCGTCGACAGCTCGGCTCTTCCTCTCGTCATCGACCGCGATGTCGAGCTGTCGGGCCACCAGGCCACGGACGAGATCGCTCGCTTCGACCTCGCCGAGCAGGTGCCGCTCACGGCACACGCGTCCGGTGGCGGGATCGGCACCACGCCGGAGGAGTCCGCCGAGGACTACGTTCCCTCGTACTCACGTCGCTCCCGCAACCAGGAGCCGGAGATCGTCTCGGATACCGGGAGCATCGAGTCGCTGCTCGAGACAGCGGCGACGTATGAGACGAGCACGCCCGAGGAAGAGCCGGAGCCGCTGATCCTGGAGGGCGTCACGGACGCCGACCTCGAGGCGACGAATCCCCGAGCGACGGCGCCCGCAGCCCAGCCGTTCTGGATCCTCGCGCCGTCCGAGCGCGACGTCCACGACGAGCGTGGAGAGCCGCTCTTCCGCATCGGCCCGAGCGCGTGGGCTCTCGTGATCGAGGACCGTGGGGGTGCGTTCGTCGTCCGACATGACGACGGACGGATCGGCTACCTCCACGACATCTCCGACATCACGAAGGGTTGACAATGCGCACGATCGATCTGCGAGGGCGCGAGCTCTCGCCCGCGGGCATGCTCGCCGCCGTCCCCAGGGCAACGCAGGCCAGAGCCGAAGCGCTGGACACCGCAGCGCGCATCGTCGACGACGTGCGCGAGCGCGGTGAGGCGGCTCTTCGGGAGCAGGCCGAACGATTCGACGGAGTCACGGAACACGCAGTGCGCGTGCCCGCCGATCACCTCATCACGGCGTTGGAAGAGCTCGCGCCGGAGGTGCGGAGTGCGCTTGAGGAGGCGATCCGTCGCGTGCGCCTCGCGTCGGCAGCCCAGGTTCCCGCGACGCAGGTGACGCGCATCGGGGAAGGGGCCGTCATCACGCAGCGCTGGCAGCCGGTGCACCGCGTGGGGGTCTACATCCCCGGCGGCAAAGCCGTGTATCCGTCGAGCGTGATCATGAACGTCGTGCCGGCACAGGTCGCCGGTGTCCAGGAGATCGCCCTGGCATCGCCGCCGCAGTCGGACCAGGGCGGACGAATCCACCCGACGATCCTCGCGGCGGCCGCGTTGCTGGGTGTGACCGAGGTGTACGCGATGGGTGGCGCCGGCGCGATCGGCGCGCTGGCCCACGGAGTGCCGTCGCTCGACCTCGACCCTGTCGACGTCGTCTCGGGTCCAGGGAACAACTACGTCGCTTCCGCCAAGCGCGCCGTCGCCGGCGTCGTCGGAACGGACTCGGAAGCCGGGGCCACGGAGATCCTCGTCGTCGCCGACGCCCACGCGGATCCTCGGCTCATCGCCGCAGACCTCGTCAGCCAGGCGGAGCACGACGAGCAGGCATCGGCGGTGCTGGTGACTGATGCGGCGGATCTGGCCGAGAAGGTAGCCGCCGAAGTGGAGCGCATCGCCGCCGGCACACGCCACAGCGAACGTGTCGCGGCCGCGCTGTCGGGGCCGCAGTCCGCGATCGTCCTCGTCGACGATCGCGACATGGCCACCGCCTTCAGCAACGCCTACGCGCCGGAGCACCTCGAACTCCACCTGGTCGACGCCGAGCAGGCTGCTGCAGCCTTCACCAGCGCCGGGGCCGTGTTCGTCGGCGACCAGACCCCCGTCAGCCTCGGGGACTACATGGCAGGCAGCAATCACGTCCTGCCGACTGGAGGGCAGGCGCGCTATGCCCCGGGTCTCGGCTCGTACACCTTCCTTCGCCCGCAGCAGGTGATCTCCTACGACAGAGCTGCCCTGGCGGCTGTGCGGGCTGGAGTCGTCGCCCTGGCCGAAACCGAGGTGCTTCCTGCCCACGGCGAAGCGATCGAGGCGCGTTTCACCGCGTAGGATCGGTCAGATGCACTGCCCCTTCTGTCGACACCCCGATTCCCGCGTCATCGATTCACGCACCAGCGACGACGGACTCTCGATCAGGCGTCGTCGACAGTGCCCGGAGTGCGGTGGCAGGTTCACCACGACGGAGACGGCGAGCCTCAACGTCATCAAGCGTTCCGGGGTGATGGAGCCGTTCAGTCGGGAGAAGGTCATCACGGGCGTGCGCAAGGCGTGCCAGGGACGTCCGGTCACCGAGGGGGACCTCGCGGTGCTCGCTCAACGCGTGGAAGAGGCCGTGCGGCAGACCGGCGTCTCGCAGCTCGACACGAACGAGATCGGTCTGGCCATCCTGGGACCGTTGCGCGAGCTTGACGAGGTCGCGTTCCTGCGGTTCGCCAGCGTCTATCAGGCGTTCGATTCGCTCGAGGACTTCGAGTCCGCTATCACCGACCTGCGCGCCGACCACACGAAGCGGGAGTCCGCGGAGCGGTAATCTGGCAGGGATGTATCCGCTGCTCTTTCGCGCTGTCCTGTCGCGCTTCGACCCCGAGTTCGCCCACCACGCCGGCATGGCGGTGATCCGTGTGCTCGGGGCGCCTCCGTTCTCCTGGGCCACGCGGGCTCTCACTCGACCGGATCCGTCGCTTCAGGTCGAAGCCCTCGGTCTCACGTTCCCCTCGCCGTTCGGTGTCGCTGCGGGGTTCGACAAGAACGCGGTGGGCGTGCGGGGACTCGCCGCGCTGGGGTTCGGGCACGTGGAAGTGGGCACCGTGACGGCGATCCCTCAGGAGGGAAACCCCAAGCCGCGGCTGTTCCGTCTCGTCGAAGACCGGGCCGTGATCAATCGGATGGGCTTCAACAACGCGGGAGCGGATGCCGCCGCTCGTCGACTCGCGCGCCTGCGGCGTGGCGCGCCCGACACGATCATCGGCGTCAACATCGGCAAGAGCCGTGTCGTCGACGTCGAAGACGCGACCGCCGACTATGTGGCTTCGGCGACGCGCCTCGCTCCGCTCGCCGACTATCTGGCCGTCAACGTGTCGTCACCGAACACGCCGGGGCTGCGCGGCCTGCAGGCTGTCGAGACGCTCGCGCCGCTTCTTCGCGCGGTCAGGGAAGCCTCCGGCAGCACGCCACTTCTCGTGAAGATCGCGCCTGACCTCCCGGATGATGAGATCACGGCGATCGCTCAGTTGGCCGTCGCCGAAGGGCTGGCGGGGATCATCGCCCACAACACGACGATCAGTCGAGACGGGCTGCGTACGGATGCGGCGACCGTCGAGGCCGCGGGAGCGGGTGGGCTCTCCGGGGCGCCGCTGAAGAAGCGGTCCCTCGAAGTGCTGCGCGTCGTGCGCGACGCCGTTCCCGCAGATTTCTGCGTCATCGCGGTCGGGGGAGTGGAGACCGCTTCGGACGTGCAGGAGCGCATCGACGCAGGTGCGACGCTCGTGCAGGGCTATACGGCGTTCCTCTACCGCGGCCCGTTCTGGGGTCGCGAGATCAACAGGGGACTGCTCAGGCGGGGTACTGGCCGCGCTTGACCTGCGGCTTCGGCAGACGCATGAAGCGCATCTGCAGCGCGCGCATCGCGGCGTACCAGCCGAGGCCGCGCTCGAGCCGGTCCTTGCCGAACTTCGCCGCCGCCTTGCGCTTGACCCGCATGCCGAGCAGGATCATGCCGCCGATCGCGATCACGAGGTAGCCCATCATCACGATGTAGGCGTAGAAGGAGATGGCCGTGTTCGCCGGCACCAGCGAGGCGAGGATGACCAGCACCATCACACCCATCACGAACTCGGCCGGGTGCCACCCCGCGTCCACGTAGTCGCGGACCCAGCGGCGCTGCGGGCCCTTGTCGCGAACCGGGAGGTACTTCTCCTCACCGGCGGCCATGCCTGCCTGCGCGCGGGCACGGCGCTCATTGAGCTCCGCCTTGGCCGCCGCCTTCGCCTCTTTGGTGTTGGCGACGAGGGGCCGGCGACGAGCTGCCTCCTGCTCCGCACGGCTCGGCGTCGCGCGCCCCTTGCCGACGGAGGTCGTCTCGGGTGCGTCGTCGTTCGTGGAAGGGGAGGTAGGGGTAGTGGACACGGAGTTCCTCGGTTCGCCGGTGGGGGATCACCTTAAGATTACTCGCATGACCTCTCCTGTTCCTCCCCGTGAGTCCGACGCCGCCGTCCTCGAGGCGGTGGCGACCGGGATCCCCTCTGCGCTGTCGGATCTCGGCCACCTGGTGCGCATCCCCGGCATGGCCTGGCCGGCGTTCGATCAGACGCAGCTGGAACGCAGCGCAGAGGCTGTCGCCGCGCTGGCATCCGGCACCGGTGTGTTCGACGAGGTGCGCGTGCTCCGCGCCGCGATCCCCGGGACAGACGAGCAGGGACAGCCGGCTGTGCTCGCCACGCGTGCCGCGCGCAACGGCAAGCCGACGATCCTGCTCTACGCCCACCACGACGTGCAGCCTCCGGGGGATGATGCCCTGTGGGAGACTCCGCCGTTCGAGCCGACGGTGCGTGACGGGCGTCTCTACGGCCGTGGTGCGGCGGACGACAAGGCCGGCATCATGTCGCACATCGCCTCGATCCGTGCGGTCAGCGAGGTGCTGGGCGACGATCTCGACCTCGGCATCGCGATGTTCATCGAGGGGGAGGAGGAGTACGGCTCCCGCTCGTTCGCGCAGTTCCTCTCCGACAACAAGGACGCTCTCCGCGCGGACGCGATCGTCGTGGCGGACTCCGGTAACTGGGACTCCGTGACCCCGGGGCTCACGGTCTCGCTCCGTGGCAATGCGCGCTTCACGATGCGTGTGCGCACCCTCGACCACGCTTCGCACTCCGGCATGTTCGGCGGCGCCGTGCCCGATGCGATGATGGCGACTGTCACACTGCTCTCCACACTGTGGAACGCCGACGGTTCGGTCGCGGTCGAGGGCATGACCGAGCGGGACGCTCCCACTCCTGAATACACCGAGGCGACGTTGCGAGACGAGGCGGGTCTGCTGCCCGGCACCACGCCGATCGGCGGCGGCACCATCCTCAGCCGGATCTGGAACAAGCCCTCGGTGACGGTCATCGGGATCGATGCCACCAGTGTGGCGGCGGCCTCCAACACCCTGCTCCCCGAGGTGACGGTGGTCATCAGCGCGCGGGTGGCACCGGGCCAGACCGGCAGGGAGGCCTACGACGCTCTCGAGAGTCATCTCCGCGCGCACGCGCCGTTCGGAGCAGACCTCACCTTCTCCGACATCGACCTCGGTGACGGCTTCCTCGTCGACACCAGCGGCTGGGCTGTCGCCCTCACCCGCGACGCCATGCGCGACGGCTACGGGGTGCCTCCCGTGGACCTCGGAGTGGGCGGCTCGATCCCGTTCATCGCGGACCTCGTGCGGGAGTTCCCCGACGCGCAGATCCTGGTCACCGGTGTCGAGGACCCGCACTCGCGCGCACACAGCCCCAACGAGTCGCTGCATCTCGACACCTTCCGCCATGCGATCGCGACCGAGGCGTTGCTGCTCGCCCGCATGAATGACGAAGAACGCGGAGCCGTCTGAGATCAGCGGCGGTAGAATCGTCCGAGAAGCCGTGCACCCGCGGCCCGTCACAAGGAGCGACATGAGCGACACCACACTCTCCCCAGAGACCACCCGCGCACACGGCGTCACCCTGACCGACGCTGCTGCCACCAAGGTGAAGAACCTCCTGGAGCAGGAGGGCCGCGACGATCTGCGGCTGCGCGTTGCCGTGCAGCCGGGCGGATGCTCGGGCCTGATCTACCAGCTGTACTTCGACGAGCGCTACCTCGAGGGTGACGAGACCGTCGACTTCGACGGCGTGGAGGTCATCATCGACAACATGAGCGTCCCGTACCTCGACGGTGCGGCGATCGACTTCAAGGACACGATCTCCGAGCAGGGCTTCACGATCGACAACCCCAACGCGGCGGGAAGCTGCGCCTGCGGCGACAGCTTCCACTGATCCCGCGCCGTGCACACGGCCGCCGTCACCGCTGGTGACGGCGGCCGTTCTGGTTTCATAACCTGCGTGGATGGCATGAATCAGGTGTGAGGTTGCCCTAGACTTGGGTGTGCTCTGTTCGCGATCTGAAAGGTGCATCGTGCCCTCGAAACGCAGCCTTCGTTGGGCCGCCCTCCCTGTGGGAGTTGCGGCAGCCTTGGCCCTGGCGGGATGCTCTCCCACCGAGCTGAACGGCTTTCTTCCGGGCTTCGTGGAGGGTGGTCCCGCAGCCACCAACCAGACCGAGCGCGTCTCGTCGCTCTGGGTCAACTCCTGGATCGTGCTCCTCGCCGTCGGCATCATCACCTGGGGCCTGATGGCCTGGGCTGCGATCGCCTACCGCCGCCGCAAGGGCCAGACCGGCCTCCCGGTGCAGATGCGCTACAACATGCCGATCGAGATCTTCTACACGATCGTGCCGCTCATCCTCGTGCTGGGCATGTTCTTCTTCACGGCTCGCGACCAGTCCGAGATCGAGGCGAAGTGGGACGACCCCGACGTCGAGATCACCGCGATCGCGAAGCAGTGGGCCTGGGACTTCCAGTACGACGGCGAGGAGGAGGACAACTCCGACGCCGTCTGGACGATGGGCGTCCAGGCGCAGCCCGACAAGGACGGCAACATCGACCAGGCACAGCTGCCGACCCTGGTGCTGCCCGTCGACAAGAAGGTCACGATCAACCTTCAGTCGCGCGACGTCATCCACTCCTTCTGGATCATCGACTTCCTGTACAAGAAGGACATGTTCATCGGGAAGGACAACTCCTGGTCGTTCATCCCGACTCGAGAGGGAGAGTACGCCGGCAAGTGCGCCGAGCTCTGCGGTGAGTACCACTCCATGATGCTCTTCAACGTGAAGGTGGTCTCCCAGAGCGACTACGACGCCTACGTGGCATCGCTCGAGGAGAAGGGCAACACCGGCGACATCACCGGTGCGTACGACCGTCTCGCGAACCTGCCGGGGACCACCCCGAAGACCGACACCGAGGAAGGAGGGGAGTAAGCCATGTCGACCACAGAAGCTCCCCGTACCGACGAGTCCCCCCGCTCGCGTCCCAGCACTCTGCCCGCACGCCAGGCCGCTCTCATGAGCTCCTCGCGCGTCGAGCAGAAGGGCAACATCGTCGTCAAGTGGATCACCTCCACCGACCACAAGACGATCGGGTACATGTACTTGATCGCGTCGGTGATGTTCTTCCTCCTCGGCGGTGTGATGGCTCTCGTCATCCGCGCAGAGCTGTTCGCGCCGGGCATGCAGATCATCCCGACGAAGGAGCAGTACAACCAGCTCTTCACGATGCACGGCACGATCATGCTGCTGATGTTCGCGACGCCGCTGTTCGCCGGGTTCGCCAACGCCATCCTGCCGCTGCAGATCGGCGCCCCTGACGTCGCCTTCCCGCGTCTGAACGCCTTCGCCTTCTGGCTCTTCCTCTTCGGCTCCACGATCGCCGTCGCCGGCTTCCTGACCCCGCAGGGCGCGGCCTCCTTCGGATGGTTCGCGTACCAGCCACTGGCGGGAGCGTCGTTCTCGCCTGGCGCAGGTGGAAACCTCTGGATGGTCGGTCTCGGCATCTCCGGTTTCGGTACCATCCTCGGTGCCGTCAACTTCATCACCACGATCATCACGATGCGTGCGCCCGGTATGACCATGTGGCGCATGCCGATCTTCTCGTGGAACACGCTCATCACGAGCCTGCTCATTCTGATGGCATTCCCGGTGCTGGCCGCGGCCATCTTCGCTGCTGCTGCAGACCGTATCCTCGGTGCGCACATCTACGACCCGGCCAACGGCGGAGTCCTGCTCTGGCAGCACCTGTTCTGGTTCTTCGGACACCCTGAGGTCTACATCATCGCGCTGCCGTTCTTCGGCATCGTCTCCGAGATCTTCCCGGTCTTCAGCCGCAAGCCGATCTTCGGATACAAGACCCTCGTCTACGCGACGATCGCCATCGCGGCGCTGTCCGTCGCCGTGTGGGCTCACCACATGTACGTGACGGGCTCGGTCCTGCTGCCGTTCTTCGCTCTGATGACCATGCTCATCGCTGTGCCGACGGGTGTGAAGATCTTCAACTGGATCGGTACGCTCTGGCGAGGTTCGGTGACCTTCGAGACGCCGATGGTCTTCGCACTCGGCTTCCTCGTCTCGTTCGTCTTCGGTGGTCTGACGGGTGTCATCCTCGCGGCTCCGCCGCTGGACTTCGCCCTTTCCGACTCGTACTTCGTCGTCGCCCACTTCCACTACGTGGTGTTCGGAACCGTGGTGTTCGCCATGTTCGCCGGCTTCTACTTCTGGTGGCCCAAGTGGACAGGACGCATGCTGAACGAGCGTCTCGGCTACGTGCACTTCTGGCTGCTGTTCATCGGCTTCCACATGACGTTCCTCATCCAGCACTGGCTGGGTGTCGACGGCATGGTGCGTCGTTACGCCGACTACTCGGAAGCCGACGGCTGGACCTGGCAGAACCAGGTTTCCACGATCGGTGCCATCATCCTCGGCGCCTCGATGCTGCCGTTCTTCCTGAACGTCTGGATCACGGCACGCAAGGCTCCGAAGGTCACGGTCAACGACCCGTGGGGCTACGGCGGATCGCTCGAGTGGGCGACGTCCTGCCCGCCGCCGCGACACAACTTCACGTCGATCCCGCGCATTCGCAGCGAGCGTCCTGCGTTCGACCTGAATCACCCGGAAGCTGCGGAGTTCGCCACGACGGCTCCCGGCGAGCGAGAGGCCCACTAAGTCATGCGCGACAACGTCATTCTCTGGTGGATCCTGACGGCGTTCTTCGCCCTCGTCGGAGTCGTCTACACCGGCTGGCACATCCTCGCCACGCCTAACGACGACTTCGCCATGCGGGTCGAGTGGGTCGGCACGGTCGCCCTGTTCTTCGCCGCTTTCATGGCCGCGATGATCGCGTTCTACCTCGACCGCACCCACAAGGCCCAGCGCGGCGAGCTGCCGGAGGACATCCTGACGTCGGACATCGACGACGGTGACCCGGAGCTCGGCGAGTTCAGCCCGTGGTCGTGGTGGCCCATCGTCCTGGCCGCATCAGCCGGTGTCTTCGTGGTGGGCCTGGCAGTCGGCCACTTCCTTCTCCCGATCGGGCTGGCGATCTTCGTCGTCGCGATCGTCGGTTGGGTATACGAGTACTACCGCGGCAACTTCGCCCGCTGATACCGCGTATCGAAAGAAGGCCCTCGGATCCGTCCGGGGGCCTTCTTCCTGTGTAGCGACAGTCGTGTTCAGGCGCGGGTGCGGATCCGAGCGATCCCGGTGAGCGGATCCACCGGGCGATGATGCACGCCATCGGCGTCCTCCACCGCGTACCCTTCCCTGACCCAGTACTCGAAGCCGCCGATCATCTCGCGCACCCGATAGCCGAGGCGTGCGAACTCGAGCGCACCCTTCGCACCCGCATTGCACCCAGGGCTCCAGCAGTAGACCACGACATCGGTGTCCGCAGGGATCTCCCTCGGGGCACGGGAGGCGATCTCGCTGTAATGCATGTGCACGGCGCCGGCGACGCGCCCCTGAGCCCATGCCTCGTCCGAACGGACGTCGATCACCACCAGGTTCACACCGGCCTTGATTGCGGCATGGACGTCGCTGGAGTCGGTCTCGTAGGTCAGTTTGGCCTCATAGAAGTCGGTGCGATCGATCATTCCCTCAGCCTAAGGAGCCGATGCGAGACGTCGACAGCGGAATCCCGTCTCGTGACGCGCGAATGCGGTCACATCCTGCCCACGAATCGCAGGAGGCCTGTTCCGCTCCCGCAATTCAGAGTGATGCAGTCATCTGCACGCGCGGACCATACTCGAAGAGACCGAGCGCGGATTCGACCTCGACGAGCTTCCGGAGCAGCGGAGTGTCCGGATCGCTCGCGACGAAACCACAGGAGCTGTAGAAGGGGGCATTCCAGGGCACATCCACATACGTGCGGAGCGTGATCTCTGCGTACCCGCGGTCCCGTGCCTCCGTGAGAGCAGCCTCGACGAGCTCACGACCGATTCCCCGGCGCCCGTATGACGGAAGCACGGAAAGCTGTTCGAGGTGCGCATGGCCATCGATCTCGAGCACGTGGGCGAACCCGACGACAGGGGGCTCGACTGCTGCGTCGTCGGTGTGCTCGGCGACCAACACGAACCCCGGCGACGACGTGCGTTCGACCGCGGGCGTAGGGGGAGGCCAGTCGACCGCGCCGAAACGGTCGACCAGCAGCGCATCCGCGGCGATCTCGATGCGTTCGGTGGCGGCGTCGTCGTCAGGGGTGGCCGGACGGATGACGATCTCCATGATCTGGCAGCCAGGATCAGTTGGCCGAGGTCAGTCGGCCACGGCGGCGATGGCCTCGATCTCCACGAGCTGGTGGTCGTATCCGAGCACCGTGACGCCGAGGAGGGTGCTGGGGACGTCGTGCGCGCCGAAGGCGGCGTGGACCACATCCCAGGCGGTGACGAGGTCGGCCTGGGACGAGGAGGCTACCAGTACTCGTGTGCTGATGACATCGGTGAGGGACGCGCCGGCGACGTCGAGCGCCTCCTCGAGGGTCTCCACACACCTGGCTGCTTGTGCCGCGTAATCGCCGGGCGCGGCGGTCGAGCCGTCGTCGTTGAGCGGACACGCGCCCGCAAGGAAGATGAGGCGTGATCCGGACGGGGCTGTCGCGGCGTAGGCATAGGGAGCATCGGCGAGGGAAGTGGCCCGGATCAGTTGGACGGCGGAAGACATGGTTCGATCCTCTCATTCGGCAACAACGATGAAGGCCCCGTCCGCGTGGACGAGGCCTTCAACAGTGGGGGAGCGGCGACTACTCGCCGTCCTCCGACTTCTTGCGGGGTTTCTTCACCGGCTCGGTCGCGATGACCGTGCTGGGGGTGTTGGGCGTCTCGTCGACGTGCGTCTCGTCGACCGTGAGCGGGGCGTCGGGGAATCCTGCACGCTCGTGCGCGCCCTGGATCTCCGCAGCCTCGGTCTCGTCGTTCTGAGCCGTGACGTGGTGCTGGTGAGCATCCGCGGCCTCGACCTCCGCCTGGGTGAGCGGCGCCAGACGGTCCTCGAAGAACCAGCGCGAGATCGAAGAACGGAGGTTCTCCGTCCACGGGATGCGACCCTTCGCGTTCGGACGCACCACGAGCGGCTCGTAGGTGTCGACGTCGATGAGCTTCCAGCGGTCGTACTTGTCGACGGGCTGGTGCACCTCGATGAACTCGCCGCCGGGGAGGCGGACGATGCGGCCCGACTCGTAACCGTGCAGGACGATCTCGCGGTCCTTCTTCTGCAGCGCGATGCAGATGCGCTTGGTGATGAAGTAGCCGAGGATAGGTCCGAGGAAGAGCAGCGCCTGCAGGGTGTGGATGACGCCTTCCATCGTGAGCATGAAGTGCGTCGCGATGAGGTCGGAGGATGCGGCAGCCCACAGCACGGCGTAGAAGATGACGCCTGCGACGCCGATCGCGGTGCGGGTGGCCGCGTTGCGGGGGCGCTGTGCGATGTGGTGCTCGCGCTTGTCGCCGGTGACCCACGCCTCGATGAAGGGGTAGATCGCCACGGCCACGATGAACAGACCGAGGACCAGAACAGGCGCGATGATTCCGAAGGACCAGGTGTGGTTCAGGAAGACGATGTCCCAGTTCGACGGAGCGAGACGCAGGGCGCCATCCGCGAAGCCGATGTACCAGTCCGGCTGGGTGCCGGCGGAGACGGGGGAGGGGTCGTACGGGCCGTAGTTCCAGATCGGGTTGATCTGGAAGAAGGTCGCGATCAACACGATGGTGCCGAAGACGATGAACAGGTAGCCGCCCATCTTGGACATGTAGACCGGCATCATCGGGTAGCCCACGACGTTGTCGTTCGTGCGGCCGGGGCCGGCGAACTGCGTGTGCTTGTTGATGATCATCAGCATGAGGTGCACGACGATCAGCGCGATCACCAGCATCGGCAGCAGCAGGATGTGCAGCGTGTAGAGGCGGCCGACGATGTCGGTGCCCGGGAACTCTCCGCCGAACAGGAGGAAGGAGGTCCACGTGCCGATCAGGGGGAGGCCCTTGATCATTCCGTCGATGATGCGGAGACCGTTACCCGAGAGCAGGTCGTCGGGCAGCGAGTAGCCGGTGAAGCCCTCGGCCATCGCGAGGATGAAGAGGATGAAACCGATCACCCAGTTCAGCTCGCGCGGCTTGCGGAACGCACCGGTGAAGAACACGCGGAGCATGTGCACGCCGATGCCGGCGATGAACACCAGAGCCGCCCAGTGGTGGATCTGGCGGACCAGAAGGCCACCGCGCAGGTCGAACGAGATGTGCAGGGACGACTCGAGAGCCGCGGACATCTCGATTCCACGCATCGGCGCGTAGGCGCCGGTGTAGTGGGTCTCGACCATCGACGCCTGGAAGAAGAACGTCAGGAAGGTTCCGGAGAGGAACACGACCACGAAGCTCCACAGGGCGATCTCGCCGAGCATGAACGACCAGTGGTCGGGGAAGATCTTGCGTCCCAGCTCCTTGACGAAGCCGGAGAGGCTGGTGCGCTCATCGATGTAGTTCGACGCGGCACCGACGAAGCGACCGCCGAGGGGCGCCTTGGTGTCCTTGTCCTCTTTGGACAGCGTTGCGGTGCTCAATGGCGCTCCCAGAAGCTCGGGCCGACGGGTTCCGTGAAGTCGCTGCGTGCGACCAGGTAGCCCTCGTCATCGACGGTGATGGGCAGCTGCGGCAGCGGACGTGCCGCCGGGCCGAAGATGACCTTTGCGTGGTCCGTGACGTCGAACTGCGACTGGTGGCACGGGCACAGCAGGTGATGTGTCTGCTGCTCGTACAGTGCCACAGGGCAGCCGACGTGCGTGCAGACCTTGGAGTAGGCGACGATGCCGTCGTACGACCAGTCCTTGCGGTCCTCGGCCTCGATCAGCTGCTCGGGACGCAGGCGCATCATCAGCACGATGGCCTTGGCCTTCTCCTCGAGGTAACCGTCGCTGTGGCTGAGGGTGGCGAGCTCTTCCGGGATCACGTGGAAAGCGGAGCCGAGCGTGACGTCGGCCGCGCGGATCGGTGTGCCGTCGGGGTCGCGCACCAGGCGTGCTCCCTCTTCCCACATGGTGTGCTTGAGAAGCACGACCGGATCTCCCGCAGTGGGGTCATCCGGTGTGGAGTGCGGAGCCAGTCCGCGGAAGAGCGTCACACCAGGGATGATCGAGGCGACGATCGCGGCGAACAGCGAGTTGCGGATCATGGTGCGACGGCCGAAACCGGACTCCTCGTTCGCGTCCGAGAAGGCCTTGATGGCCGCCTCACGCGTGGAGTCCTTGCCGCGGGTCGGGTGGCGGTGCTCGATGAACTCCTTGTCGGACATGAGCGCCTTGGACCAGTGGATCGCACCGATGCCGAGGGCCAGCAGCGCGAGAGCGATGCCGAGACCGATGAAGAGGTTGTTCTGACGGATGTCGATGAGCGCGCCGCTCTCGATCGGGAACAGCATGTAGGCGGCGACCGCCCAGATGCTCCCGGCGAGCGAGAGGTAGAACAGCGTGTAGACAGTGCGGACAGCGGCCTTCTCTGCGCGCGGGTCCTTGTCGGTCATCCGCTCGCGGTGCGGCGGAAGCCCGGGGTTCTGCACGGGATCGCTGACTGCGACACCCAGCCCTGGAGAGGGCTGGTAGGCCCTGTCAAGAGCCTGCGAGTCGTCGTCGTGTGCCATGGTGCTCCTCGTACGTTCCTCTTCGATGATTAAGCGTCAGTTGGACTTCGCCGTGATCCACACGGTGACGGCGACGAGCGCGCCGATACCGAAGATCCACACGAACAGGCCCTCGGAGACCGGTCCGAGCGAGCCGAGCGAGAATCCACCGATCTGCACGGACTGCTGCTGGAAGAGCAGTGCCGAGATGATGTCGCGCTTGTCCTCGTCGGACAGGTTCATGTCGCCGAAGACCGGCATGTTCTGCGGGCCGGTGACCATGGCCGCGTACATGTGCAGTGCACTGGTCTCGCCGAGACCGGGAGCGTACTTGCCCTCGGTGAGCGCTCCACCGGCTGCGGCCACGTTGTGGCACATCGCGCAGTTGACGCGGAAGAGCTCCGCACCGTTGGAGACATCGCCCTTGCCGTCGAGGATCTGGTCCGACGGGAATGTCGGGCCAGGAGCCTCGGACTGGACGAAGGCGGCCATGGCGAGGATCTGGTCCTCGGTGAACTGCGGTGCCTTCTGCGGAGCCTGCGGGCCCTGCATCTGCAGCGGCATGCGGCCGGTCGACAGCTGGAATTCGGTGGCCAGCTCACCCACGCCGTACAGGCTGGGGCCGTTGGCGGTTCCCTGCAGGTCGAGACCGTGGCAGGTGGCGCAGTTGGCGGTGAACAGCTTCTTGCCGTCTTCCACCGTCAGCTGCGAGGTCGCAGCCGACTGGGTGTCGGTCGCGGCGAACGCGGCGGTCGCTCCGGCGTACACAGCGCCGGTGATCATGAGGCCTGCTCCGATGAGCGCGGCCGCCGCCAAAGGGCTGCGACGACCGCTGGAACGGCGCTTCTTCTCTCGTGCCATCTCGGGGATCAGCTCCGCTCTTATTTCAGGAAGTAGATAACGAGGAACAGCACGATCCAGACGACGTCGACGAAGTGCCAGTAGTAGGACACCACGATCGAGGAGGTCGCCTCCTTGTGCCGGAAGTTCTTGACCGCGTAGGCGCGGCCGATGACGAGCAGGAACGCGACCAGGCCACCCGTGACGTGCAGGGCGTGGAAGCCCGTGGTCAGGTAGAACGCGGAGGCGTACGAGTCTGCGCTGATCGGCATGCCTTCAGCCACCAGCTGCGCGTACTCCCAGACCTGGCCGGAGACGAAGATCGCGCCGAGGGCGAAGGTGAGGAAGAACCACTCGACCATTCCCCAGCCGAACAGACGACGGCGGCCGGCGCCGTTCTTCTGTCCCTTGCCGATCTTGTAGGGCTGCAGGTCTTCTGCCGCGAACACGCCCATCTGGCACGTGAACGAGGAGAGCACCAGGATCGCAGTGTTCACTGCGGCGAACGGGACGTTCAGCAGCTCGGTCCGGTCCGCCCACAGCTCCGGAGAGGTGCTGCGGAGGGTGAAGTAGATCGCGAAGAGTCCCGCGAAGAACATCACCTCGCTGCCGAGCCACACAATGGTGCCGACAGCTACCGGGTTGGGCCGCTTAATCGTTCTCGCCGCCGGGGCATACGTCGCTGAGGTCGTCACCCCTCCATTATGGCCGATCCGCGGGCGTGATTCTTGCACCTGCGGGCCCAGGATTGCCTGAGTTCGACTTAGGGGACCCTAAGAAAACACTGCGAATAGCCGGTGAATCCGCGGGAAACAAGGGATGGGCGCTGATCGCACGTCCGCCCGGAAGCATCTGCATGTTTTCTCCGCGCCGATAGGATCGCACACATGGCTGATTCCCTGACCTGGTCCGACGTGCTCACCTCTCTGTTGGAGCGCCGCGATCTCAGTGTGTGGGAGTCGACGTGGGCGATGCGCCAGATCATGCAAGGGAGTGTCACCGAGGCTCAGCTCGCCGGCTTCCTGGTCGCACTTCGGGCGAAGGGGGAGACGATCGACGAGATCGTCGGATTCCGTGACGCGATCCTCGAGGCCGCGGTGCCTCTTCCTGTCTCTCCTGACGTGCTGGACATCGTCGGTACCGGCGGCGATCGCGTCGGTACGGTGAACGTCTCGACCACCGCGGCGATCATCATCGGCGCCACCGGAGTGCCGGTGGTCAAGCACGGCAACCGTGCCGCGAGCTCGGCGTCCGGCTCCTCTGACGTGCTCGGAGCTCTCGGTCTCGAGCTGTCGCTCGATCCGTCGTCGGTCTCCTCTATCCTCGATCGCACCGGGATCACGTTCGCCTGGGCGGGGGCCTTCCATCCCGGGTTCAGGCACGCCGGTTCCGTCCGCGCCGAGCTCGGCGTTCCCACGGTCTTCAACATGCTCGGACCGCTCTGCAACCCGGCCCGCGCGGAGGCCAATGCGGTGGGCGTCGCACAGATCGAGCGCGTTCCCCTCATCACCGGTGTGTTCCGAACGCGTGGCGCGACGGCGCTCGTCTTCCGAGGGGATGACGGGCTCGACGAGCTGACCACCACGGGGCACAGTCGTATCTGGGAGGTCACGCGCGGAGACATCCATGAGCACGATCTCGACCCGCGTGATCTAGGCATCCCGATCGCCGACCTCGCGGACCTGATCGGAGGGTCACCGCAGCACAATGCAGAGGTGCTCAGGCGAACCCTCGCGGGCGAGACGGGCGCGGTGCGGGACATCGTGCTCCTCAACGCCGCCGCGGGCATCGTCGCCTTCGAGCTCTCCCAGGACGCCACACAGGTGCAGCGACCGATCCTCGAACGCCTTCGTGAGGGATACGACAAGGCGGCGGCTGCGGTGGACGACGGCCGCGCGCTGGCCAAGCTCGACCAGTGGATCTCGGTGAGTCGCGAGCTGGCTGCACCGAAGGAGTGACCGTGGATCCCGTCGACGCGCTGCTGGAGATCGCATCTCTGCTCGAGCGCGAGCGGGCCTCCCGGTATCGGGCGAAGGCGTTCCGGCAGGCGGCGGCGACGCTGCAGGACCTTCCCGAGGACGTCCGCGCCGACCCCACGCGGCTGCGCGCGGCGAAGGGGATCGGGGAGTCGACGTTCGCGGTGATCCGGCAGGCTCAGGCCGGGGAGGTGCCGGAGTACCTGGTCGAACTGCGCGGCGATGTCGAGCCGGAGCGGGTATCCGTGCTCCGATCGAAGCTGCGCGGTGATCTCCATGCGCACACTGACTGGTCCGACGGCACCACGCCCATCCCGGTGATGGCCGCGGCAGCGCGTGCGCTCGGGCACGAGTATCAGGCGATCACCGATCACTCGCCGCGACTTCGCGTGGCACGCGGGCTTTCCGCCGAACGGCTGCGGGAGCAGATTCCCTTGGTGCGCAAGGAGTCCGGTGAGGGCTTCACGCTTCTGGCCGGTATCGAGGTCGATATCCTCGAAGACGGCACTCTGGACCAGGAGGACTCTTTGCTCGGCGAGCTCGACATCGTCGTGGCGTCCGTGCATTCCAAGCTGCGCACGGACGCACGACCGATGACCGCGCGGATGATCGCCGCGGTGTCGCATCCGCGGGTGAACGTGCTCGGCCACTGCACCGGGCGATTGGTGCAAGGAGAGCGGGGGACCCGCCCGCAGTCGGTGTTCGATGCGACTGCGGTCTTCGCCGCGTGCGCCGAGAACGGCGTCGCCGTCGAGATCAACTCCCGCCCCGAGCGGCAGGATCCACCGGACGAACTGATCGCGATCGCCCTCGAGGCGGGATGCCTGTTCTCCATCGACTCGGATGCGCACGCACCAGGACAGCTCTCTCTGCTCGATCACGGCGCCGAGCGCGCAGAGCGTGCAGGCGTTCCCGCCTCGCGGATCGTCACGACGTGGGGGCTTTCCCGACTGCTCGCCTGGGCGGAGTAGACGCAGCGGCCTCGAGAGCGATCAGGACGCGAGGGCGGCCTTCGACACGGCGGCGACCGCGCGCGTCATGGAGCCGCCGAGATTCCACTTCTCGGCCAGGGTGTTCGCCGCGTCGACCTCTGAGGGGTCGAGCACGTGGAGTGGAACGTCCGGCGCAGTGATGGGGAGGGACCTGGCCACCGCGACCACCGTCGGAGCCACGTCGAGGTAGGCGGTCGCTGCGAGGATCTTCGCGCGTACCCCGGCGTTCATGCCTTCTCCCGTCTCGGCAGCGGCGCGGATGCCCTCGAGGTCGGAGTGCGCCTGCAGGAGCGTCGCGGCGGTCTTGTCTCCGACACCGGGGACGCCGGGGAGGCCGTCGGAGGAATCGCCGCGCATCGTGGCGAAGTCGGCGTACTGGGAGGGGAGTACCCCGTACTTCGCGACGACCGTCGCGTCGGTCACGACTTCGAGATTGCTCATGCCGCGCGCGGTGTAGATCACACGCACATCGCGGGCATCGTCGACGAGCTGGAAGAGGTCGCGGTCGCCCGAGACGATGTCTACCGGCATCGTGGCGTCGGTGGCCAGGGTTCCGATGACGTCGTCGGCCTCATGGTCGGCGACACCGATGATGGGGATGCCGATCGCAGCGAGCGTCTCGCGTATGAGGGGGATCTGCGCTTCGAGCGGGTCGGGTACCTCTTCGACATCGGGCCCATTCGCGATGACCTCGACGACGCGGTGCGTCTTGTAGCTCGGGATGAGATCCACGCGCCACTGCGGCCGCCAGTCGTCGTCCCAGCAGGCGATGACGTGCGTGGGCTCGTAGAGCGTGACGAGCTTGGCGACGATGTCGAGCAGACCCCGCGCCGCGTTGATCGGAGAGCCGTCCGGCGCGGTCACCTTGTCGGGGACGCCGTAGAACGCACGGAAGTAGAGGCTGGCGGTGTCGAGCAGCATGAGGCGATCGGTCACGAGCACAGTCTGACACGGGGCTCCGACCCGGCACCGGCCCCCTGCGTCGGCGGCGTGGCCCACCAGCCGTGGATGAGACGATCCTGGGTGTCGTGACACACAGGAGTATGAATGCTCTCCCTCGAACGCTGTCCGCTGTGATCCTGGGCGGGGTGGTGCTCGCCGGAGTCCTGGCCGGCTGTGCGGCATCTGCGGGCACCTCCCCGGCCCCGGAGTCGACATCCGACCCCGACGCATCCGATGCCTCGTACGCGCCGCGGGCGGCGTGGCTCGATGCGACGTCGTTCGTGCTGAAGACGTGGGGCGACGCATGCGCACCGCAGATCGGTGACCTCGTGGCGGGGGAGCAGTCGCTGGAGATCGTGCTCGTCGCAGGGCCGGACCGGGCGTGTGCCGCTGTGCAGACGGCGCGCGGCCTGTACCTCGGCCTCCCCGCCGGGTTCGACTCCTCCCGCCCTGTCGAGCTGACGGTGACCGAGGTCGGGGGAGAGGGTGACCGAGGTCGGGGGAGAGAAGGCCGAGCTCACCCTGCCGGCACTCGCAACCGGGGAGATCATCCCGGCCGATCGGATGCCGCCGCAGACCCCCGCGGCGGCGTGGATAGACGCGCATGAGCTCGCGATCCTCACATGGGGCTCGTCCACCTGTGTGCCGGCCTCGGGAGCGCTGGAAACCGTGAATGCGAAGGAAGGGATCATCCGACTGGAGCCGAGTGCGAACGAGGTGTGCACGATGGACCTGGTCCCGCAGATCACCTTCGTGCCTGCGGAAGGCATCGAGGACGACGCCGTCCTGACCCTCGAGGGCTTCGTCGATGCCGACGGCGCTGCGGCGGTCGTGACTGCCGTGCGATAGCGCGCCTGTCGGTCCGACTCAGCACCCCGGTGCTGTCGGTCTCTGCTCGCAGGTGTGGGCCACGAGGGCGGTATGCGCTTCGAAGATGCGTATCTCCCGAGCCGGACCAGGAATCGTGAGCTGCCCGGTCACCGGGAACCAGCCCCCGCCGAGATCGACCTCTGCGGTGTAGCGCACGGTGACGTGGGCCCGGTAGGTGCCGCGCTCGTCATAGGTGTGACTCGTCGTGGTGGGCGTGAACGGTGCCTGGCCGAGCACTGACCAGGTCTGTCCGCCTGTGCTCGAGGTCGCGGAGGTGCCGTCGCCGTGCACGAACTCATACCCGACAGGCGTGAACCGCACGGTGAGAACCGTGCCGAACAGCGATCCTGAGCGGGTGTGCACCGCTGCTGCAGCGACGAAGTTCGTGGGCATGCCGGCGACGCCGAGGTTGTCGGGCTCTCCCACATTCGCCACGGGATCGGGCGCGAACTGTGCGAGGTCGTCGATGGTGATGGTCGGGGCGGCAGTCGCGTCCTGCGCGGGATCGGTCGGCGGCTCCTCATCGGACACCGCGCGGAAGCACCCGCGGGAGCTGTTCCAGTCGTCGAGGCAGGAATCGAAGTCGAACTCGTGCACGGGGAGTCCGGGACCGGAGGGGGAGGGCGGAGCGTCTCCTCGGGGCGAGCCGCTGTGGGGTGTGCCGGAGGAGGGTTGCGTCTGGGTGCCCGAGATCACAATCTCGGTGGTGCCGACAGAGATCGCGGCGCTCCCGAGGGGTGGATCCTCGTGGTCCGCGTTCGAGGACAGAGATAATGCGCAAGTCAAGGCGATTGCCCCGAGCGCGGCATGAAAGCGAGCTACTGTCCGGCGCACGCGGCGCCCTCGTCAACTGAAGCCGAGTCGATAGTAAAGAAAGATGAGCTGGAGGCGACAAACACGATGTCTAGCCCGTAGACATTGGGGCGACCTGGGTCGACTCGGGAAACCCCTGCCGCGTCAGTGACCGTGACCGCACTCACATCGAGGCAGACTTTGGCGCTAACCGTCTGAAATGGCTCGACGGCGCTTGTGCCTTCGAACGAGAGGATCTTGGTTTCGCCCTCGAGTGTGAAGTCGTCAGCGTGCATCGCTGAGTAGGCCTTGCGGTCGGCGGCCTCGAACTCGCCGCTAGACAGCTCGAAGAGGGGTTCGAAGGTGGTTGGATTCGCCAAGTCGACCTCATTGAGTCTCGCTGTGAACGCCCGGTAGGTCTCCTCGGCGGCGGCAAAGGCTTCTTCCTCCGAGGCGAACACTGCGGTCGGAGTGGGTGTCGGGGCTGGCGACGGCGTGCATCCGGCGAGGACCATGACGCCGAGAACCATCGCGAAGGCGCCGAAGCGGCGGGATGTGGCGGGAGCGGGAGTCGGCGAGATCACCCCGTCACGGTAGTCGGAAGCCCCACGAGCCCGCGGGAGTTATCCACAGTCGGTCGGTCCGCCGAATCCGACTCCTGCTGTATCAGAACTTCTGATAGCCTTAACCGTCACTCGTGGCGTGCATGCGCATGCCCTCGTGGCGAGAAAACCAAAATCCAACTGCTGTGAAGCATGCTGTCGGCCGTGCGCGGTCTTTGCCTCTCAGCCCGAGTCTCCATTCAACAAGGACAACCCACTACATGACTACCGCAACGACCGCCCCGGCCACCAAGCAGGTCGCCATCAACGACATCGGATCTGCTGAGGACTTCCTGGCCGCGGTCGAGAAGACCCTGAAGTTCTTCAACGACGGCGACATCATCGAAGGCACGATCGTCAAGATCGACCGCGATGAGGTCCTCCTCGATGTCGGCTACAAGACCGAGGGTGTCATCCCCTCGCGTGAGCTCTCGATCAAGCACGACGTCGACCCCAACGAGGTCGTCGCTGTCGGCGATCTGGTCGAGGCCCTCGTTCTCCAGAAGGAGGACAAGGAAGGCCGTCTGATCCTCTCCAAGAAGCGCGCACAGTACGAGCGTGCCTGGGGAGACGTCGAGAAGATCAAGGAGAACGACGGCGTCGTCACCGGTACGGTCATCGAGGTCGTCAAGGGTGGACTCATCGTCGACATCGGACTCCGCGGCTTCCTGCCGGCCTCGCTCATCGAGCTGCGCCGCGTCCGCGACCTCACGCCGTACCTCGGCCAGGAGATCGAGGCCAAGATCCTCGAGCTCGACAAGAACCGCAACAACGTCGTCCTGAGCCGCCGCGCGCTGCTCGAGCAGACGCAGTCGGAGTCGCGCACCACGTTCCTGAACAACCTGCACAAGGGTCAGGTCCGCAAGGGTGTCGTCTCGTCGATCGTCAACTTCGGTGCGTTCGTCGACCTGGGTGGCGTGGACGGCCTCGTGCACGTCTCCGAGCTGTCCTGGAAGCACATCGAGCACGCCTCCGAGGTCGTCGAGGTGGGCCAGGAGGTCACCGTCGAGATCCTCGAGGTCGACCTCGACCGCGAGCGCGTCTCCCTGTCGCTGAAGGCGACGCAGGAGGACCCGTGGCAGGTCTTCGCCCGTACCCACGCGATCGGTCAGGTCACGCCGGGTAAGGTCACCAAGCTCGTTCCGTTCGGTGCGTTCGTCCGCGTCGCAGACGGCATCGAGGGCCTCGTCCACATCTCCGAGCTCTCCAGCAAGCACGTCGAGCTGGCTGAGCAGGTCGTCTCCGTCGGCGAAGAGGTCTTCGTCAAGGTCATCGACATCGACCTCGAGCGTCGTCGCATCTCGCTGTCGCTGAAGCAGGCCAACGAGTCGGTCGACCCCAACGGCACCGAGTTCGACCCGGCCCTGTACGGCATGCTCGCCGAGTACGACGAGAACGGCGAGTACAAGTACCCGGAGGGCTTCGACGCCGAGACCGGTGCATGGAAGGAAGGCTTCGACGCCCAGCGCGAGGCATGGGAGCAGGAGTACGCTGCAGCCCAGGCTCGCTGGGAGGCGCACAAGGCTCAGGTCGTCAAGGCGGCCGAGGCCGAGGCTGCGGCCGGCGAAGACTTCGGCGGCCAGTCCTTCACGAGCGAGGCTGCCGGCGCCGGCACCCTCGCCGACGACGAGGCTCTCGCCGCTCTGCGCGAGAAGCTCTCGGGCGGCAACGCTTAAGCAGCATTCTGAAACGGGTCGTCACCTCGCCTTCGGGCGGGTGTGGCGGCCCGTTTCGCATGTGCGGACCGCGGCTGCCCGCCCGTGACGCAACATTACGACCGCATTCGTAACAGGCCACGCGCTCGGCCAGCATGGGCATATGACCACCCTGCTGCCGGCGCCGCATACGACCGATGCCTCTGCGGCGGCCGGTGCAGCGCAGGAAGTGCGGCTCGAAGGTGTAGAACGGTCCTTCCCTCTCGCGCGGGGACGCCGCGACGTCCTGCGCGGCGTGGACCTCGAGGTCTCCGCCGGAGAGATCGTCGCCGTCGTCGGGCCTTCCGGCTGCGGAAAGTCGACGCTCCTCCGTCTGGTCGGCGGTCTGGACTCCCCGACACGGGGTGCCATCCGCCTCGAGGACACACCCGTAGCGGCAGTCGACGACCGCACCGCCGTCGCCTTCCAGGAGCCACGACTGCTCCCGTGGCGCACGATCGCCCAGAACGTCGAACTGGGCCTGCCGCGCGGCACCGCGCGCCGCGCGGGACGCGATCGTGTACGAGAACTTCTGCACCTGGTCGGCCTCGACGATGCCGCCGATCAGCGACCGCGAGAGGTATCCGGCGGGATGGCGCAGCGTGCATCCCTCGCCAGAGCCCTTGCCAGGAACCCCGGTGTCCTGCTGCTCGATGAGCCTTTCGGGGCGCTCGACGCGCTCACGCGCCTGCGGATGCACGATCTGCTGCTGAAGATCCACGCCGCAGAGCCGACCACCGTGCTCCTCGTGACGCACGATGTCGAGGAAGCGCTCTATCTCGCCGATCGCGTCCTGCTCCTGCGCACACTGAGCGCGACCCGACCTGACGAGTCATCCATCGCCCGCACGATCACCGTGCCAGGCGCCCGTCCCCGTGACCGCGCCGATCGTGGTCTCGCCGACCTGCGCGCCGAGCTCCTCGAGGGCCTCGGCGTAGACACCCACCACCGCACCGCCGAGGAGACCCGATGAGCATCACCACCCGCCGAATCATCCCTGCGATCGCCATCGCGGGGACGATGATGCTCGTCGCCACCGGCTGCGTCGCCGGAGAGAACGCTGCTGCCACCGACGCGAAGCCCACATCCGGCACGACCGAATGGTCGTCCGACACGCTGTCGATCGATTTCGCGACATACAACCCGTTGAGCCTGGTGATCCGCGACCAGGGCATCCTGGAGGACATCCTCGGAGATGACGTCACCGTGGAGTGGGTGCAGTCCGCCGGCTCGAACAAGGCGAACGAACTGCTGCGGTCCGGTTCGGTCGACGTCGGCTCGACGGCCGGCTCCGCAGCGCTCCTGGCCCGAGCGAACGGCTCGCCCATCCAGGTCATCGACATCTTCTCGCAGCCCGAGTGGGCGGCGATCGTCGTCGGACCGGACAGTGACATCACGTCGATTGAAGACCTCACGGGCAAGTCCGTCGCCGCGACCAAGGGGACCGACCCGTACTTCTTCCTGCTCCAGGCGCTCGAAGAAGGGGGCCTGTCGCTGTCGGACGTCGAGGTGCAGAACCTTCAGCACGCGGACGGTCGCGCCGCCCTCGACGGCGGTTCGGTGGATGCGTGGTCCGGCCTCGACCCGATCATGGCAGCCGCCGAGGCGGAGTCGGGCGACAAGCTCGTCTACCGCAACGTCGACTTCAACACGTACGGGTTCCTGAACGCGACCGAGGACTTCATCACGAACCACCCCGACCTCGCGCAAGCGGTCGTGGATGCGTACGAGAACGCACGAGAATGGGCGCTGGCGAACCCCGACGAGACGGCAGCGCTCCTCGCCGAGGTGGCAGGCATCGACATCGGCGTCGCCACCACCGTGATCCAGGAGCGTTCGAACCTCGACGTGAGCGGCATCCCGGGTGACGATCAGATCGGCGTCCTGGAGAAGATCGCGCCCGTGCTCGTCGAGTCCGGCGACGTGCAGGGCGGCAAGGAGTCGGTGGACAAGGCGCTGTCCTCGATCGTGAACGCGACGTTCGCCGAGAAGACGGTCGGTGGCGAGTGAGCGAACTCGACCAGCGCGTGCTCGTGCCCGCGGACTCGCGGGACGCGCTCGACTTCGCCAAGGGCGAGCTCCGACGTCCGAACCGCGGCGCACGACGATCCTGGGACCGCCCCGTCGTGCGGATCGTGGCAGGGCTGCTGCTACCGGCGATCATCCTGATCGTCTGGCAGGTGGTGACGACGAACGGACTCGTCCCGCCCTACCGTCTGCCCACACCCGTCTCGGTCCTCCAGGCAGGCATCGAGCTGGCCGAGACCGGGCAGCTCTGGACGCACATCGCCATCTCGGTGCAGCGCGTACTGCTCGGATTCGCGATCGGCTCGGTGATCGGACTCGCCGCGGCCGGTGTGGTGGGCCTGTCACGGCTCGGGGACGTGCTGCTGAGCCCGACGCTCGCCGCCGTGAGGGCTGTGCCCTCGTTGGCCTGGGTGCCGCTGCTCATCCTCTGGATGCAGATCGGTGAGGAGTCGAAGGTCACGCTGATCGCGATCGGAGCGTTCTTCCCCGTCTACACGACCGTCGCCTCGGCGCTCCGACACGTGGATCCGCAGCTCGTCGAGGCCGGGCGCTCGTTCAGCCTGCGCGGATGGTCACTGTTCCGCATCGTGCAGCTGCCCGCGGTCGTACCGTCCGTCGTGTCCGGGCTCCGCCTCGCGCTCGCACAGGCGTGGCTGTTCCTGGTGGCCGCAGAGCTCATCGCTTCCTCGATGGGCCTCGGCTTCCTGCTGACCGACTCCCAGAACAGTGGCCGTGTCGATCGGATCCTGCTCTCGATCGTGCTGCTGGCACTGCTCGGTACGGTGACCAACGGAGTCCTCGCCCTGGCAGAGAAGTACCTGCTGCGACGGTGGGTGTGAGCGTGACCGAGGCCCGGCTGCAGGAGACACGCGTCTACGCGCCGTCGAACGACTTCCCGGAGGCGAACGTCTCCGGTGAGGCCTATGCGCGCGCGGCAGCGGATCCCGTCGCGTTCTGGGAGGACGCTGCTCGACGCCTCGACTGGGCGAAGCCGTGGGACACCGCGCACGAGTGGGAGCCTCCGATTGGAGATGCGGTTCCCGCCGCGCGCTGGTTCGTCGGAGGGCGGATCAACGTGGCCGTCAACTGCGTGGACCGGCACGTCGATGCCGGTCGGGGAGCCAAGGTGGCGCTGTACTTCGAAGGGGAGCCGGGCGACCGCATCGCGGTGACGTACTCCGATCTGCAGCAGCGGGTCGCACGCGCCGCGAATGCTCTCGTGGCGCTCGGCATCGAGCCGGGTGATCGTGTGGTGATCTACCTGCCCGTGCTCGTGGAGACGATCGTCATCACGCTCGCCTGTGCCCGGATCGGAGCCGTGCACTCCCTGGTGTTCGGGGGATTCTCCGCGGAGGCCGTGCGCTTCCGCCTCGAGGACACCGGAGCGAAGCTGCTGGTCACGAGCGACGGACAGTTCCGACGCGGCACCGCCACCGAGGTGAAGTCGACGGCCGATGCGGCGGCCGCGGACCTCCCCGACCTCGAGCATGTGCTTGTGTTCCGACGCACGGGCCAGCAGGTGTCGTGGACCGAAGGTCGGGACGTCTGGTGGCACGAGGTGGTCGACACGGCATCGCCGGCGCACGACGCCCCGGCGTTCGACGCCGAGCATCCTCTCTTCATCATCTACACGTCCGGCACCACCGGGAAGCCGAAGGGACTCGTCCACACGTCGGGCGGGTACCTCACGCAGGCGAGCTGGGCGCACTGGGCGCATTTCGACGCGAAGCCCGACGACGTGCACTGGTGCACGGCCGATCTGGCCTGGGTGACCGCGCACACCTACGAGATCTACGGTCCGCTGTCGAACGGGCTGACCCAGGTCATCTACGAAGGCACGCCGGACTCGCCGCACCGGGAGCGACACCTCGAGATCATCGAGCGCTACGGCGTGACCGTCTACTACACGGCGCCCACGCTGATCCGTACCTTCATGACCTGGTTCGGCGCCGATCTCCCTGGGGGCCACGACCTCTCGACGCTCCGTCTGCTCGGTACGGTGGGCGAGGCGATCAACCCCGCGGCGTGGGTATGGTTCCGGAAGAACTTCGGCCGGGATGCGCTGCCGGTGATCGACACCTGGTGGCAGTCCGAGACCGGTGCCGCGATGATCGCCCCGCTGCCGGGCGTCACGCGCCTCAAGCCGGGCTCGGCCTCGGTGCCGCTCCCGGGGATCGATGCCGCGGTGGTCGATGCCGAGGGGCATCCGGTCGAACCGGGACGTTCGGGGACGCTCGTCGTGCGCCGACCCTGGCCGGGCATGGCCCGCACCGTCTGGGGTGATCCGGAGCGCTATCGCGACTCGTACTGGTCGGCCTACGCCGGTCGGGGAGAGTTCGGCGGCTTCTACGTCGCCGGCGACGGGGCGACCGTCGACATCGACGGGTACATCTGGATCCTCGGGCGACTCGATGACGTCGTCAACGTCTCGGGTCACCGACTCTCCACCATCGAGATCGAGTCGGCCCTCGTCGCTCACGACACCGTCGGCGAAGCCGGTTCAGCCGGGGTCTCCGATCCCGTCACCGGTCAGGCCGTCGTCGCGTTCGTGACGGCTTCGGGGCGGGCCGAGGTGACGCCGGCCGACCTCCGCGCTCAGGTGGCCCGGTCGATCGGTCCCGTCGCCAAGCCGAAGCACATCGTCGTGGTCCCCGACCTGCCCAAGACCCGGTCCGGCAAGATCATGCGCCGGCTCCTGGCGCAGCTCTGGGAGGCCGAGCAGGCACGAAGGCAGGGTCGCGAGGCCCTGCAGCTCGGTGACACGACGTCGTTGCAGAATCCCTGGGCCGTCGCGGACATCGCCGACGTGCTCTCCACAGCGGAACTGCGCTCTTGAACTCCGCTTCTGAATCGAGGACATCATGACCGAAGAACACCGCTTCGGATTCCGCACCAGAGCCCTCCATGCGGGGGGAACGCCGGATGCCGCCACCGGGGCCAGGGCGGTGCCGATCTACCAGACCACCTCGTTCGTCTTCGACGACGCCGCGGATGCCGGCAACCTGTTCGCCCTGCAGAAGTACGGCAACATCTACTCGCGTATCGGAAACCCGACGGTCGCGGCTCTCGAAGAGCGCCTCGCATCGCTGGAGGGTGGAATCGGCGCCGTCGCGACGGCTTCCGGGATGAGCGCGGAGTTCATCACGTTCGCGGCCCTGGTCGGAGCAGGCGATCATGTCGTCGCCGCCGCCCAGCTCTACGGTGGCACGGTCACGCAGCTCGACGTCACGCTGCGTCGCTTCGGGGTCGAGACCACGTTCGTCGCCTCGACCGATCCCGAGGACTTCGCCGCCGCGATCCGTCCGGAGACGAAGGTGGTCTACGTCGAGATGATCGGCAACCCCTCCGGGGAGATCGCCGACATCGAAGGGCTCGCCGAGATCGCCCACGCGGCCGGTGTCCCGCTCGTGGTCGACGCGACGCTCGCCACGCCCTACCTCGCCCGTCCGCTCGAGCACGGCGCCGACATCGTCATCCACTCCGTGACGAAGTTCCTCGGAGGACACGGCACCACCCTCGGCGGCGTCGTCATCGAGAAGGGCGCTTTCGACTGGGGCAACGGCAAGTTCCCGCAGATGACCGAACCCGTCGAGTCGTACGGCGGCATCAAGTGGTGGGACAACTTCGGCGAGTACGGCTTCCTCACCAAGCTCCGTTCCGAGCAACTGCGGGACATCGGCCCCGCGCTCAGCCCGCAGTCGGCGTTCAACCTCCTCCAGGGGATCGAGACCCTTCCACAGCGCATGGACGCCCACCTCGCGAACGCCCGCGTCGTCGCGGACTGGCTCGCCTCGGACCCTCGTGTGGCCTACATCACCTGGGCCGGGCTCGAAGGACACCCGCACCACGCACGCGCAGCCAAGTACCTGCCTCTCGGTCCCGGCTCGGTCTTCGCGTTCGGGGTCGCGGCGCCGGACGGTCGCGCGGCAGGGGAGACCCTGATCGAGAATCTGCAACTGGCCTCGCACCTCGCGAACATCGGCGACGCGCGCACGCTCGTGATCCATCCGGCCTCGACGACGCACCGGCAGCTCACAGAGGATCAGCTGGTCGCCGCGGGCGTGCGTCCCGACCTCATCCGCATCTCGGTCGGTCTGGAAGACGCCGACGACATCATCTGGGACCTCGACCAGGCCCTCACCACGGCGACGGGAGCGAACCGATGAGCACGACGAGTTCGGGCGATGCCTGCGCGCTGCCGGCTGTGACCGATGCGGCGACGTGTGCACTGACCGGTGGGACTCCCGTCGCGGTCGCGGCGCCGGGGCGCACCTGGAGCGGACCGACCCAGCAGGAGCGCTTCGGCCTGCTGCGACGCGCGAGGTCGATCGCGATCGTCGGGGCGTCGAACAACCCCGCCCGCGCGTCCTACTTCGTCGCGACCTACCTGCTCTCCAGCACGAACTACGACGTCTACCTGGTGAACCCGCGGGAGACCGAGATCCTCGGGCAGCCCGTCTACGCGACCCTGAGCGATCTGCCCGTCGTCCCCGACATCGTCGATGTGTTCCGACGCCACGACGACCTGCCCGGCGTGGCACAGGAGGCCATCGAGGCGGGCGCGCAGACGCTGTGGCTGCAGCTGGGCTCGTGGAACGAGGATGCCGCGGCGATCGCCGAGGGCGCGGGGCTGTCCGTGGTGATGGACCGTTGCATCAAGATCGAGCACGCGCGGTTCCATGGCGGACTTCACCTGGCCGGCTTCGATACCGGTGTGATCAGCTCCCGTCGCCAGCTGCGCGCGAGATGAGTCGCGCCGGGGCGAAGCCTAGACTGACCGCATGCCTCTCATCGCACTCACCGGCGGTATCGCGTCCGGGAAGTCGACCATCGCCCGCCGCCTGGCCGAGCACGGTGCCGTCATCGTCGACGCCGATCAGATCGTTCGCGATGTGCAGTCTCCCGGTTCGACGGTGCTCGTCAGGATCGCCGAGACCTTCGGCGACGACGTCATCTCATCGGACGGCTCCCTCGACAGGGCGGCGCTCGGTGCGAAGGTGTTCGGCGATGCGGGTCTCCTCGCGCAGCTCAACGCGATCGTCCACCCCGCGGTCCGTGAGGAATCCCAGCGGCGCTTCGATGCGGCCGTCCGCGGCGACGCGGATGCCGTGGTCGTCTACGACGTGCCGCTCCTGGTCGAGGCGAGGGTAGACGATCCCTGGGATCTCATCGTCGTCGCGCACGCGCCGGCTGACGTGCGCCGCGAGCGTCTCGTCGAGCTGCGCGGCATGGGTGAGGGTGCAGCGCAGGAGCGTATCGACGCCCAGGTATCCGACGACCGCCGTCTCGCGATCGCCGACGTCGTGATCGATACGTCGGGCACCGTGGAGAGCACGATCGAGCAGGCCGACGCCCTCTGGCAGCGGATCAGCTCACGGTGACGTTCGCGGGTCACACCCCGGGATCACGCGAGTACCGCCGGCTCCTCGTCGGTCTGTTCTTCGCCGGGGTCGCGACTTTCGCCCAGCTGTATTCGGCGCAGGCCGTGCTGCCGCAGATCTCGGCCGAGCTCTCGGTCACACCGGCCACGGCTGCGCTGAGCGTGTCGGCTGCCACGCTCGGCTTGGCGCTGGCCGTCATCCCCTGGTCGATGGTGGCCGATCGCATCGGTCGCGTGCCTGCCATGGCCACCGGGGTGCTCACCGCCACGGGACTCGGCCTCGTCGCTCCGCTGAGCGGAGAGATCGCCGCGCTGCTGGTCCTGCGATTCGCGGAGGGGATGGCGCTGGGGGCCGTACCCGCAGTGGCACTGGCCTATCTCAGCGAAGAGGTCGAAGTACGTCATACCGCCGCTGCCGCGGGGAGCTACATCGCCGGGACCACGGTCGGTGGACTGCTCGGGCGCATCGTCTCGGGGATCATCGGGGAAGTGGGAGGCTGGCGGACCGGCATCCTCTCGGTCGCGGTCATGTGCGCGCTCGCCGCCGTTCTGTTCCTCTGGCTCACACCCCGCGCCAGGGGATTCGTCCCCGGTCGTCTGCGCACCGATCGAGGGCCCGGCATCCTGGCGAAGCTCCTGGCGCCTCTGCGTTCACCTCTGCAGTGGGCCCTGTACGCGCAGGGATTCCTGCTGATGGGTGCCTTCGTCGCGGTGTACAACTACCTCGGGTTCCATCTCTCGGCCGCACCGTTCCTCCTTCCCGCCTGGCTGGTCACCCTGCTGTTCCTGGCATACCTGGCCGGCACGGTGTCGTCGCCGTGGGCCGGGGCGCTCGCCTCGCGGGCCGGGCGATTCCCGGTCCTGCTCTCCTCGATCGGAGTGATGGCCGTGGGTGCCGCACTGCTGCTGCTTCCGGTGGCCGGCGTCGTCCTGGCCGGGCTCGTGCTGTTCACCGCCGGGTTCTTCGGCGCGCACGCCATCGCCTCGGGGTGGACGCCCGTCGCGGCCGACCCCGCCAGCAGGGCACAGGCATCCTCGCTGTACTACTTCGCCTACTACGCCGGGTCGAGCGTGTTCGGGTGGCTGCTCGGTCTCGTGTTCGGTGCGACGACCTGGGGCTGGTTCGTCGCCGTCATCGTCGCGATGTGCGGTGCTGCCGCGCTCGCGGCGGTCGCCGCTCTCCGTGGTGCCGAGAGCGGCCGCCCCGCCGTCTGAGAGGATCCCATCATGCAGCTGCAGTTCCTGGAAGCGTACGACCGTCAGCTCCGCACACATCCTGAGATCGCGGGGGCATCGAACGTGGTGGGGCACGGACCGCTCCTGATGGCGACGTTCCCCGGCGGACGCGGCTTCGTCACGTATGCCGAGCTCGGCGACGCGGATGCGGACGACGTCGCGCTGTTGGTCGACGCGGCGGCCGACCACTTCGCGGGGGGTCGGGAGGTGAGGTCGGTCGAGTGGAAGACCCGCGGTCACGATCGTGCCCCCGGCCTGCACGACGCTCTTGTCGCTCGCGACTTCGTGCCGGAGGAGCCGGAGTCCATCATGATCGGTGAGGCCCGCCCGCTCGCGCGGCACGTCGACGTTCCTGAGCACGTCACGATCAGGCGGAGCCGTAGTGATGCCGACGTGTTCGCGGCGGGTGAGATGCAGGGCCGCGTCTTCGATGACCCCGACTGGCGTTCGAGGTCGGAGGAGCTCGTCGTGCACCTGCGCGAAGACCCTTCGGCGGAGCTGTGGATCGCTGTCGTGGACGACGAGGTGATCAGCGCCGGGAGGCTCGAGCCGGTGGCCGGCACCGAGTTCGCCGGTCTCTGGGGCGGTGCGACGCTCCCGGAGTGGCGAGGCCGCGGCATCTACCGCGCTCTCACGGCGGAGCGGGCGCGCTCGGCTCTCGCGCGTGGGGTCCGCTACCTCCACTCCGATTCCACTGAGTTCTCGCGCCCGATCCTGGAGCGGTCGGGACTGGTGAAGGTGTCGACGACAACGCCGTACGTGTGGACTCCCGTGCGAGGCTGATCCTGCGCGACGGCCTCGATGTCGGAGGGGCGGCATACGCTGGAGGTATGCAACCCACGCGCAGTGTCCGCCCCTTCGAGGTCATCAGCGAGTATGAGCCGGCCGGAGACCAGCCGAAGGCCATCGCCGATCTGGCGGCGCGCATCAATGCCGGTGAGACAGACGTGGTGCTTCTCGGCGCGACGGGTACCGGCAAGTCCGCCACGACGGCCTGGTTGGTCGAACAGGTCCAGCGTCCCACGCTCGTGCTCGCGCACAACAAGACCCTCGCCGCCCAGCTCGCGAACGAGTTCCGCGAGCTCATGCCCAACAACGCGGTCGAGTACTTCGTCTCGTACTACGACTACTACCAGCCGGAGGCGTACGTACCGCAGACCGACACCTTCATCGAGAAGGACTCCTCGATCAACTCCGAAGTCGAGCGACTGCGGCATTCGACGACCAACTCGCTGTTGAGCCGACGCGATGTCATCGTGGTCTCCACAGTGTCCTGCATCTACGGACTCGGGGCGCCGGAAGAGTATCTGCGGGCCATGGTCGCCCTCCAGGTGGGGGAGCGCTATGACCGCGATGCGCTCATCCGTCAGTTTATCGCCATGCAGTACAACCGCAACGATGTCGACTTCTCGCGGGGCAACTTCCGTGTGCGCGGAGACACCATCGAGATCATCCCCGTCTACGAAGAGCACGCCATCCGCATCGAGCTGTTCGGTGACGAGATCGAGGCGCTGTACTCGCTGCATCCGCTGACCGGCGAGGTCATCGAGAAGCTCGACGCCGTGCCGATCTTCCCGGCATCGCACTATGTGGCCGGTACCGACGTCATCCAGCGCTCCATCGGCACGATCGAGCACGAGTTGGAAGAGCGCCTCGCCGAGTTCGAACGTCAGGGCAAGCTCCTCGAGGCGCAGCGTCTGCGCATGCGCACGACCTTCGACCTGGAGATGCTCCAGCAGCTGGGCTTCTGCTCCGGCATCGAGAACTACTCGCGTCACATGGACGGTCGCATGCCCGGCGAGCCTCCGCACACGCTGCTCGACTTCTTCCCCGACGACTTCCTGCTCGTGATCGACGAGTCGCACGTGACGGTGCCGCAGATCGGCGCGATGTACGAGGGCGACGCATCCCGCAAGCGCACGCTGGTCGACCACGGGTTCCGTCTTCCGAGCGCGATGGACAACCGTCCGCTGCGCTGGGACGAGTTCAAGAACCGCATCGGACAGACGGTGTACCTCTCGGCCACTCCCGGGAAGTACGAGATGGGGATCGCCGACGGCGTCGTCGAGCAGATCATCCGCCCGACCGGCCTCGTCGACCCGGAGATCGTGGTGAAGCCGTCGAAGGGGCAGATCGACGACCTGCTCGAGGAGATCCGCGTGCGGGTCGAGCGTGACGAGCGTGTGCTTGTCACGACTCTCACCAAGAAGATGGCCGAGGAGCTCACCGACTTCCTCGGCGAGCACGGTGTGCGTGTCCGCTACCTGCATTCCGATGTCGACACGCTGCGCCGCGTCGAGCTGCTCAGTGAGCTGCGCTCTGGCGTGTACGACGTTCTCGTGGGTATCAACCTCCTGCGCGAGGGCCTCGACCTTCCAGAGGTCTCCCTCGTGGCGATTCTCGACGCCGACAAGGAGGGGTTCCTGCGCTCGGGTACGTCTCTGATCCAGACCATCGGCCGTGCGGCACGAAACGTGTCCGGTGAAGTGCACATGTATGCCGACAAGATGACCGACTCCATGACGAAGGCGATCGAGGAGACCGACCGACGTCGGGAGAAGCAGGTCGCGTACAACAAGGAGAACGGCATCGATCCGCAGCCGCTCCGCAAGCGCATCGCTGACATCACCGAGGTGCTGGCCCGTGAAGGTGCCGACACGGCGGAGATGCTGTCGGGTCGTGGCCGCGCGACGGGCAAGGGCAAATCGCCGACGCCCAACCTGCGTCGTACCGGGATCGCCGCCGAGGGCGCGCAGCAGCTCGAGGCCACCATCCAGGATCTGTCCGACCAGATGCTCGCGGCTGCGGCGGAGCTCAAGTTCGAGCTCGCCGGGCGTCTGCGCGACGAGGTGCAGGATCTCAAGAAGGAACTCCGCGCCATGGAGCGCGCCGGACACGCGTAAGCGGGGACGAACGATGGACGCTGCGGGAAACGAGCTGGCGGATCGTGTGCGCGCGTTGCTCGGAGCAGACACGGAGATCGAAGAGCGGCGCATGTTCGGCACGAGAGCGTTCCTCGACGACGGGCACATCCTGGTGGGCGCGCGTCCCGGGGGAGTGCTGCTGGTCCGTGTGGCGGATGAGGACGGCGCCGCGCTGCTCACCGAGCCAGGCGCGGCACGCGCGGTGATGGGGGCGCGCACCATGAGTTCGGGGTGGCTCGACGTTTCGCAGACGGCGATCGAAGACGACACAGCGCTCATGTTCTGGCTGGATGTCGCTCGAGAGTCCGCCGTTTCGAGGGCGGAGAGCTCGGGGCAGGGCTGATACGGATCCCCGCGCTCTCAACGGCCGCGTGCCAGGGCGCGGTCGGCCGCTCGCCCTAGGGGCAGTGCACCAGCGTTTTGGGCCCGGAGCGGTCGATCTCGTGCTGCGTCATCGGAGCCCCGCAGAGAGGGCAGGCGCGTTCGGCCCGCTCGGCCGCGCTGGGTGGGGGCGTCTTCTCGTACGGGCCGACGGAGGCGGGTCCTGCGAACCGGATGAGGTTCGTGTTCACCCAGGAGTACAGTCCTCCTGCTTCGCGGATGCGAGTGCGGAGGGGCGGGCGGTCGGAGTCCTGTGCCATGTTGATTAGTGTACTAACTATTAGTGCAGATGTATAGTCTCCCTTGTGACCCCCACCGACGACCTGCTCCGGCTCGAGAACCAGCTCTGCTTCGCCCTGGTGACAGCGGCACGCAACGTCGTCGCCCTGTATCGACCGATCCTCGAGCCACTCGGCCTGACGCACCCGCAGTACCTCGTCATGCTGGCGCTCTGGGAACGAGCTCCTCGCACGCTGAACGACCTGGCTGTCGACCTGGCCATGGAGCCCGCGACCGCATCCCCGCTGGTGAAGAGGCTCGAGGCGGACGGGCTGGTCGCGCGTCAGCGAAGCACCGAGGACGAGCGGCGACTCGAGATCACTCTGACGTCGGCGGGCGCTGCGCTGCGCGAGCGCGCGGTGGAGGTTCCGCACCAGGTGATGGCCGCGGTCGGTATGGGAATCGACGAGATCGCGGCGCTCCGCGACGGTCTGGGCCCGTTCGCCGGGCGCCGTCCCGACCTCGGCTGACCTGTCGTCGGCGTCCGGCTCTGCCGGAGGTGATGGCGGTCCGGGGGAGACGCAGCCCCTAGGGTGGGGGCATGTCCCGCTCCGAGCCCTCGGTCCCGGTGCATGAGACTGCCAGGTCGAATCGCCCACGGATGCTGCTGCTTCCGCTCGTCGCGATCGCCGGCTTCTTCACGACGATCATGTTCGCTGCAGCGGCGCAGGGGCTTCCGCAGTTCGGGGGATGGCTCGCCGATGCCGAACCACGGGCCGGCGAGGGCACGGGGCCGACGGCGCCGGCGGAGACCGCACCCCCTCCGATGGATCCCCCGGAGGACTCTCCGCTGCTCGCGATCATCGGATACGTCCTCGCCGCACTCGTCCTCGCCGCCGTGCTCGCGATGGTGTTCTTCGGCGCCCGCCTCCTGATCCGCTACCTCGTCGGCCTCTGGCGCGACCGTCCTCTCGCGCGCCGAACGGCGTCGGCCTTGGATGCACACGTCGTCGCAGTGTCTGCAGCCGGGGGCGACCCGGACGAGGCGACGATCCGGCGCGGCATCGCGGAGGCGCTGCGGACAGTCGATGACCGGTCCCGACCCGGCGACAGCATCATCGCGGCGTGGGTGGGGCTGGAGGAATCCGCGGCGGATGCCGGTGCGGGGCGCGGTGTCAACGAGACGCCCTCAGAGTTCACCGTGCGCATCATCGGCAGACGCGCCGGGATCACCGACGACGTCGTCACCCTGCTGGGCCTCTACGAACGCGTCCGCTTCGGCGGTCACGATGCCGACGAAGACGATCGTGCCCGAGCTGCCGAGTGTCTTCGCGGCATCCAGGAGGGGTGGCGATGAAGAGACGGGTCCTCGTCGTGAGCGTCGGTGTCATCGGCGCCGCGGGCGTCCTCCTCCTGCTCGGACAGCTGGGGTTCCCCGAGCCGTTCGTGCTCGCCTGGATGATCCTCGCCCTCGCGGTGGTCTTCGCCTGTCGTCAGGAGTTCATCGAGGTCGGACCCGAGTGGCCTCCGGAAGCGCCGAGCCGCAGTTCGCACGGCTCTGAGGTCTCCCGCATGGCATGGGCGATCAACACCCGCACGGGGGTCGCCGGACACGTCGTCGTGCGTCGCGTGCAGGCGGTGCTGCGAAGACGCCTCGCCCTGCGCGGTCTCGACCTCGACGACCCCGCACAGCACGCACGCATCGACGCACTCCTCGGCGAGGGGGTGCGGGACGCCCTGCACCGTCGCGAGGTGCAGCGCACCGACATCGAGATGGTGCTCGATGCGATCGACAGAATCCCCAACGACATGGAGGAGCCCGGATGACCAACCAGGAGACCACGCAGATCGCCGAGACCGGGCGTCGGGTGCTCGACAGCGTCCGTGGAGCCGTGGTCGGGATGGACGAGCCTCTCACGATCGCCCTCGCCGCGATCCTCGCTGGCGGCCATGTGCTGTTCGAAGACGTCCCGGGCCTCGGCAAGACACTCGCCGCGCGGAGCCTGGCTTCGGCGCTCGGCCTCGACTTCCGACGTCTGCAGTGCACCCCTGACATGCTTCCCGGGGATGTCACGGGCTCCTACGTCTACGCACCGGCCACCGGCGAGTTCGTGTTCCGGCCGGGGCCGATCTTCACCGGATTGCTCCTTGCCGACGAGGTGAACCGCACCACGCCGAAGACGCAGTCGGCGATGCTGGAGGCGATGGCGGAGCGTCAGGTGACGGTCGAGGGCAACAGCTTCGCCCTACCGCGTCCCTTCCATGTGATCGCCACGTCGAATCCCATCGAGTACGAGGGAACGTACGCGCTTCCCGAGGCGCAGCTCGACCGCTTCATGGTGCGGCTCGCGGTCGGCTACCCCGTGCCGGAGGACGAGACCCGCATCATCCTCGACCGCGTGAGACGGCAGAGCCCGGATGCCTCCGTCGAGTCCGTCGTCGACGGAGCAGGGCTCCTCGCGATCCAGGCGGCGGTCGAACGGATCCACGTCGATGCCGATGTCGCGAGGTACTGCGTCGAGCTGACGAGGGCCACCCGGGACGCGGCGCACGTCGCCGTCGGCGCCTCTCCTCGGGGATCACAGGCTCTCGTCCTGCTCGGCCGAGCACTCGCCGCCCTGGATGATCGCGACTACGTCCGACCGGACGACATCAAGCGCATCGCGGGGTCCGTCCTCGCTCACCGACTCACGCTGACGCCGCAGGCCTGGGCCCAGGGAGTGGATCCTCGTTCGGTCGTCGCGACGGTGGTCGCCGTGACTCCGGTTCCTCCGACAGTGGCTGCGGTACGGTGACAGAGTCGGTCCGCGTCACGGCGCGCTCGCATGTGCGCTGGAGTCGGACGCCTGTGATCGCGATAGGACTCGCGGGTTCGGCGATCGTCGCAGCCGCCGGCCTCGTGTTCTCTCGGCCCGATGTGGTCGGTATCGGTCTCCCGCTCGCACTGGCGACGGTGTGGGTACTGCTGCGCCGTCCCTGCGACGGCGTGCTGTCGATCGAGCTGCGGGCACGGCCGGAGGGTTTCGCCCCTTCGTCGGATGTGGTGGGGGCGGTGGGCGCCGACCTCGATACCGGCTGGCTCCAGGTCGCGGTCGACCAGGAGGAACGGCGGTCCGGGGTCGCCGACGTGTTGCCGGGGCGCTCCATCCTGACATCGCGCAACCGGCTGCAGCACTCTGGTCCTGTCGAGCTCCTCGGCGTGACGGCCCGAGGAGTGGCTCTCGACGGCGCCTGGGTGTCGGAGCCGGCACCCCGCGTCGCGCTGGAGTGGCACGCGCCACCGAGGCAGGAGCGCATCGGGCAGCTGCCGGTCGCGCCACGGCTCACGGGCCTGCACGGTGCCCACGAGGGGTCTCGGCCCGGACAGGGCGGCGAATTCCGAGACATCCATCCGTTCGCCCCCGGTGACGAGCTGCGTCGTGTCGACTGGCGGGCGACCGCGCGCGCCGCCCGTCGACCCGGCGACCTGCTCGTGCGACGCACCGTCGCCCTCAGCGACTCATCGGTGGTGATCGCGATCGACACCGCAGAGGACCTGGGAACGGTCGTCGCATCCTGGGGAACGGACGACGCCGACCGATCGGGTGTCACCTCCCTGGACCACGCCCGCGAAGCCGCGCTGTCGATCGCGACCGCTGCGATCGGCGTCGGGGATCGCGTGTCGTACCACGCACTGTCGCCCGGCGGCCGGAGCCTTCCCGCCGGCGGCGGCCCGCGTCACCTCGCCCGCCTTCGCGACGTGATCGCGGCGACGGGTCAGAGTGAGGGCGACCCCCGGTATCGCCGGTCGCCGGTCGTGCCGCCGGGTTCCATCATCTTCGTACTCTCGACGTTCTTCGACGGCGCCGCCGCTCAGCTGGTCACTCGCTGGCGGGCGTCAGGCCACGCCGTGGTGGCCGTCGACGTCCTCCCTGCACCGGAGGAGAGCCGACTCACGCGTGAACAGCGCATCGCGTTGCGCACCCTGCTGGCGGAGCGCTCCGACATCCTCGTCGAGCTCGAGCACGCCGGCGTCGAGGTCGTCAGATGGACGGATTCCGATGCCGACGTCGCGATGAGGCTCGCGGCTCTTCGCCAGCAACGGATGCGGATGGTACGGAGGTGAGGCGCCGACTCCGATCGTTCCGGGTGCGGGCGGCCGTTCCGGGGGTCGTCGTCCGACTGCTGGTGGTGGGTATCGCGTGGGGAGGGGCGCTCGTGCTGGTCCCCTTCCCGTTGTGGCAGGGCGTCGCCGTGATCGCCGCAGCGCTCGCCGTCGTGCTCCCACGTTCCCTGGCCGCCTGGCTGGCAGCCGCATGCCTCGTGTTCGGCATTCTCCTGACGGACCCGGATCCGGGGCGCACCGCTCTGGCAGTGCTGCTCGTGCATGCGATCCACGTGCTCGGATCGTTGAGCCTGGTGATCCCGATCTCCTCGCGTGTCGCGCTTCCCGTTCTGGGGTCGAGTCTCGCGCGTCTCCTCGTCATCCAGCTGCTGGCGCAGCCCGTCGTGTTCGGCGTGTGGCTGCTCGCGCCTTCGGATGTCGTGCACGGCCTCACCCCGCTCGCACCGCTCGCCGCCGCGGCGCTCGCCGTCGGAGTTCTGCTGGCCCTGCACGCCGCCCGGAGAGCGGACGCTCACCCCCGAGAGTCCGAACGGGTGGAGGGGGAGAGCATCGCGGTGCGGCACGACGGAGCCAATGTCCGTGGCCCCTCGTAGACTTGTCCGGTGCCCATCGTCCCCGTTGCCTCCCCCGGAAAACTCAGTGTCCGCGGTGCCCGCGTCCACAATCTCAAGAACGTCGACATCGACATTCCCCGCGACTCGCTCGTCGTGTTCACCGGCCTGTCCGGATCGGGAAAGTCCAGCCTCGCGTTCGACACGATCTTCGCCGAGGGGCAGCGCCGCTATGTCGAATCGCTGAGCGCGTACGCGCGCCAGTTCCTCGGTCAGGTGGATCGGCCCGACGTCGATTTCATCGAAGGGCTGAGCCCCGCCGTCTCGATCGACCAGAAGTCGACCAACCGCAACCCGCGGTCCACGGTCGGCACGATCACCGAGATCTACGACTACATGCGACTGCTCTGGGCGCGCATCGGCATCCCGCACTGCCCTGAGTGCGGCGAGCGGATCCAGCGTCAGACGGTGCAGCAGATCGCGGATCAGCTCATGGAGCTCCCCGAGCGCACGCGGTATCAGGTGGTCGCGCCGATCGTCTCGCAGAAGAAGGGCGAGTTCGTCGACCTTTTCCGGGAACTGGGCGCGAAGGGGTACTCACGCGCGATCGTCGACGGCGACCTCATCCAGCTGGCCGAGCCTCCCACGCTCAAGAAGAGCTACAAGCACGACATCGCCGTGGTGGTCGACCGCCTGGTCGCATCCGACGACATCCTGGGACGCGTGACCGACTCGGTCGAGACGGCGCTGGGACTCGCCGGCGGTGTGGTGCAGATCAACTACGTCGACGGCGAGGGCGACGACGCCTGGCAGACCTTCTCCGAGAAGCTCGCCTGTCCGAACGGCCACGCTCTCACGCTCACCGAGATCGAACCGCGCACGTTCTCGTTCAACGCGCCGTTCGGAGCCTGCCCCGCATGCTCCGGCCTCGGCACGCGCATGTCCGTCGACGTCGACCTGATGCTCGGTGACGAAGACCTGTCGATCCGCGAGGGCGTCATCATCCCGTGGACCACGCAGGGCAAGGGGCTGTTCCAGTACTACGAGCGGCTGCTCGAGGGACTGTCGAACGACCTCGACTTCTCGTTGGACACTCCGTGGCGTGAACTGCATTCCGATGTGCAGAACGCTGTGCTGCGTGGCGAGAACTACAAGGTCTCCGTGAAATGGAAGAACCGCTACGGTCGCGAGATGCGCTACACCTCGGGCTTCGAGGGTGTGGTGCCCTACATCGAGCGCCAGTACCTGCAGGCCGAATCGGACAACCAGCGCAACCGCTGGGGCGAGTACCTCCGCGAGGTGCCGTGCCCCGTGTGCGACGGCGACAGGCTCAAGCCCGAGGTCCTCGCGGTGCAGGTGCACGGGCACTCGATCGCCGAGGTCTCGCACCTGAGCCTGGCCGACGCGCGTGCCTTCATGGAGACGCTCACACTCACCGAGCGCGAAGCCAAGATCGCGGCTCAGGTGCTGCGTGAGATCCGCCTTCGTCTCGATTTCCTGCTGCAGGTGGGTCTGTCCTACCTCAACCTCAGCCGCTCGGCGGGGTCGCTGTCCGGTGGTGAGGCGCAGCGCATCCGTCTCGCGACGCAGATCGGCTCCGGACTGACCGGAGTCCTCTATGTCCTGGACGAGCCGTCGATCGGTCTGCATCAGCGCGACAACCGCCGTCTGATCGAGACGCTGCTCACGCTGCGCGACCTCGGCAACACGCTGATCGTGGTGGAGCACGACGAAGAGACGATCGAAGCAGCGGACTGGGTCGTCGACATCGGCCCCGGCGCGGGCGTCAACGGCGGTGCGGTGGTCCACTCCGGACCGTACTCCGCCCTGCTCGCCGACACGGAATCCATGACCGGGGAGTACCTGTCCGGCCGTCGTGAGATCCCCATGCCGAAGAAGCGCAGGAAGATCGACAAGAAGCGGATGCTGAGCGTCGTGGGCGCTCGGGCGAACAACCTCCGCAATGTCACCGCAGACTTCCCGCTCGGCGTCCTCACCGCAGTCACCGGGGTCAGCGGCTCCGGGAAGTCGTCTCTCGTCAACGACATCCTGTACCAGGTGCTGGCGTCGCGGCTGAACGGTGCGAGAACCGTTCCCGGCAAGCACACGCGGGTCACCGGACTCGACAACCTCGACAAGGTCGTGCACGTCGACCAGGCCCCGATCGGTCGCACCCCGAGGTCGAACCCGGCCACGTACACGGGAGTGTTCGACCGCATCCGCACCCTGTTCAGCGAGACGCCCGAAGCGAAGGTCCGCGGTTACCAGCCCGGACGCTTCAGCTTCAACGTCAAGGGCGGCCGGTGCGAGGCCTGCTCGGGCGACGGCACGATCAAGATCGAGATGAACTTCCTGCCCGACGTTTACGTCGACTGCGAGGTCTGCCACGGCAAGCGCTACAACCGCGACACGCTCGCCGTGCACTACAAGGACAAGAACATCGCCGAGGTGCTCGAGATGCCGATCGAGGAGGCAGCCGAGTTCTTCGAGCCGATCCAGGCGATCCACCGCTACATGAAGACGCTCGTCGACGTCGGGCTCGGGTACGTGCGACTCGGCCAGTCGGCGACGACCCTGTCCGGTGGTGAGGCGCAGCGCGTCAAGCTCGCGACCGAGCTCCAGCGACGCAGCAACGGACGCAGCATCTACGTGCTCGACGAGCCGACGACGGGTCTGCACTTCGAAGACGTCCGCAAGCTCCTCGAAGTGCTCAACGGACTGGTCGACAAGGGCAACACGGTCATCGTGATCGAGCACAACCTCGACGTGATCAAGTCCGCGGACTGGGTGATCGATCTCGGCCCTGAGGGCGGTTCGGGCGGCGGGCAGATCGTCGCCACGGGTACCCCGGAGCAGATCGCGCGCGTCGAGGAGAGCCACACCGGTCTCTTCCTCGCCGAGATCCTGGGTGAGGGGCGCTCCGCGCGGAAGGCCAGCTGATGGCCGACGTGTTGCCGTACAAGCCGCGGGCCGGAGAGATACCCACCGACCCCGGCGTGTACCGGTTCCGCGACTCGGCCGGTCGCGTGCTCTACGTGGGGAAGGCGAAGAACCTCCGGCAGCGGCTGTCGAACTACTTCGCGCCGCTGCGGACCCTGCACGAGCGGACCCGACGCATGGTCACGACGGCGTCGTCCGTCGAGTGGACGGTGGTCCCGACCGATGTCGACTCGCTCCAGCTCGAGTACATGTGGATCAAGGAGTTCGATCCGCCCTTCAACGTGCGGTACAAGGACGACAAGTCCTATCCCTTCATGGCTGTCACGCTCGCAGACGAAGCACCGCGTGTGATCGTCACGCGCAACCGGAAGATCCCCGGCGCTCGCTACTTCGGCCCTTTCCCGAAGGTGTGGGCCGTGCACGAGACGATCGACCTGATGATCAAGGCGTTCCCGATCCGCACCTGCAGTGACTCCAGCTACCGTCGCGCCATGCAGACGGGCAGGCCGTGCTTCCCCGGCCAGATCGGCAAGTGCGGTGGTCCGTGCTCGATGACGGTGAGCATCGAGGAGCACCGTGCCATGGTCGACGATTTCGTCGCCTTCATGGCCGGTGGTGATGAGCGCTTCACGCGCGAGCTCACGAAGCGGATGCTGGCCGCGTCGGCGGCGATGGACTACGAGGCCGCAGCCAAGTATCGGGACAAGCTCTCGGCCATCGAAGCTGTGCTGGGCAAGAGTGCACTCGTGCTCCCCAGTGATGAGGACGCCGACCTGTTCGGCATCGCCGAGGACGAGTTGGCGGCGGCGGTGCAGCACTTCGTCATCCGCGGCGGCAGGGTCCGTGGTGTGCGTGCTCTGACGATCGAGAAGGAGATCGACATCTCCAGCGGCGAACTCGTCGAGCAGGTTCTCCAGCAGGCCTACGGCGAAGCGCAGGACGTGCCGCGGCGTATCCTGGTGCCCACGCTGCCCGACGACGCCGCGGAGCTCGAGCTGTGGCTGCGTGAACGCCGCGGCAAGAAGGTCGAGATCGCGGTGGCGCAACGCGGCCAACGCGCAGATCTCATGCGCACGGCGACCTTGAACGCACAGCAGGCGTTGATCCGTCACAAAACACGGCGCACGACCGACTACGTCGCCCGCACGCAGGCTCTCACTGACCTGCAGGAGGCGCTCGGGATGGACGAAGCGCCGCTGCGGATCGAGTGCTTCGACATCTCGCACCTCGGCGGTACGAATGTCGTCGCCTCGATGGTGGTGTTCGAGGACGGCCTTCCCCGCAAGGACCAGTACCGCTCGTTCAACATCGCCGAGACCACGGATGACACCGACTCGATGTATCAGGTGCTTCGTCGTCGCTTGGCCTACCTCGACCGACCCGAAGAGCCGGAGGCCATCGACCCGACGACAGACGAGGTCGTCGGGGAAGATGTCGGCGAGGCGACAGCACGTCGGAAGCCCCGCTTCGCGTATCCACCGCAGCTGCTTCTGGTCGACGGCGGACAGCCTCAGGTCGAAGCAGCAGCCAGGGCGCTCCGTGATGCGGGACACACCGAGATCGCGGTGTGCGGCATAGCGAAGCGACTCGAAGAAGTCTGGCTTCCCGGCGAGGACTTCCCGGTGATCCTCCCGCGCACGAGCGAAGCCCTCTATCTGTTGCAGCGGCTTCGCGACGAGGCACACCGGTTCGCGATCACGCATCAGCGCAAGAAGCGGCGGAACGACATCGGCTCCGTCCTCGCCGAGGTTCCCGGGCTGGGTGCCGCGCGCATCAAGGTGCTGCTCAAGCACTTCGGTTCGGTCACCGCTCTTCGCGCGGCAGAACCGGGGCAGATCGAAGAGGTCCAGGGGATCGGTCCCGTGCTCGCCCAGAACATCCACACGCACCTCTCCACTCGCTAGGCTGGAGGTCGAGGGGGAGAGGGAGCACTGAGCGATGTCTGACGGGGAAAAGGGCGAGTTCCTCATCGTCACGGGAATGTCCGGCGCGGGTCGGACGACGGTGGCGAACGCACTCGAGGACCTCGGCTGGTACGTGGTCGACAATCTGCCCCCGCAGATCCTGCGTCCTCTGCTCGATCTGACCGACATGGGTGGCACGGCGCTGCCCAAGGTCGCCGCCGTCGTGGACGTCCGTGGACGCAACCTCTTCGACGACTTCCCCGGTGTGGCGCGTGCGCTGCGTTCCCGTGGCTCCGTCCGCGTGCTGTTCCTCGACGCGTCGGACGACGTGCTGGTGCGTCGATTCGAGTCCGTGCGCAGACCGCATCCATTGCAGGGGGAGGGGACTCTGCTCGACGGCATCCGCACCGAGCGTGAGCGCCTCGCCCCGATCCGCGAAGGCGCGGACCTGGTGATCGACACCTCGATGCTCAACATCCACCAGCTCGCAACGCACGTCTCCGACATCTTCTCGGCGGAGGGCGAGGCGCGGCATCGGGTCACGTTGCTGAGCTTCGGATTCAAGTACGGGCTTCCGACCGACGTCGACATCGTGGCAGACATGCGATTCCTGCCGAACCCGTTCTGGAACGAGGAGCTGCGCGGTCAGACGGGACAGGACGAGCCCGTGCGCGAGTACGTCCTCTCCCGCGAAGGCGCGATGGAGTTCCTGGACTCCTATTCGAAGGCGCTGGTGCCCGTGCTCGAGGGATACCAGCGCGAGAACAAGAGCCACTCGACGATCGCTATCGGCTGCACCGGCGGGAAGCACCGTTCCGTGGCGATGTCGGAAGAGCTGGCGCGCCGCCTCGCTGCGATCCCCGGAGTGGCCGTGAACGTCCGTCACCGGGACCTGGGCCGAGAGTAGCGGGCCGTCCGGCCGAGTAAGCTGGACGTTTGCGTCGCGATCCGGCGCGTGAACGTGAAGGAGTGTCGTGGCACTAACCACCGACGTCAAGGCCGAGCTGGTCAGCATCCGCAACGCACCCCCGACGGTGCGAGTCGCTGAAGTGACCGCCATCCTCCGGTTCGCCGGTGGTCTGCATTCGATCGCCGGCCGTGTGGCCGTGGAGGCCGAGGTGGATGCCGAGACTCTCGCACGACGCGTCGCCCGCGACCTCGCCGAGATCTACGGCGTGCGCCCGGAGATCGCCCAGGTGCAGTCGAGCACCGCGAACGACGGTGCACGCTGGGCTGTGCGCGTGATCGCGCAGGGGGAGACCCTGGCCCGTCAGACGGGTCTGCTCGATCAGCGTCGACGGCCCGTCCGTGGGCTTCCCAACCGGCTCACCACCGGTTCCCGGGCCGAGGTCGCCGGCTTGTGGCGCGGCGCGTTCCTCGCGGCCGGCAGCCTGAGCGAGCCAGGACGCTCCGCCATGCTCGAGGTCGTCTGCCCGTCCTCGGAGGCGGCCATGGCTCTCGTCGGCGCCGCGCATCGACTCGGGGTGGCCGCGAAGGCCCGTGAGGTGCGCGGTATGCCGCGCGTGGTCGTGCGCGAAGGCGAGGCCATCCGCACCATCCTGAACGAGATGGGAGCGCAGAAGACCGCGATCGCCTGGGAGGAGCTCCGCCAGCGCCGCGAGGTCAGGGCCGGCGTCAACCGTCTGGTGAACTTCGACGACGCGAACCTGCGCCGTTCCGCACAGGCCGCCGTTGCCGCGTGCGCGCGTGTCGAGCGTGCCCTCGAGATCCTGGCCGACGAGGTCCCCGATCATCTGAAGGTGGCGGGCGAGCTCCGTCTCGCGCACCGTGATGCCAGCCTCGACGAGCTGGGACACCATGCCGACCCGCCACTGACGAAGGACGCCGTCGCCGGTCGCATCCGTCGCCTGCTGGCGATGGCGGACAAGCGCGCGCAGCAGGAGGGCATTCCCGGAACGGAAGCCGCCGTCCCCGTCGGACTCGACGTCTGATCCGCATCCTCGACCAAGGCCCGTCGTCCGGCATCCGGACGGCGGGTCTTCGTCATACGGCGGAAGGATCGGGGCCGTGGGCGCGTTGTCGTCAGTAGGATGAATCACGTCCGCTCTACGCCGCACATCGGCGGCGCGGAGGATCGGCAAGCGCCGCGGCGCGGCGCGGATTGGATGAAAGCGATATGGCGACCTACACGCTCCCCGACCTTCCCCACGACTTCGCAGCCCTCGAGCCGCACATCAGCGGCAAGATCATGGAGCTGCACCATGACAAGCACCACGCGACCTACGTCGCCGGCGCGAACACCGCTCTCGAGCAGCTCGCCGAGGCTCGCGAGAGCGGCAACCTCGCGAACGTGAACAAGCTCGAGAAGGACCTCGCCTTCAACCTCGGCGGTCACGTCAACCACTCGATCTTCTGGACCAACCTGTCGCCGAACGGCGGAGGTCAGCCCGAGGGCGAGCTGAAGGCCGCGATCGATGAGTACTTCGGCTCGTTCGAGAAGTTCCAGGCGCACTTCACCGCCGCGGCCACCGGAATCCAGGGCTCCGGCTGGGCGGTGCTCAGCTGGGACTCGATCGGCTCGCGCCTCATCATCCAGCAGCTCTTCGACCAGCAGTCGAACACGGCGCAGGGCACCATCCCGCTGTTCCAGCTCGACATGTGGGAGCACGCCTTCTACCTCGACTACCTCAACGTGAAGGCCGACTACGTCAAGGCCGCGTGGAACATCGCCAACTGGGAGAACGTCGCCCAGCGCCTCGAGGTCGCCCGTCAGCAGACGAACGGCCTGCTGGTACTGTCGTAATCGGGTCGCGTCCCGACGGGCCACGGCTCGTCGGGACGCCCTCTCAGCCAAAAAACCCCGCACCTCACGCTCGCTGGAAAGCCGCGTGCGATGCACGAGAAACAGGGAGACCTGAGTGTCTGTCAAGATCGGTATCAACGGCTTCGGCCGCATCGGACGCAACTACTTCCGCGCGGCTCTCGCGCAGGGAGCAGACCTTGAGATCGTCGCCGTCAACGACCTCACCGACAACAAGACCCTGGCGCACCTGCTGAAGTACGACTCGGTGGGCGGCGTCCTCGACGCCGAGATCAGCTACGACGACGAGAGCATCACCGTCAACGGCAAGACCATCAAGGCGTTCGCCGAGCGCGACCCCGCAGGCCTCCCGTGGGGCGAGCTGGGCGTCGACATCGTGATCGAGTCGACCGGCTTCTTCACCAAGGCCGAGCTCGCCAAGAAGCACATCGAGGCCGGCGCGAAGAAGGTCCTCATCTCGGCTCCCGGTACGGGCGTCGACGGCACGTTCGTCATGGGCGTGAACGAGGACACGTACAACCCGGAGACCGACCACATCATCTCCAACGCGTCCTGCACCACGAACTGCCTCGCGCCGCTGGCTCAGGTCTTCAACGACGCGTTCGGCATCGACCGCGGTTTCATGATGACCGCGCACGCGTACACCGCCGACCAGAACCTGCAGGACGGCCCGCACAGCGACCTCCGTCGTGCCCGTGCCGCTGCGATCAACATCACCCCGGCATCGACCGGTGCGGCCAAGGCCATCGGCGAGGTGCTCCCTGAGCTCCAGGGCAAGCTGAGCGGCTCGTCGTACCGCGTGCCGGTTCCCACCGGCTCGATCGTCGACCTCACCCTCATCACCGACCGTGAGAACCTGACGGTCGACGAGGTCAACGAGGCCTACAAGAAGGCCGCCGCCGACGGTCGCCTCGCGGGTTACCTCCAGTACAACGAGGACCCGATCGTGTCGAGCGACATCGTGCACAACCCGCACTCCTCGATCTTCGACTCGACGCTCACCAACGTGAGCGGCAACCTGATCAAGGTGTCCAGCTGGTACGACAACGAGTGGGGCTACTCCAACCGTCTCGTCGACCTGACCGAGTACGTGGCCGAGCGCCTCTAAGCTCAGACACATGACTCTGCGCACCCTGGACACCCTGGGGTCGCTCGAGGGCAAGCGCGTCATCGTCCGTTGTGATCTCAACGTCCCCCTGCGGGATGGGATCATCACGGACGATGGCCGTGTCCGCGCCTCGTTGCCGACCCTCAACGCACTCATCAACGCGGGCGCCCGTGTTGTCGTGTGCTCGCACCTCGGCCGACCCGACGGTGCGCCCGACCCGCAGTACAGCCTCGAGCCGGTGGCTCAGCGGCTCTCCGAGCTGCTCGGCGCCCCGGTCGCGTTCGCGCGCGACACGGTCGGCGAATCCGCCAAGGAGGCCGTGGCATCGCTCGAGGACGGCGGGGTCGTCGTGATCGAGAACCTGCGGTTCAACCCGGGGGAGACCTCGAAGGACGCCGCCGAGCGTGGTGCCTTCGCCGCCGAGCTCGCAGAACTCGGGGACGTGCTCGTCTCCGACGGGTTCGGCGTCGTGCACCGCAAGCAGGCCAGCGTCTACGAGCTCGCCGAGCTGCTCCCGTCGGCGGCCGGTCTGCTGATCGCCGCGGAACTCGACGTGCTGGACCGCCTGACCGAGAACCCCGAGCGCCCCTATGCGGTCGTGCTCGGCGGCTCGAAGGTCAGCGACAAGCTCGGCGTCATCTCGCACCTGCTCCCGCGCGTGGACAAGATCCTGGTGGGTGGCGGAATGCTCTTCACCTTCCTCAAGGCCCAGGGGCACGCCGTCGCCTCGAGCCTTCTGGAAGAGGATCAGCTCGACACGGTGCGCGGGTACATCGCGGAAGCGGCTGAGCGCGGCGTGGAGCTCGTGCTCCCCACCGACGTCGTGGTGGCCGCGTCCTTCGGCGCCGACGCCGCGCACGAGGTCGCCGCAGCCGACGCGATCGAGTCGACGCCGTTCGGTGCCTCCGGCATCGGGCTCGACATCGGTCCGGAGACGGCGGCACGCTTCGCCGAGGTCATCCGCGGGTCGAAGACGGTGTTCTGGAACGGACCCATGGGCGTGTTCGAGTTCCCCGCCTTCGCAGCGGGCACCAAGACCGTCGCGCAAGCGCTCACCGAGGTCGACGGCCTCAGCGTCGTCGGCGGGGGAGACTCCGCTGCAGCCGTGCGCCAGCTCGGCTTCAGCGACGACCAGTTCGGTCACATCTCGACCGGTGGCGGCGCGAGCCTCGAGTTCCTCGAGGGCAAGAAACTACCTGGGCTGGAGGTCCTCGGATGGGTGTGAACTCTCGTACCCCGCTGATCGCGGGAAACTGGAAGATGAACCTGGACCACCTGCAGGCGGTCGCGTTCGTGCAGAAGCTGCACTGGACGTTGAAGGATGCGAAGCACGAGGACGGATCCGTCGAGGTCGCGGTGTTCCCGCCGTTCACCGACATCCGCAGCGTGCAGACCCTCATCGACGCGGACAAGATCCCGTTCGCGCTCGGAGCGCAGGATGTGTCGGCACACGACTCGGGCGCGTACACGGGCGAGGTGTCGGGAGCGTTCCTGGCGAAGCTCGATGCGAAGTACGTGATCATCGGCCACTCCGAGCGTCGTGAGTACCACTCCGAAGGTGACGATGTCGTGGCCGCCAAGGTCAAGGCAGCGCTCAAGCACGGCCTGGTGCCGGTCATCTGCGTCGGCGAGACGGCCGGCGACCTCGAGAAGTTCGGTGCCAGTGCGGTTCCGGTGTCGCAGCTGGAGGCAGCGCTCGAGGGGGTCTCGCCGAAGGCGGACATCGTCGTGGCGTACGAGCCCGTGTGGGCGATCGGCTCCGGTCAGGCGGCGACGCCTCAGCAGGCGCAAGACGTCTGCGCCGCTCTGCGCGCCGTCATCGCGAAGGTGCTCGGCGACGAGGCGGCAGCGCGCACGCGGATCCTCTACGGAGGTTCCGTGAAGTCGGGGAACATCGCCAGCTTCATGCGCGAGCCCGATGTCGACGGCGCACTCGTCGGCGGGGCGAGCCTCGTCGTGGACGAGTTCGCCGCGATCATCCGCTTCGAGAAGCACGTCGGCGTGTGAGTGCGGCGGGGCTTCGGCCCCGCTGCACCGTATACTTGACCGTTACGGGGGCGCTCCGGCCCCAGCGAAAGGCTCTTTCTCGTGGCAATTCTCGAGTTCGTCCTGCAGGTCGTGCTGGGCATCACCAGCGTTCTGCTGACCCTCCTCATCCTCCTGCACAAGGGCCGCGGTGGCGGCCTCTCCGACATGTTCGGCGGGGGCATGACCTCTGCGGTCGGCTCGTCCGGGCTTGCGGAGCGGAACCTCAACCGCTTCACCGTCGTCCTGGCTCTGACATGGTTCGTCTCCATCGTCGCGCTGGGCCTCATCACGAAATTCGAGGTCATCTGATGGCTACCGGTGGAAACGCGATCCGTGGCACCCGCGTGGGCTCCGGCCCCATGGGGGAGCAGGACCACGGCTATCACGCCGACCGCATCGCGGTCTCCTACTGGGATGGTCTCGGCAACGAGACCGTCCGCTACTTCGCCGCTGGTCTCCCCGAAGAGGAGATCCCGGAGACGATCGACCACCCGCAGTCCGGGCTCCCCGCCGGTCGCGACAAGGAGAATCCTCCTGCGCTCGCGAAGGCGGAGCCGTACAAGACGCACCTCGCTTACGTGAAGGAACGCCGTACGGACGAGGAAGCCGTCCAGCTGCTCGACGACGCGCTCACGCAGCTGCGCGAGCGTCGGGGGCAGTGACCTCGAGGCTGACATCGAAGAAGCCGTCGCGAGCGATCGCGGCGGCCTCTTCCGTATCAGGCGGCGGTCAGCGGCAGCCCGCCGCCGCATCGATGTAGCTCTGCGGCGGGTACCCATACGCCCAGACGCCGTTCGCATCATCGGTGTAGCCCATGCTGATGGCCCACGCCGTCGCCCACTTCTCGATGCTGTCCTGCGTGGAGGAGTCGTACATGCTCTGGCACCTCACGCTGATCGCGTGCCCCACCTCGTGCGCGATCAGTGCCTTGCTGCGAACGGCCGGCCACTGCTCGGCGACCGAGTTCGAGAACGCGATGGTCGCCCGCCCCGACTCGCCCCACCACCAGGTCGTGTAGCCGCCCATGCTGCCGTTGTAACCGGCGCCGCTGACGACCGGCGCCCAGTCGAAGTCCAGGAGCACGCCGGGCGCGAGGGAGCGGGCGAACGCTTCGATCTCGAGCCGGGAGTTCAGGAGCGGGCCTGCCTTCTCCGCCAGTTCTTCTCTCTCGGTGGCGACGACCTGCGCCGCCGCGGTCTGCAGGGCGAGGTAGGCGGCTGCGGTGCCTTCGTCGAGTGTCGTCGCGGCGGTGGCATCGGCGGCGGCGTCGCGTAGCGCGATCACCGCGTCGTTGCGGGCCGACAGATGTGCCGCTTCGAATCCAGGCGCAGCCGCTCCGGCCGTCGTGATCACCGCGAGGCCGCGCTCCGTCATCGCCGTGTGCGCCGACGAGACGTCGCCGGCCGCGCCGGCGACGTCGACGGACAGGTCCTCCACTTCGTCACGTCGCTGTTCGAGCTCCGAGGTGGCACCGAACAGTTCCCAGAACCAATGGGGCTTCTCGCTCACCGGAGCGATCGCCACGGAGACCACGCCGTCCGCGTCTGACGCGGTAGCGGTGCCCGCCTCGACGGCAGAGGCCAAGCTCGCGTGCAGTTCGTCGGGCACGGAGATCGGCTGATCGCCCCCTGCAGCCACCTGGCCCGCTGCGTCGGTGACGGTTCGCAGTTCAGCGGTGTCGGCGCGGAGCTGCGTCTTCGCGGTCGATGTCGTCTGAGCTGCGCTCTCATAACGGGACGCCGCATCGTCGTAACCGAGGTTCGCGCTCACCTGGACGATGGCCAAAGCCGCGATCAGTGCGGCGCCGCCGAGCAGGCCGATGACGAGCCCCGGCCGTCTCCTCCGACGCGACCGTGTCGGCGTGGAGGACGAGGCCCCGGAAGAGAAGACGACGGGAAGCTGATGCCCGTCGTCGCGGGGCGACTGACCCATTCGATGATGCCTTCCGGTCGGAGCCTGCGTGCAGCGATGCTGTCAGCGTATTCGACGAGGCGACCGGAAATGCGGAAGGCCCCCGCCGTATGGCGGGGGCCTTCTCGAGTGGAGGGGCTGACGGGAATCGAACCCGCATCATTAGTTTGGAAGACTAAGGCTTTACCACTAAGCTACAGCCCCGGAATCCGAGCCTCGAAAGGTTCGGTTACCGACTCATCGACTATACCGGACTCTGACGCATGCTCCTGTCCGTTAGACTCGGGGGGGCTGAATCCGCATGCGGATTCCCCGGGGCGTAGCTCAGTTTGGTAGAGCGCCCGCTTTGGGAGCGGGAGGTCGCAGGTTCAACTCCTGTCGCCCCGACACGGCCCCCACGGACCTTACAGCCGCGATTCGAAGCGGAAATCACAAGGAGAACACACCAGCATGGCGAACAGCACCGTCGAGAAGCTGACCCCGACCCGGGTCAAGCTCACCATCACGGTCACCCCGGACGACCTCAAGCCCAGCATCGCTCACGCGTACGAGCACATCGCTCAGGACGTCCAGATCCCCGGCTTCCGCAAGGGCAAGGTCCCGGCACCGATCATCGACCAGCGCATCGGTCGTGGCGCCGTCATCGAGCACGCCGTGAACGAAGGCCTGGACAAGTTCTTCCGCGAGGCGACCAACGAGCACAAGCTGCGCGTCGTGGGGCGCCCGGCGGCCGACATCACGCAGTGGCCGAACGAGAAGGACTTCTCGGGTGACCTGCTCGTGGACATCGAGGTCGACGTCCGTCCCGACATCGAGCTGCCCTCCTACGACGGCATCACCGTGACCGTCGACGCTGTCGAGGCCGATGACGCTGCGCTCGATGCAGAGCTCGACAACATGCGCGCCCGCTTCGGCACGCTCGTGCCGGTCGACCGGCCTGCCGCGAAGGGTGACTTCGTCGAGCTCGACCTCGTCGCCACGATCGACGGCGCCGAGATCGACCGCGCCGAGGGCGTCTCCTACGAGATCGGCTCCGGCGAGCTACTCGAGGGCATCGATGACGCGATCGAGTCGCTCACCGCGGGTGAGGACACCACGTTCCGCTCCGCTCTCGTCGGTGGCGACCACGCCGGGTCCGAGGCCGAGGTCTCCGTGACGGTCAAGGCGGTCAAGGAGCGCGAGCTTCCCGAGGCCGACGACGACTTCGCGCAGATCGCGAGCGAGTTCGACACGATCGCCGAGCTCCGTGCGAGCCTCGCGGAGCGCGTCGCTCAGCAGGGCGTGTTCACTCAGGGCTCCGCCGCACGCGACAAGCTCGTCGAGGTGCTGCTCGAGCAGATCGAGATCCCGGTTCCGCCGCAGCTCATCGAGGACGAGGTGCACAACCACCTCGAGGGCGAAGGCCGTCTCGAGGACGACGTGCACCGCGCCGAGGTCACCGAGGCGAGCGAGAAGCAGTTCCGCACGCAGGTTCTTCTCGACACGATCGCCGAGCAGGCCGACGTGCAGGTCTCGCAGGAGGAGCTCTCGCAGTACCTCATCCAGTCGGCTGCCCAGTACGGCATGGCCCCGCAGGAGTTCGTCGAGGCGCTGCAGTCCTCGAACCAGCTCCCGGCGCTCGTCGGCGAGGTCGCCCGGAACAAGGCGCTCGCGATCGCGCTCGGCAAGGTGAAGGTCGTCGACAGCAACGGCAAGCCCGTCGATCTGTCCGACTTCATCGTCACCGACGACGAGGCCGATTCTGCAGACGCGGACTCCGCGGAAGCCGAGGAGAAGCCGGCGAAGAAGGCTCCTGCCAAGAAGCCCGCCGCCAAGAAGGCTCCGGCGAAGAAGGCCGCCGAGGCCGACGACGCCGAGACGCCCGCTGCCGAGAAGACTCCGGCCAAGAAGCCTGCTGCCAAGAAGGCTCCGGCCAAGAAGGCGGCCGACAAGGCCGAGTGATCGAACACGATCCAGTGAAGAGGGCGGGTGCTGCGGCATCCGCCCTCTTTTCCATCCGAGGAGAGGGCAGCGATGAAGACGTGGGATGAGCGCATCGACGAGGTGTGGGACGACGCGACGGGCGAAGAGGTCGGTGACGACACGATCAGCCGCATCGACGCCCTCGCCGCTGAGCGCGGCCCTGACAACGCTCGCGCGGAGTTCGAGCGCGGTGGTGCACGGGATTCCGCTGGCCGGCCGGCGGAGGCTGTCGCCCTGTATCGACGCGCGCTGGCTCTGGGGTTGGATGGTGAGCATCGTCCGCAGTGCGTGATCCAGATGGCCAGCTCGCTCCGGAACCTCGGCGAGTACGACGAAGCACTCGCCGTGATCCGTGCCGAGGAGGAGCTCGCGCCCGACGGCCCCTATCGCGACGCCGTCGCCTGCGTGCATGCCCTCATCCTGGCCAGCGCCGGGCGCCCGGCAGAGGGTCTCTCCGTGGCGCTGCTCGCCCTCGTCCCGCATCTGCCGCGCTACCACCGTTCGATGACGGCCTATGCCCACGAGATCGCGGACGCCGACACCTGATATGCCGACGGCGAACACGGCCTGGGCGCTGCGTTGTCGCCGGTAGATTCGAATCACTGAAACACGGAATCAGGAGCTGACATGGCTGCAGAACCCCTCCTCGCAACGAGCGTCTTCGACCGGTTGCTGAAGGACCGCATCATCTGGCTGGGGTCGGAGGTGCGCGACGAGAACGCGAACGAGATCTGCGCGAAGATCCTTCTCCTCGCCGCAGAAGACTCCGAGCGAGACATCTACCTCTACGTGAATTCGCCCGGCGGATCGATCACCGCGGGCATGGCGATCTACGACACGATGCAGTTCGTGCCGAACGACATCGTCACGGTCGGCATCGGAATGGCCGCCTCCATGGGGCAGCTGCTGTTGACCGCCGGCACAAAGGGCAAGCGGTACATCACGCCCAACGCACGCGTGCTGCTGCACCAGCCCCACGGCGGGTTCGGCGGAACGTCGAGCGACATCCAGACGCAGGCGCAGCTCATCATGTCGATGAAGAACCGCCTCGCCGAGATCACCGCTGCCCAGACCGGCAAGTCGGTCGAGCAGATCAACGCTGATGGTGACCGCGACCGCTGGTTCACGGCCGAGGAAGCGCTCGAGTACGGCTTCGTCGATCACATCCGCGAATCGGCCTCCGACGTCATCGGCGGCGGCGGAACCGACCAGGACACCGAGTAACGGAAAGCGAAAGGACGCTCATGTACACACCCACCTTCCGCTCAGCCGGTGACCTGCCTTCCAGCCGCTACGTGCTGCCGCAGTTCGAAGAGCGCACCGCCTACGGCTTCAAGCGCCAGGACCCGTACAACAAGCTGTTCGAAGACCGCGTGATCTTCCTCGGCGTGCAGGTCGACGACGCCTCGGCCGACGACGTGATGGCGCAGCTCCTCGTTCTGGAGAGCCAGGACGCCGAGCGCGACATCACGATGTACATCAACTCGCCTGGTGGCTCGTTCACCGCGATGACGGCGATCTACGACACGATGCAGTACGTCGCGCCGCAGATCCAGACCGTGGTGCTCGGCCAGGCGGCTTCGGCTGCGGCCGTGCTGCTCGCTGCCGGTGCGCCGGGCAAGCGTCTCGCGCTCCCGAACGCCCGCGTGCTCATCCACCAGCCCGCGATGGGGGAGGCCGGCCACGGCCAGGCGTCCGACATCGAGATCCAGGCCGCGGAGATCCTCCGCATGCGCACCTGGCTGGAGGAGACGCTCGCGGGACATACCAACCGCACCCCGGAGCAGGTGAACCGCGATATCGATCGTGACAACATCCTCTCCGCCGCACAGGCGCTGGAGTACGGCATCGTCGACCAGGTGCTCACGACGCGCAAGCGCGTCTGACCCGATCGATCGAAGGGCGTCCGTCATCCGACGGGCGCCCTTCGTCGTGCCCGGCGGATGTGCACGACCCGACGACAAAGTGCGCATATGAGCACTGTGGTGCGCGAACGCTGACGAGGGCCTACTCTGGAGGAGGAAGGAGGAAGCCGTGGAAGAAGATCTGCTCATGGTCCGCGTCGCCGAGCTGTACTACGACGAGGACAAGACCCAGGACGAGATCGGCGGACTCCTCAAGATCTCGCGCTGGAAGGTCGGCCGTCTGCTGACCCAGGCCCGCGAACGCGGCATCGTCCGCATCGAGATCGTGCACCCGCGCGCCCGCCGACTCGGCCTGGAGCGGCTTCTCGTCGAACGCTTCGGCCTCACCGATGCCGTGGTCGTGCCGGCTCCGGAAGGCGATGACGGCACCCTCGAACGCGTCGCTCAGGCCGCAGCCGACTTCCTGACCGCGCTGCGCCCCGTTCCCCGCACCCTCGGGGTGAGCTGGGGCCGTACACTCCGTGCCGTGGCCGAGGCGCTTCCGGACGGCTGGGCGAACGGCGTGACCGTGGTGCAGCTCAACGGGGGAGTGAGCCTGAACCGACGCTCCGGAGGCGCAGCAGGCCTCGCCGTCACGATCGCCCAGCGCGCTTCGGGGCAAGTCTCCCTGCTGCCGAGCCCGGCCATCCTCGAGCGCGTGGAGACGAAGCAGGCGATCGAGTCCGACCGCACCGTCGCCGCCGTCCTCGAAGAGGCAGCCGAAGCCCAGGCTTTCCTGTTCACCGCCGGACCCTGCGATGCCTCGTCCGCCCATGTCGAGAACGGCTACCTCAGTGCGGAGGATGTCGAAGAGCTCGCACGACGCGGCGCCGTCGGCGACGTCCTCGGGCGCTACGTCGACGCGGAGGGCAACATCGTCGACTCGCAGCTCGATGCACGGACCGTCGGAGTCTCTCTCGACCGTCTGCGCGGAGCCGCTCGTGCGATCTTCGTGACGGCGGGCCCCGCCAAGCACGACATCGCACGCACCGTGGTCACCAGCGGCCTGTGCGGCGTTCTGGTGACCGATGAGACCACAGCACGAGCATTGTTGGAGGAACAGTGACGACCAAAGAACTCAGTCGCAGGGCGGCGGTGGACGTTCTGGGCGGCGAGCCCGACGACGCCACGCTCCGGCGATTCCTGCACGGACTTCCCGGCGTGGATGCCGTCGGTCTGGAGCAGCGCGCTGCCGGGCTCGGCACCCGGTCGATCAAGACCACCTCGAAGGCGTGGGCGCTCGACACGATCATCAAGCTGATCGACCTCACGACGCTCGAGGGAGCTGACACTCCCGGAAAGGTGCGCTCTCTCGTGGCCAAGGCGAAGAATCCGGACGCCGCGGATCCTTCGACCCCGCGGGTCGCAGCGGTCTGCGTGTACGGTGACATGGTCGGCGACGCGGTGACCGCGCTCGGCGGGATGCACGGTGACCCCGATGACGGCCTGATCTCCGTCGCGGCCGTCGCCACGGCATTCCCCAGCGGACGCTCCTCGCTTGCGATCAAGCTCGCCGACACCGCCGAGGCGGTGGCTGCGGGCGCCGATGAGATCGACATGGTGATCGATCGTGGAGCGTTCCTGTCCGGCCGGTACGGCCTGGTCTTCGACCAGATCGCCCAGGTCAAGGAGGCCTGCCGTCGTGAGGACGGTTCGCACGCCTCGCTCAAGGTGATCCTGGAGACCGGCGAGCTGAACACCTACGACAACATCAAGCGCGCCTCGTGGCTGGGCATCCTGGCGGGAGGGGACTTCATCAAGACCTCGACCGGTAAGGTGCAGCCCGCAGCCACCCTCCCGACGACGCTCCTCATGCTGGAGACCGTGCGCGACTGGTACCGCGGCACCGGAGAGAAGATCGGTGTGAAGCCGGCCGGTGGCATCCGCTCGTCGAAGGATGCGGTGAAGTATCTCGTCACCGTCGCCGAGACTGTCGGCGAGGAGTGGCTCCAGCCGCACCTCTTCCGCTTCGGCGCCTCCAGCCTCCTCAACGACGTGCTCCTGCAGCGACAGAAGCTCAGCTCCGGCCACTACTCGGGCCCCGACTACGTCACGATCGACTGACGGGAAGACGAACATGTCATTTCTGGAATACGCTCCCGCACCGGAGTCCACCGCGGTCCTGAACCTCAAGGACAGCTACGGGCTGTTCATCGACGGCGAGTTCGTCGACGGCTCCGGCACGCCGTTCAACACCATCTCACCGGCGACCGAGAAGCACATCGCCGAGATCGCTTCGGCGAGTGATGAGGACGTCGACCGTGCGGTCGCCGCCGCGCGTCGCGCCTACGAGAAGACCTGGTCGAAGATGAGCGGTCGCGACCGAGGGAAGTACCTCTTCCGCATCGCCCGCCTCGTGCAGGAGCGCGCCCGTGAGCTCGCCGTCGCCGAGAGCCTCGACAACGGCAAGCCGATCAAGGAGAGCCGCGACGTCGACGTGCCGCTCGTCGCCTCCTGGTTCTTCTACTACGCGGGCTGGGCCGACAAGCTCGATCACGCGGGACTGGGCGCGAACCCGCGGGCTCTCGGCGTCGCGGGTCAGATCATCCCGTGGAACTTCCCGCTGCTGATGCTGGCGTGGAAGATCGCTCCCGCTCTCGCCGCCGGTAACACGGTGGTGCTCAAGCCGGCCGAGACGACGCCCCTCACCGCGCTGATCTTCGCCGAGATCCTGCAGCAGGCCGACCTTCCGGCCGGTGTCGTCAACATCGTGACGGGTGCCGGAGCGACGGGCTCTGCGCTCGTGCGTCACCCCGACGTCGACAAGGTGGCCTTCACCGGTTCGACCGGTGTCGGACGGGACATCGCCCGGGCTGTCGCCGGCACTCCGAAGAAGCTGACGCTCGAACTGGGCGGCAAGGCCGCGAACATCGTGTTCGACGACGCCCCCATCGATCAGGCGGTCGAAGGCATCGTGAACGGCATCTTCTTCAACCAGGGCCACGTCTGCTGCGCCGGAAGCCGATTGCTCGTGCAGGAGTCGATCCACGACGAGGTCGTCGATCGGCTCAAGTCGCGCCTGTCGACCCTCCGCCTCGGCGACCCTCTCGACAAGAACACCGACATCGGCGCGATCAACTCCGCAGCGCAGCTCGCCCGCATCCGTGAGCTGAGCGACATCGGCGAGGCCGAGGGCGCAGAGCGCTGGACGGCGGACTGCGCGATCCCGGAGCAGGGCTTCTGGTTCGCGCCGACGATCTTCACCGGCGTCGAGGCGTCGCACCGCATCGCCCGCGACGAGGTCTTCGGGCCTGTGCTCTCGGTGCTCACGTTCCGCACCCCCGCCGAGGCGATCGCGAAGGCGAACAACACGCCGTACGGGCTCTCCGCGGGTATCTGGTCCGACAAGGGATCGCGCATCCTCGCGGTGGCCGATCGCCTGCGTGCCGGTGTCATCTGGGCGAACACCTTCAACCGCTTCGACCCGTCGAGCCCGTTCGGCGGCTACAAGGAGTCCGGATACGGTCGCGAGGGCGGCCGTCAGGGGCTCACCGCCTACCTCAAGGGAGCCGCAGCATGAGCAAGCGACTGACCGTGCCGAAGACCTACAAGCTCGCGATCGGCGGAGCGTTCCCGCGGAGCGAGTCCGGCCGCACGTACGAGGTGCTCTCCTCCAAGGGGGCCTTCCTCGCGAACGCCGCGAAGGGCTCTCGCAAGGATGCCCGTGACGCCGTCGTCGCCGCTCGCGCGGCGGTGAAGGGCTGGTCGGGGGCGACCGCCTACAACCGCGGACAGGTGTTGTACCGCGTCGCAGAGGTGCTCGAGGGTCGCCGTGCGCAGTTCATCGACGAGATCTCGGCGCAGGAGGGCGTGTCGTCCGCCGCTGCGGCCGCGCAGGTCGATGAGGCGATCGATCTCTGGGTCTGGTACGCCGGCTGGTGCGACAAGTACGCCCAGGTGGCGGGCAACGCGAACCCCGTCTCCGGGCCGTACTTCAACATCTCCGTGCCGGAGCCGACGGGCGTCGTCGCGATCATCGCACCGCAGGACTCGGCGCTGCTCGGCCTGGTGTCGGTCGTGGCTCCCGCGCTGGTCGCCGGGAACACCGTGGTCGTCATCGCGAGTGAGCAGCACCCGCTCTCGGCCATCAGCCTCGCCGAGGTCCTCGTCACCAGCGATGTCCCCGGTGGCGTCGTCAACGTGCTGACGGGTTCGCCGGCGGAGATGGCTCCATGGCTGGCATCCCACCAGGACGTGAACGCCCTCGACCTCGCGGGTGCCGGCGCCTTGGATTGGGTGGACATGCAGATCGCCGCAGCGGAGACGCTCAAGCGTGTGCTTACCCCCGGTGAGGTCGTCGCCTCGCCGGAACGGATCGGCGCCTTCACCGAGGTGAAGACCGTCTGGCACACGAAGAGCATGGTCTGACCGAACAGTCGATCTCGTGAAGGGGTCGGCAGCCATCGCCCGGAGAAGGCGCCAGACGGCTGTCGATCCCTTCGCCGTCCAATGGGCGCGATGTCGAGTGCCCTCAATGCGGCCCGGTGTCGTAAGCAGCGGTTAGGCTCGAAGGACGATCTCTGATCCCCCCTAGGAGGACGCGCATGGCCCGCATCGGTGAAAGCGCTGACCTGTTCAAATGCTCTTTCTGTGGAAAGAGCCAGAAGCAGGTGCAGCAGCTCATCGCCGGCCCCGGTGTGTACATCTGCGACGAGTGCGTCGAACTGTGCAACGAGATCATCGAAGAGCGCATGGCCGAGTCGTCTGCCGACGGGGTCGCCGAGTTCGAGCTTCCCAAGCCGCGTGAGATCTTCTCCTTCCTTGAGGAGTACGTCGTCGGCCAGGAGCCGGCCAAGCGCGCTCTTTCCGTCGCCGTCTACAACCACTACAAGCGCGTTCGCGCCCACGGCACTCTTCAGACCGCTGAGCAGAAGGCCGAAGAGGTCGAGATCGCCAAGAGCAACATCCTGCTCATCGGCCCGACCGGCTGTGGGAAGACGTACCTCGCACAGACGCTCGCGAAGCGGCTGAACGTCCCGTTCGCCGTTGCCGATGCCACCGCTCTGACCGAGGCCGGCTATGTCGGTGAAGACGTCGAGAACATCCTTCTCAAGCTCATCCAGGCCGCCGACTACGACGTCAAGCGCGCCGAGCAGGGCATCATCTACATCGACGAGGTCGACAAGATCGCCCGCAAGGCGGAGAACCCCTCCATCACGCGCGACGTCTCGGGCGAGGGCGTCCAGCAGGCGCTCCTGAAGATCATCGAGGGCACGGTAGCCTCGGTGCCGCCCCAGGGCGGTCGCAAGCACCCGCACCAGGAGTTCCTGCAGATCGACACGTCCAACGTGCTGTTCATCGTCGCCGGAGCCTTCGCGGGTCTCGAAGACATCGTGTCGGCCCGCGTCGGCAAGCATGGAATCGGCTTCGGTGCTCCGCTGCACGACAAGGGCAAGGACCTCGACCTGTTCAGCGAGGTGCTTCCGGAAGACCTGCACAAGTTCGGGCTGATCCCCGAGTTCATCGGGCGTCTGCCGGTCGTGACCAACGTGTCACCGCTCGACCAGGATGCGCTGATCGACATCCTGACGGGCCCGCGCAACGCGCTGGTGAAGCAGTATCAGCGGATGTTCGAGATCGACGGCGTGCAGCTCGAGTTCGAAGAAGAGGCACTGCGCTCCATCGCCGACCTCGCCGTCGAGCGCAAGACCGGTGCTCGCGGTCTTCGGGCGATCCTGGAAGACGTGCTCGGACCCATCATGTTCGAGATCCCCTCTGCCGAGGACGTGGCGAAGGTCATCGTGACCCGCGCTGCCGTCGACGAAGGGGCACCGCCCACCATCATGATGGAGCGCAAGCGCAAGAGCGCATGAGCGCGGAGCCGGCTCCCTGGAAGACGGTGGCGCGCGAGACGCTCGTCGCCGACCGGTGGATCCGCCTCCACGCCGACGAGTGCGTGAATGGCAGCGGTGTGTCGATCGCTCCGTACTACGTGCTGGAGTACGGGGACTGGATCTCCGTCCTCGCCCTCGACCGGAACGATGACGCCATCGTCGTCGAAGAGTATCGGCACGGTGCAGGCGTCGTGGCCGTCGGCACCATCGGCGGGGGAGTTGAGCCTGGTGAGTCGCCGGAGGCTGCGGCGCGCCGTGAGCTGCTCGAGGAGACCGGGTATGCCGCCGACGATCTCATCGATCTCGGATCGACCTGGGCGAATTTCGGCAACCACACGAACCGGGTGCATCAATTCCTCGCGCGCGGGTGTGCGCGCGTCGCGGAGCAGTCTCTCGACGACAGCGAGTCGATCGTCGTACATGTGCTGTCGCTCGACGGACTCGGCGACCTCCTCCCGCAGAGCTACCACCAGCTCACCTGGTACAAAGCCCTGGACCAGCTCGGACGGTGACTCCGAACGAGGCTCCGCGCGTGACGGATTTCGTCAGCCGATCGGCATGATCAGGTCCGTACGCAGTTCTGGTGCCGGAGCGCTCGGGTCGGACACGTAGATCTCGATCCAGATCCCCCCGGGACGAAGCCCCTGCGCCGACGCGCGCTCGACGAGGGCGGCCCATGCGCCACCCAGTTCCTCATAGGAGCCGAACAGCGTGGTCGCGACCGCGGGTCCTGAGGGCAGTGTCGAAGCGACGATGACGCGGCCGCTCGCGGTGGGGATGGGGTTCGCCGGTGCCGTCTGCACGGGGAAGCCGAGTTCCAGGTCGAAGACGCCCATCGGATCGCCGTGATACACCGCGAGTGCCGGGCCGGTCGGGACGAGCACGTCTCCGGCGAAGGTGAGCGCGATCGCCGAGTAGCCGGCGTCGAACGCCTCCGGGAGATCGGCGAGGCGGATACCCTCGTGGCGGATGACGGCGAGGGGGACGGACTCGAGGTCGAGGCGGTCCGCAGGACCGAACGGGGCGTCGCGAAAGGCGTTCATGCGCTCAGCGTCTCACGCCTCAGTCGGCCAGTCCACGCCTCTTCAGGAGCGGATCGATATCCGCATCGCGGCCCCGGAAGTCGCGGTATGCCTCGAGAGGATCCTTGGAACCTCCCACGCCGAGGAGTCGTGCGCGGAATCTGTCGCCGTTCGACCGGGTGAGACCACCGCTCTCTCGGAACCAGTCGACCGTGTCGGCGTCGAGCACCTCGCTCCAGATGTACGAGTAGTACCCCGCGCTGTAGCCGCCGGAGAACACGTGGGCGAAGTAGGTGGATGAGTACCGCGTCGGCACGGTCGGGTCTTTCAGACCGATGTCCGCCAGAGCGGCGGCCTCGAAAGCGGCGACGTCGTCGACCTCGGCATCCGTGCCGAGACGATGCCAGGCCTGGTCCAACCATGCGGCAGCCAGATACTCGCTGGTCGCGTGCCCCTGATCGAACGTCTCGGTCGCTCGCAGGCGCTCGACGATCGAGGGATCGAGTGGAGCGCCGGTCTCGTGGTGACGCGCGTAGTTCTCGAGGACCTCCGGCCACAGGATCCACATCTCGTTCACCTGGCTCGGGAACTCGACGAAGTCGCGGAACACGTTCGTCCCCGCGAAGTGTGGGTAGGTGACAGACGCGAAGAGGCCGTGCAGAGCGTGTCCGAACTCGTGGAACAGCGTGGTCACCTCGTCGAGCGTCAGGAGCGTCGGCTCCCCTTCTCCGGGAAGCGGCACGTTCAGGTTGTTGACCACGACCGGAGCGGTGCCGCGAAGTCGCGACTGGCTGACGATCGCATTCATCCACGCGCCGCCGCGCTTGGAATCGCGCGTGTACAGATCGAGCACGTAGAGACCGACCGGCGAGCCGTCGGCGTCGCGCACCTCGAAGACGCGCGCGCCGGGGTGATACGCGGCGAGGTCATCGCGCTCGGAGAACGTGACGCCGTAGAGCTGCGTCGCCGCGAAGAAGACGCCATCCTGGAGCACGCGCTCCGCTTCGAACCAGGGCCGAAGCGCGCTGGAGTCGATGTCGTATCGTGCAGTGCGCACCCGCTCGGTGTAAAAGGCCCAGTCGTGCGCCTCGACCGGGAACGGGATCTGCTCGGTCTCGTCGACGATCGTCTGCAGAGCTGCGCGTTCGGCCAGGGCGTTGCGCGCGGATGGTCCGGCGAGGCGTCGGAGCATCCGCTCGACCGCCTCCGGGCTTCCTGCCGTCTCATCCGCGGTCACGGCGGCAGCGTGCGAGTCGTAGCCGAGCAGCTGTGCACGCTCCGCCCGCAGACGCACGATCGCGAGAAGGACCGGACGGTTGTCGTTCGCGTTGTCGCGAGACCCGCGTGCGAGCGAGGCCGCCATGATGCGACGTCTCGATTCCCGCGGGCGCAACTGCGCCAGAGCAGGGTGGCCTGTGAAGAGCGGGAGAGTGATCAGGAGCTTTCCGTCCAAGTCCCTGTCCGTCGCGGCACGTGCGGCAGCGGAGAGCTCTCCCGCGCTCAATCCGTCGAGCTCGTCGGCCGTGTCGAACACCACGGCCAGGTCGTTGGTGTCGTTCAGCAGGTTGCGCTCGAACGTGTTGGTCAGGGTCGACAGCTTCTGGTTCATGGCGGTCAGCCGCGCCTTCGCTTCGTCGTCGAGGCCCGCACCGGCCAAGGTCATCTCGCGATGACGGCGCTCCACGAGGTACCGCTGCTCCGGATCGAGGTTCAGCGCGTCGAGCTGCTCGTACACCTGCTGCACACGCCAGTAGAGCCGGCTGTCGAGCGTGATCGCATCCTCATGCGCTGCCATGAGCGGCGCGAGCTGCTCGTCGATCTCCTGGATCTCGGGCGTCGCATCGGCCGAACTCACCGTGTAGAAGGTGTGCGCGACACGATCCAGCAGCTCGCCGGATCGCTCCAGCGCCTCAAGGGTGTTCTCGAACGTGGGCATCGAGCGCACCACGGTGATGCGCTCGATCTCGCGGAGCTGCTCCTCGAAACCCGCCTGGAAAGCGGGGAGATAGTGCTCCGGCCGAATCGCGGCGTAGTCGGGGAGCCCGTAGGGAAGCGTCGACGGCTGCAGCAGCGGATTGGTGGCGTCGGTCATCCTCCGAGCCTATCCACCGCGCCGGGCGTGTTCAGGACCCGCTCTCGCTCAGGCGCGTCATCACGCCGCGAAGGGCTTCCACGACCACGCGGACCGATCGACGACGAAGTGTCTCGGGCCGCGCGAGCACGTCGATCATCCGGTGCGTGCTCACACCTTCGAGAGGGACGCGCACGAGGTCGCGGTCGTCGACGCTGCGCGAGGTGAAGCGCGGTAGCATCCCGATCACCCCTCCGGCGGCCACGACGGCCGACACCGCGCCGTAGTCGTTGATGCGGTGTTGGATGTCGACGGGCCGATGGGCCACCGCCGATACGGCACGGAGCACGTCGTCGGGGGAGTAGCCGATGCGACTGGTGACCCATCGCTCTCCTGCGACGTCGGCCGGTGTGAGGCTGGCACGACCGGCGAGCGGATGTGAGGCCGCTACCGCCACGTCCAGGGGCTCGCGGATCAGGGTGAGGCTGCGCACACCCTGCGCGGGCCACGGTTCGGAATGCTCCATGCGGTGCGCGAGCACGAGGTCGTAGCGTGCTGTGAGCGCAGGGAAATCCGTCTGCGCGACATCCTCGTCCGTGAGCTGAACCGATGGCGCGTTCGCTGCGGACGACAGCTCCCGCACGAGTGCTCCGAACAGCGCCTGCCCGACGCTGTGGAACCCGCTGATGCTCACGACTCCCGTCGCAGAACCCTCGAAGTCGTCCAGGGCGTGTCGTGCCGCCGCCATGGCGTCGATCGCCTCGGCGCCGGCAGTCGCCAGTACTTCGCCGGCGGGTGTGAGGGCGAGCGTGCGCCCGACTCTGCGGGTCAGCGGTGTCGGCACACCACGCTGCAGGGTTGCGAGCTGCTGGGAGACGGCAGAAGGAGTGACTCGGAGCGCGTCGGCCACGGCGGTCACACTGCCGAGGGCGCCGAGCTCTCTCAGGATCTGCAACTGATGGAGTTCCACGAGAACAGTTTAGCGGCGACTACATGAACGGTGCAGACGATGCCGATTGATCTACAACCGTGGATGCGATGTGATCGAGATCATGAAGGCACTGTCCGCATGAGAGCACTGTTCAAAGGCGCGCCTGGCGCGGGGCTCGAGCTGGTCGAGCGTCCCGAACCGAAGGCCGGCGCCGACGAGGTCGTCATCCGGGTGCTGCGCACCGGCATCTGCGGAACCGATCTGCACATCCTCCGCTGGGATGACTGGGCGGCGTCGGCGATCGCCGCCCCGCTGATCCCCGGTCACGAGTTCTACGGCGAAGTGGTGGAGGTCGGACCCGGCGTGCACGACATCTCCGTGGGTGATCGCGTCTCCGGTGAAGGCCACATCGTCTGCGGGACGTGTCGCAACTGCCGGGCAGGGCGCCGGCAGATGTGCATCCGGACGATCGGTCTCGGTCTGCAGCGGGACGGTGCGTTCGCGGAGTACCTCGCGCTCCCTGCGGCGAACGTGTGGGTGCACCACGCCGAGGTGACTCCCGAGCTCGGCGCGATCTTCGATCCGCTCGGCAACGCGGTCCACACGGCGCTCACGTACCCGCTCGTCGGAGAAGACGTGCTCGTCACCGGCTGCGGCCCGATCGGGCTCATGGCCATCGCCGTCGCCAGGCACGCCGGGGCGCGGTTCATCACCGCGACAGATGTCAGCGCACCGCGTCTGGAGATGGCTCGTCGGATGGGCGCCGACGAAGTCGTCGACGTCTCGGTCCGCGATATCAGGGAGGCGCAGCAGGCGCTCGGAATGCGCGAGGGTTTCGACATCGGATTCGAGATGAGCGGTGCGCCATCCGCCCTCCCCGCCATGATCGACAACATGAACCACGGTGGGCGTATCGCGATGCTGGGTCTGCCGAGTGCCGGGTTCGGGATCGACTGGGGCAAGCTCGTCACCCACATGCTCACGATCAAGGGGATCTACGGACGCGAGATGTTCGAGACGTGGAACGCCATGGGGGCGATGCTGCAGACCAGTGCGCCCCTGCGGGATGCCATCGGCCGAGTGATCGCCGAAGTCGTCCCCGCTCGTGAATGGGAACGCGGATTCGCCGCCGCCGAATCGGCGGGAACGGGCAAGATCATCCTCGACTGGACGGAGTTGTGATGTACGGGACCTTTCAGAAGCATGTGTCGGACGAGCTGGCGGCGATCGAGGAGGCCGGCCTGACCAAGCGCGAGCGCGGTATCCGCGGGCCGCAGAACGCCGAGATCACCGCTGACGGCGCTGACGTGCTGAACTTCTGCGCGAACAACTACCTCGGTCTCGCCGACGATCCGCGCATCCTCTCGGCCGCGACGACGGCCCTGGAGGAGTGGGGCTACGGCCTCGCGAGTGTGCGCTTCATCTGCGGCACGCAAGAGCAGCACCTCGAGTTGGAGCGCCGCCTCGCCGACTTCCTCGGCACGGACGAGGCCATCCTGTACTCGTCGTGCTTCGACGCGAACGGGGGAGTGTTCGAGACACTCTTCGGACCCGAGGACGCCATCATCTCCGATGAGCTGAACCACGCCTCGATCATCGACGGCATCCGACTCTCGAAGGCGAGGCGGCTTCGCTACCTCAACCGGGACATGGCCGATCTCGAGGCGCAGCTGCAGGCGGCAACGGACGCCCGATTCCGTGTGATCGTGACGGACGGCGTGTTCTCGATGGACGGCTACATCGCGCCCCTCGCCGAGATCTGCGATCTCGCCGACCGTTACGACGCCCTCGTCTTCGTCGACGATTCCCATGCGGTCGGTTTCGTCGGCGAGAACGGTCGTGGCACACCGGAGCTCTGCGGAGTAGCCGATCGTGTCGACATCTACACCGGAACCTTCGGCAAGGCGCTCGGGGGCGCATCGGGCGGGTACGTCGCCTCGCACGCCGAGATCGTGGCTCTGCTGCGCCAGCGTTCTCGTCCCTACCTGTTCTCGAACACTCTCGCCCCCGCGATCGTCGCCGGCACGCTGACCGCCCTCGATCTCGTCGAAGGGTCCGCGGACCTTCGGGCGCGGCTGCGTGCGAACGCGTCGCTGTTCCGCGAGCGCATGACGGCGGAGGGCTTCGATCTGCTTCCGGGCGAACACCCCATCGTCCCCGTCATGTTCGGGGACGCGGCGAAAACGGCGCAGATCGCTCAGGAGATGCAGGCGCGTGGCATCTACGTGACCGCGTTCAGCTTCCCGGTCGTGCCGCGCGGCCTGGCACGGATCCGCGTGCAGCTGTCGGCGGCGCACACGGCGGAGCAGATCGAGTATTGCGTCGGCGCCTTCGTCGCCGCGCGCGACGCAATCGACTGAGCACATGCAAAGAAACGCTTGCAAAGAACCCTTTGCAAGCGTATCTTTGCATTCATGACGAACGAGACGCAGGTCAGGACGCTCGACGCCAGCGCGCTCAAGGCGCTGGCACACCCACTGCGGGTCAAGATCTTCGACATCCTCGCGGCGCGAGGTCCGCAGACCGCCAGCTCCCTTGCGGCCCTCGTGGGAGAGACATCGGGATCCACCAGCTATCACCTGCGTGCGCTTGCAGCTCACGACCTGATCCGAGAGGTGGAGGGGCGAGGCACGGCGAGGGAGCGATGGTGGGAACGGCCCAAGGGGCGCATAGACGTGCCCGGCCCCGATGAGATGACCTCGCCGGCGAACCGCGCCGCGGCGCAGATCGTCACCTCGGAGTTCTTCCGCGTCCGCCACGAGACCCTCATGAGCTACCTGAACCGACCGCAGGCCGAGGTCCCCGAAGCGTGGCGAGACGTCGGGATCACGATCACCACGCACCTCGACATGACACCGGAGCAGGCGATGTCGCTTCGCGAGGAACTCGAAGCCATCGTCGAGAGCGCCATCGAGCGGTACCGGGGCCAGGAGGGGCCGGACGTGCGGCGGGTTTCGCTCCGCGCCGAGCTCTTCGATCTGCCGACCCCGCGCACGACCTCGCCCGCCGTCGACAACGAGGAGGCATCATGACCGCGGCAACTCTCCATCTCGTCGCACCGACGCGAACCGAGCGTCGGCTGCTCCGACTGGCCGATCGGCTGACGGCGTACGTCGAGAATCGGATCTCACATCGCGCGGAGCGGCGTGAGCTCTCGCTCGATCTGCTGCGCGAACAACAGACCCGCCGGCAGGACCCCCGTGCCGTCGACCATGCCCTCGCGCAACTGGGAGTGACCCGCCGCTGACGTCGTGGCCCGGGGCCGCGCGACGAGACCCCCTGATATCCGCACGGGTGTCAGGGGGTCTCGTCCCGGTGGCGGGGCCCGGTTCAGTCGGCGAACGGGCGGGCGACGACCTCACCGGACGCGGTCTGGAGGACCTCCCAGCCGGCGTCGAGCTCGGCGATCGCACGCCCTTCCAGCCAGGTGAGGGTCCAGTGGCCGGTGAGGCCCTGGGACTCGACCTCGGCGATGGCGGGACGCAGCGCTTCGGGGACGGAGGCGGGCGGCTGTGCACCCGCGGCCCAGCGCGTGCCGAGCTGCATCAGGAGGCCTCGACCGGGGCGAGCTCGATCGCGGTGACCGCGAACTCCTCCGCCTCGGTGATCTCGAGCTCGGCGATGCGGCCGACCGCGCGGAGGTCGTCCGCCGCGGCGCGCAGGGCCTCGACCTTCGCTGCGGGAGCGGCGATGGCGGCACGGGAGACCGGGGTCTTCTGTGACGCCTTCGCCTCGGTCTTCGCGCGCCGGATGCCGATGAGCGCCTCGCTCGCGGCGGCCAGCACGGCCGGGTCGCCCTCGATGCCGAGCTTCTCGGGCCACGCTGCGGTGTGCACGGAGCCCGCCTCGAACCACGACCAGGCCTCCTCCGTGGCGAAGGAGAGCACCGGCGCGAGCAGGCGGAGAAGCGTGGACAGCGCCAGACGCAGCGCGAGGGCGGCCGAGGCCTGGCCCACGTCGTTCTGGTTGTAGGCGCGCTCCTTCACGAGCTCCAGGTAGTCGTCGCAGAACGTCCAGAAGAACGCCTCGGTCAACTCCAGCGCCCTTGCCGCGTCGTACCGGTCGAAGGCAGCGGTCGCCTCGGCCACCACCCCGTCGAGCGCCGTGAGCATCGAGGCGTCGAGCGCGTGCGTCACCTGCGCGCCCGCGGGCACCGGGAACGACAGCACGAACTTCGCGGCGTTGAGCACCTTGATGGCGAGACGCCTGCCGATCTTCACCTGGGTCGGGTTCTGCGGGTCGAAGGCCGCGTCCATGCCGAGTCGGCTCGAGGCCGCCCAGTACCGCACCGCGTCAGAGCCGTGGGTGTCGAGCACGTCGGCCGGGGTGACGACGTTGCCCTTCGACTTCGACATCTTCTTGCGGTCGGGGTCGACGATGAAGCCGGAGATGGCGGCGTTCTTCCATGGGGTGCGGCCGTCTTCGAGCGTGGAGCGCAGCATGGTCGAGAAGAGCCAGGTGCGGATGATGTCCTGTCCCTGCGGGCGCAGATCGAACGGAGCAGTGAGCTGCCACAGCTCCTCGTCCCGCTGCCAGCCGCCCGCGAGCTGCGGGGTCAGGGAGGACGTCGCCCAGGTGTCGAGGATGTCGGCCTCGGCATCGAACCCGCCCGGCACCCCGCGCTGCTGCTCGGTGTAGCCCGCCGGGACATCCGTGGTCGGGTCGATGGGCAGCGCGGCCGCATCCGGGGTGAGCACCCGGTCGTAGTCGCGCTCGCCGTTCTCGTCCAACGCGTACCAGAGCGGGATCGGCACGCCGAAGAACCGCTGCCGGGACACGAGCCAGTCGCCGGTGAGGCCGCCGACCCAGTTCTCGTAGCGGACCCGCATGAAGTCGGGGTGCCACGCCAGCTCGGTTCCGTGCGCGAGGAGCTGGTCGCGCAGCTCGCCGTCGCGGGCGCCGTTGCGGATGTACCACTGCCGGGTCGAGACGATCTCGAGCGGGCGGTCGCCCTTCTCGAAGAACTTCACGGCGTGCTGGAAGGGCTTGCCGACGGCGGTCATGTCGCCGGTCTCCTGCAGCTTCTCCACGATCGCCTTGCGGGCGCTGAAGACGGTCTTGCCCGCCACGTTCTCCACGTACCAGGAACGCGCGTCGGGGTCTGTGACGATCGACGGCGCCTCGGCGAGGAAGCGGCCGTCGAGACCGATCGCCGTCATGTTCGGCAGGGACTCGCCGGCGGTGGTGCGCAGCTCGCGCCACCAGATGATGTCGGTCACATCGCCGAAGGTGCAGACCATTGCCGCACCGGTGCCCTTGTCGGGCTGGGCGAGGTGGTGGCCGTGGATCTCGATCTCGGCGCCGAAGTACGGCGTGCGCACCTTGGTGCCGATGAGGTGCTTGTGCGGCCCCTCGGGGTGGGTCACGATCGCGATGCACGCCGGGAGGAGCTCCGGGCGCGTGGTGTCGATCGCGATGGAGCCGGAGCCGTCAGCGAAGGGGAACTCGATCGTGTGGTACGCGGCCTGCTGGTCGCGGTCCTCGAGCTCAGCCTGCGCGATCGCGGAGCGGAAGTCGATGTCCCACAGCGTCGGCGCGAGGGCCTGGTATGCCTCGCCGCGCTCGATGTTGCGGAGGAACGCGAGCTGGCTCTGCCGGATCGTGTCGTCGGAGATGGTGCGGTAGGTCTGCGTCCAATCGACGCTCAACCCGAGCTGACGGAACAGGGCCTCGAACTGCTTCTCGTCCTCGATCGTGAGGCGCTCGCACAGCTCGATGAAGTTGCGGCGGCTGATCGGCCGCTGGTCGGCAGCCCGGCTCGACTTGTTGTCGCCGCCCTCGAAGGGAGGGGTGAAGTCGGCGTCGTAGGGGAGAGACGGGTCGCAGCGCACGCCGTAGTAGTTCTGCACGCGGCGCTCGGTGGGCAGGCCGTTGTCATCCCAGCCCATCGGGTAGAACACGGTCTTGCCGCGCATGCGCTCGTACCGCGCCTTGACGTCGGTGTGCGTGTAGGAGAACACGTGGCCGATGTGGAGGCTGCCGGAGGCGGTCGGCGGCGGGGTGTCGATCGAGTAGACGCCCTCACGGCCGAGCTCGGCGGCGCGCAGACGGTCGAACAGGTACGTGCCCTGCTCAGCCCAGGCGGCGTCCCACTTCGCTTCGAGACCTTCGAGTGCTGGCTTGTCGGGAATGGGGTTCTGCGCCGTTTCGGAAGCAGGCATGGAGGTCTCCTCGAGCGATGTATGCGGCACTGTGTGAGCGTGCCTGAGTGTGGGGTGTGCCGAACAGTCTACCGAGCGTCACGGTGACGGGTCGCCTGCGCAGATCGACCCCGTCCAAGAATCAGCCGTAGGATGGAGGGACCCCGACCCGCTCGTCCAGAGGAACCGTCATGCCCGCAAGATCTGTGCGCCGTCTCCTGCCCTTCGCGGCGCTCACCGCCGCCGCTGCGCTGGTACTCAGTGCGTGTGCTGCGCCCGGCGCCGATGGGGAGGGCGGGGAGCTCGTGTGGTCGATCGAGGGCGCGAATCTGTCCGCAGGGCACATGGATCCGCAGGTCAGCCAGCTCGATGTCTCCGGCATGGTGCAGCGGGCGGTGCTCGACTCCCTGGTCTTCCAGGAGGACGACGGATCGTTCAGCCCGTGGCTCGCGAAGAGCTGGGACGTCTCACCGGACAGCACGGAGTACACCTTCACGCTCCGCGACGACGTGACCTTCACCGACGGCGAGAAGTTCGACGCTGCCGCCGTCAAGGCGAACTTCGACCGCATCGTCGACCCCGAGACCGCGTCGGCCCAGGCAGCCAGCATGCTCGGCGCCGATTTCTACGACGGCACCGAGGTCGTCGACGATCACACCGTCAAGGTGACCTTCACGCAGCCCTACGCGCCGTTCCTGCAGGCGGCGAGCACGCCGCAGCTCGGCTTCTACTCGCCTGCCGTGCTGGAGAAGTCGGCCGACAAGCTCAAAGCGGGCGGCCCCGGGATCACCGTCGGCACCGGCCCGTTCGAGCTCACCGAGTACACGCCCGACCAGGAGATCGTCTACACCCGCAACGACGACTACGCCTGGGGCCCGCACGACGCTGAGGCTCCGAACTTCGAGACCCTGCGCGTCGAGATCCAGCCGGAGGCGTCTGTGCGCGCGGGCGTCGTCGAAAGCGGTGAAGCCGACCTGGCCAGCAACATCCCGCCGAACCTCGCGAAGGACCTCGGCGACGGCGTCACGGTCGACTCGATCGAGTACCCGGGTCTGCCGTACTCGCTGTATCTGAACGAGAAGTACGGAGTCTTCGCCGACGAGAAGGTGCGTCAGGCGTTCGCCCGCGGCATCGACATCGACGCCGCGGTGGAGGAGATCTACTTCGGGCAGTTCTCGCGGGCGTGGAGCATCCTCGGGTCGACGACTCCGGGCTACGACGCGTCCCTCGAGGGCAGCTGGCCGTTCGACCAGGATGAGGCGAACACGCTCCTCGACGAGGCCGGCTGGACGGCCCGCGACACCGACGGGATCCGCCTGAAGGACGGCAAGCGCCTCTCGGTGCGCTGGATCGCCTGGACTCCGGTTCCCGACGACCGTGCCGCGCTGGCCAACGCGATCCAGTCCGACCTCAAGGGGATCGGCTTCGAGGTCGAGCGCGAGGTGCTCGAACCGGGCGCCTACAACGAGCAGTACGAGCCGAAGACGTTCGACCTGACCGACTGGGGCTTCTCCGGTGTCGACCCCGACCTGCTGCGCAGTCATCTGCACACCGACGGGTTCCAGAACGCCTCACAGGTCAGCGACCCCGAGATCGATGCGCTGCTGGAACAGGCCGTCGCGACGAGCGATCAGGACACGCGGAACGGGCTTTACACCCAGCTGCAGGAGTGGAACGCCACGCACACCGCCATCGTGCCGCTGTACAGCCCGTCGGCGATCACGGCCGTCGGCGACCGCGTCGAGGGCGTCGAGTACGACCTGTACGGCCGTCCGCTGTTCTACGATGTGACCGTCGGCTGAACCGCCGGCTGAGCGGAGGGCACGGGTGGTGAAGGCTGCTCTCGTCCGCATCGCCGGCCTGATCGCCTCCGTCGTCATCGTCCTGTGGGGCGCCGCCACCGTCGCATTCCTCGCGTTCCGAGTGATCCCCGGAGATCCCGTGTCGGTGATGCTGGGACCTCAGGCACAGGTGAGTGAGGCGGTCAAGGACGGCATCCGCGCCGACCTGGGACTGGACCGGCCGCCGTGGGAGCAGTACCTCGGTTTCATCGGCCAGCTGGCCCGCGGGGACCTGGGGGAGTCGTACCAGCTGCGGATGCCGGTCACAGAGGTGATCGGACGCCAGCTGGGAGCGACGGTACAGCTCTCCGCGCTCGCACTGGTGATCGCCGTCGTGCTCGCCGTCGGGGTCGCCGTCCTCGTACGCGGCGATGCAGGACGCACGGCCGCCGCGGCGGTGGAGCTGGTGGTGCTCTCGTCTCCGGTGTTCTGGATCGGACTGGTCCTCCTCAGCGTCTTCGCCTTCGGACTGGGGTGGTTTCCGGTCTCCGGAGCCCGCAACCCCGCCACGATCGTCCTCCCCGCGGTGACGCTCGCGCTCCCGGTGGCCGCGCTGCTCAGTCAGGTGCTCCGGGACGGCCTCGTGCAAGCCGAGCGCATGCCGTTCGCTGAGACGGTGCGCGCGCGTGGGGCGAGTCCTTCGTGGTTCACGCTCCGGCACGGACTGCGTCACGGCGCAGCCTCCGCCGTCACGCTCGCCGCCTATCTGACCGGCTCCGTCCTCGGCGGAGCGGTGCTGGTCGAGACCGTGTTCGCCCGACCCGGTCTCGGACGCGTGACGCTCGCGGCGATCAGCGACCGCGATCTTCCGGTCATCACGGGGATCATCCTCCTGAGCGCCGTGGTGTTCGTCACCGTGAACCTGCTGGTCGAGATCGTGCACCCCCTGATCGACCCGCGTATCAGGGCAGCACGTGACCGGAGCACCCGATGAGGCGCGCGCAGACTGTGCTCCTCTGGTCGGCCATCGTGGTGAGCGCCGTGATCGTGTTCGCGGCGCTCTGGCCCGGCGTCCTCGCCACGCACGATCCACTGCAGACCGATGTCCGCTCCGCCCTGCTGCCGCCCGGCGCGGAGCACTTCTTCGGCACCGATCAGAGCGGGCGCGACGTCTACTCGCGGGTGGTCCACGGCGCGGGGAGATCGCTGGGTATCGGGCTCTTCGCCACCGGGGTGGCTCTGGTCCTCGGGCTCATGATCGGCGCGCTCGCCGGGGTCGCACCGCGGGGCGTCGACACCACCGTGATGCGGGTGAACGACGTGCTGATGGCGTTCCCCGAGTTCCTGGTCGCGCTGGTCGTCGTCGCCGTGCTGGGACCGGGACCCGTGAACATCGCGATCGCGGTGACCCTGGCCGCCCTGCCGGTGTACATCCGGTTGGCGCGCGTGCAGACCCAGACGCTCCGCGTCACCGAGCACGTCGAAGCCGCGCGCATCCTCGGCGTCCCGCGCTGGCGCGCTTTCCGCAGGCACGTGCTGCCGGGCGTGCTCGGTGCGCTGAGCGTGCTCGCCACCATCGGCATCGGCTCGAGCATCCTCGCGGCCGCGGGACTCAGCTTCCTGGGCTTGGGTCCCTCAGAGCCGACGCCCGAGTGGGGATTGATGCTCGCCGGGGGCCGCAATGTGCTGGGCCAGGCCTGGTGGATCTCCCTCTTCCCCGGCGTCGCGATCACGCTGACCGTGGTCTCGGCCACCGTCATCGGGCGAATCCTTCGGGCTCGCGCAGACGGGAGGACAGGATGAACGCTGCACTGCAGGTTCGAGGACTCCGCATCTCGTTCGACGGGAAGCAGGTCGTGGATGACGTGTCCTTCGCCGTCGACCGCGGTGAGTGCGTCGCGATCGTGGGGGAGTCCGGCGCCGGCAAGTCCCTCACGGCGCGTGCCCTGCTGGGGCTGACTCCCGCAGCCGCTGACGTCACCCTGGACGGGCTCGTGGTGGACGGGAGGGATGTCGCCGGTCTCTCCGATCGGGCGTGGAGGGGCGTGCGCGGATCGGGAATCGCGCTCATCTCCCAGGACGCGCTGGTCTCCCTCGATCCCCTGCGGCGCATCGAGGCGGAGATCGCCGAGCCGCTCCTCCTCCACAGGGTCGTCCGGGGGCGGGCGCCGCGAGCGACACGTGTGCGGGAGCTGCTGGAGCGCGTGTGGATGCCCGAACCGGAGCGCCGCGCGCGACAGCACCCGCACGAACTCTCCGGAGGTCTGCGGCAGCGTGCGCTCATCGCGTCCGCACTCGCCGCGAACCCGGCCGTCCTCGTGGCGGACGAGCCGACCACCGCGCTCGACGCCACCGTGCAGGCGCGGATCCTCGGACTGCTGCGTGAGATCACCGACGCGGGGACGGCCCTCGTGTTCATCAGCCACGACTTCGCAGCGGTCCGGAGGATCGCCGATCGTGTCCTGGTGATGCGGAGCGGCGTGGTCGTGGAGTCCGGTCCGGTGGCCGATGTGCTCGAGAACCCTCGACACGAGTACACGAAGCAGCTCATCGCCGCGACGATCCACGAACCCCGAACCGCTACGCCGACGGATTCCGCATCGGTGCTGAGAGTCGACGGCGTGTCACGGAGCTTCGGCACCGTGCCAGCGGTCGTCGATGCCTCGTTCGTCGTGAGAGACGGGCGGACGCTCGGCATCGTGGGGGAGTCGGGATCGGGTAAGACCACTCTCGCCCGCATGATCGTCGGTGTCGATGCCCCGGACAACGGCGCTGTGGAGTGGAACGCACCGCGACGGGTGCAGTTGGTGCATCAGAATCCGCTCGGCGCCTTCGACCCGCGCTGGACGATCGGTCGATCGCTGCAGGAAGCGCTGGAGGCCGGTGGTGTGCCCCGCACCGCGCGCCCTGCTCGGGTGGTCGAACTTCTCGCCGAGGTCGGCCTGGCTCCCGCACTGGCCGGCAGACGTCCGAGTGTCCTTTCCGGCGGACAGAGGCAGCGGGCGGCCATCGCCCGTGCCCTCGCCGCAGATCCTGACGTGCTGGTGCTCGACGAACCCGTCTCCGCGCTCGACCCCTCGGTGCGGGAGCGGGTGCTGCGTCTGCTCGCCGGGCTGCAGCGCGAACGCCGGCTGACGATGATCCTCGTCTCCCATGATCTGGATGTCGTGGGATCGGTCGCGGATGACGTGCTGGTGATGCAGGACGGCCGGATCGTGGAGCAGGGGCCGACGTCGGAGGTGTTCGCGGCACCGCAGCACCCGTTCACGAGAGAGCTGATCGACGCGAGCGGCGCCGTCAGTCCTTGACGAGGATGCCGATTCCCGCGGCGAGCACGGGTGCCAGCTGCTGCACCTGGAACGAGGTGAGCGTGGCACCGCGCAGGCTGTTGGCGTCGAGGTAGCCGAGAGCGTCGAGCCCGCGCAGATCGAGGTCTTTCGCCCGCATGCCCCGCGAGTCCACCTCGTCACTCGATGTGGACGTGAAGCGCACTCGCGTGAGCTCGGCCCGCGGCATGTCGATCGTGCGGATGGCGCACCCTGTGATCTCGAGATCGGTGACCTTCGCCGCACCGAGGTTGAGGTAGTCGATGCGCACATCGCGCAGGTCGAGCTCCGAGACATGCGCCTCACTGAGGTCGAGGGTCCCGATGCGGCCGCCGTTGATCCGCACTCGCCGCACACCCGCGTCGCGCATGCGCAGCGAGGCGATGCGCACCCCCGACATGTCGACGTCGACGACCGATGCCCCGGTGAGGTCGACGGCATCGGCGTCTGCGCTCACGGCGCACTGCTCGACCGTCGAATAGGCGAGGTCGACGGTACCGGCCAGATCGAGTCGAGCGGCGACGAGGTCGGCACTGCGGGCAGCCCGAGCCGGTTCGAGCACCGGCGGCAGATCGGGCGCCGTGACGCGTGGAGACGCGGGGGAGTCGGAGGTGCGGGCCATGTTCCGAGCGTAGGGCGGGCCGACGACATCGCGCGCGGCCGTGCGCGGTCGCCATCCGGGAAGGCGATGCGCCGGGGAGCGGTGGGCACGCGTACACTGGTGGGACGAGCATCGATCCGGCCATCACCGGGGAGCTCTCGGAAGAACGGCGTGACCTTCGGGCCGCGCTCAGTAGAACCGAGCGGGGCAGGCCCGTCACAGCCGCAGTGAGAGTGGTCGCGCCGCAGGGCGCGGCACGCGAGGTGGTACCGCGGTCCGTGAGGGTCGTCCTCGCATGAGCATCCGCCACGACGACCACTGCGAGCCACGATGACATACCCCCGTTCCGCCTTCGGCCCCGCCGCCGACTCCGTCGCGCCCAGCCCTCGCTTCCCGCAGATCGAGGAGGAGGTGCTCACGTTCTGGGAAGCGGACGACACCTTCCGCGCGTCGATCGCGCAGCGCGAGGGGTCGCCGGAGTGGGTGTTCTACGACGGCCCGCCCTTCGCGAACGGCCTTCCGCACTACGGCCACCTGCTCACGGGGTACGCGAAGGACGTGTTCCCGCGCTTCCAGACGATGACCGGCCACAAGGTCGATCGTGTCTTCGGGTGGGACACGCACGGGCTTCCCGCCGAGCTCGAGGCGATGAAGCAGCTCGGCATCACCGAGAAGGCCGAGATCGAGGAGATGGGCATCGATGTCTTCAACGCGAAGGCGAGGAGCTCGGTCCTGGCTTACACGCACGAGTGGCAGGACTACGTCACCCGTCAGGCGCGGTGGGTGGACTTCGACCGTGGCTACAAGACGCTCGACCTGGGCTACATGGAGAGCGTGCTCTGGGCGTTCAAGACGCTGTACGACAAGGGCCTCGCCTATGAGGGATACCGGGTGCTCCCGTACTGCTGGCGCGATGAGACCCCGCTCAGCGCACACGAGCTGCGCATGGACGACGACGTCTACCAGATGCGCCAGGACCCTTCGGTCACGGTGACCTTCCCGCTGACCGGAGCCAAGGCAGAATCGCTCGGGCTCACCGGCGTCCGTGCCCTCGCATGGACCACCACGCCCTGGACTCTCCCGACCAACCTCGCGCTCGCCGTCGGTCCCGACATCGAGTACGTGGTGCTGCCAGCCGGACCTCACGGCGCGGCGGACGTGCATCAGGCCGCGGGGACGACGGATGCCGCTGTCGAGGCGTCGGCCCACCGATACCTGCTCGCGAAGCAGCTCATCGGAGGCTATGCCAAGGACCTCGGTTACGAGAGTGCCGATGACGCGCTGGCCGCCGTCGATGCGACGGTGCGCGGTGCCGACCTGCAGGACGTGACCTACGACCGGCTGTTCGACTACTACGCCGACGCCGAGACCTACGGGACCGAGAACGCCTGGCGCATCCTGGTGGACGACTACGTCACCGTCAGCGATGGAACCGGCATCGTCCACCAGGCTCCGGCCTACGGCGAGGACGACCAGCGGGTCGCCGGTGCTGCGGGGATCCCGACGATCCTGTCGCTCGACGATGGCGGGCGCTTCTTCCCGAACGTCACCGACGTCGCCGGCCAGCTGTGGATGGACGCGAACACGCCCCTCGTACGGCTGATCCGCGAGAACGGCCGTCTGATCCGCCTGCAGAGCTACGAGCACTCGTACCCGCACTGCTGGCGCTGCCGGAACCCGCTGATCTACAAGGCGGTGTCGAGCTGGTTCATCCGCGTCACGGACATCAAGGACGACATGCTCGCCAACAACGAGCAGATCACCTGGGTGCCGGAGAACGTCAAGCACGGACAGTTCGGCAAGTGGCTCGAGGGCGCACGCGACTGGTCGATCAGCCGCAACCGCTACTGGGGATCGCCGATCCCGGTCTGGAAGAGCGACGACCCCGAGTACCCGCGCGTCGACACCTACGGCTCGCTGGAGGAGCTGGAGCGCGATTTCGGCGCCCTGCCGCGCAACGCACAGGGTGAGGTCGACCTGCACCGGCCATACATCGATGATCTCACCCGGCCGAATCCCGACGACCCCACCGGTAAGAGCTCGATGCGCCGCATCGAAGACGTCTTCGACGTGTGGTTCGACTCGGGTTCGATGCCATTCGCCCAGGTGCACTACCCGTTCGAGAACCAGGAATGGTTCGATACTCACGCGCCGGCTGACTTCATCGTCGAGTACATCAACCAGACCCGCGGCTGGTTCTACGTCATGCACGTGCTCTCGACCGCGCTGTTCGATCGTCCCGCGTTCACGGGGGCCAGCTGCCATGGCATCGTCCTGGGCAGCGACGGCTACAAGATGTCGAAGTCGCTGCGCAACTACCCGGATGTATCGGAAGTGCTCGACCGCGACGGCTCCGATGCGATGCGCTGGTTCCTGATCTCGAGCTCCGTGCTGCGCGGAGGGAACCTCATCGTCACGGAGGAGGGCATCCGCTCCGGGGTCCGCGAGTTCCTGCTGCCGCTGTGGAACTCGTGGTACTTCTTCGCGACCTACGCGAATGCATCGGGAGCTGACGGCTACGAGGCGCAGTGGAGCACCGATTCCACCGATGTGCTCGATCGCTACATCCTCGCTCGTCTCGGTGACCTCGTCCGCGAGGTGCGTGCCGACCTGGAGGGTCTCGACTCCACGACGGCGTCCGCGCGGTTGCGCGACTTCGCCGAGGTGCTGACGAACTGGTATATCCGACGTTCGCGCGATCGCTTCTGGACGGGCGTGACGGAAGACCCGAAGAGCCGTGAGGCGTTCGACACCCTCTACACCGTGCTCGAGACGCTCACCCGCGTCGCAGCGCCTCTCGTGCCCCTCATCAGCGAGCGCGTGTGGCAGGGTCTGACCGGTGGACGCAGCGTGCACCTGACCGACTGGCCGGACGAGGCGCAGTTCCCCGCAGCGGACGAGATCCGCGACGCCATGGACGCCGTGCGCGAGCTGTCGAGCGTGGGCAACGCACTGCGCAAGAAGGAGAAGCTGCGTGTGCGTCTCCCGCTCGCCCGCTTCACCGTGGTCTCGCCTCTCGCGGCGTCGCTCGGGCAGTTCGAGGACATCCTCCGCGAGGAGCTCAACGTGAAGTCGGTCGAACTCGTCGCGCTCGCCGATGACACCGCAGCGGAGTACGGCATCGCGCACCGCCTCAGCGTCAACGCCCGCGCGGCCGGTCCGCGTCTGGGTAAGGACGTGCAGAAGGCGATCCAGGCCGCACGCGCGGGCGACTGGACCGAGGAAGCCGGCGTCATCACAGCCGGCGGCATCGCGCTGGAGCCGTCGGAGTACGAGCTCGTGCTCGAGACGACCGGCCGCCCGGAGGGGGAGGCTCTGGCCATCGTGCCGAGCGGCGGCTTCGTGCTGCTGGACACCAGGACGACCCCCGAGCTCGAGGCGGAGGGGCTCGCTCGAGATGTGATCCGCGCCGTGCAGGAGACGCGCAAGAACGCCGACTTCGACGTGAGCGACCGCATCCGGCTGGTGCTCCGATTCCAGGACGATGCGGACACCGCGGCCGTGGTCTCGGCGTTCGAGCTGGCAGGCATCGCTGCGGAGACCCTCGCCGAGGAGTACTTCGTGATCGATGCGCAGGGCGACTCGATCTTCGGTCACGGTGCGGTCCTCGCCGGTGCGGGAAGCGCGACGCCGGAGTTCTCCGCTGTGATCTCCGCCGGGACGTATGCGAACATCGGCGACTTCACGATCGACGTGACCAGGATGGAAGCGGGAGCATGAGTGCTGCTGACAGGGCGGATGCCGTCTACGAGGCACTGCTGAGCCGAGCGGGAGAGCGCTGGGTGCAGCCGCGCAAGGAGCGCACCGCCCGGATCCTTGCCTTCCTCGACGACCCGCAGCGCACGTACCGCGTCGTGCACATCACGGGCACCAACGGAAAGACGTCGACGGCCCGGATGATCGAGAGCCTTCTGCGTGCGCACGATCTGCGCACCGGACTGTTCACCAGTCCGCACCTGGAGCGCTTCACCGAGCGCATCATGATCGACGGCGAGCCCATCGCCGACGAGGCCGTCGCGGACGCGTGGGATGAGATCGAGCCGTTCGTGGACATCGTCGACGCCGAGCTCGAGGCAGCCGGTGACGCTCCGCTGACCTTCTTCGAACTGCTGACCGTGCTGGCATTCGTCGCGGTCGCCGACGCGCCGATCGATGTGCTCGTGCTCGAGGTGGGCATGGGCGGCGAATGGGATTCCACGAACACCGCCGACGGCGACGTCGCGGTGTTCGCGCCGATCGACATCGACCACGCCGACCGCCTCGGCAGTACGATCGCCGAGATCGCCGAGGTCAAGGCGGGCATCATCAAGGAGGGCGCCGCCGTGGTGTCCGCTCAGCAGCCCGCTGAGGCCGCCGAGGTGCTGCGCCGGGTGGCTGCGGAGCGCAACGCCACCATCGCCTTCGAGGGCGAGGAGTTCGGTCTCACCGAGCAGAAACTCGCGGTCGGTGGGCAACTGCTCACGATCCGTGGCCTGGCGGGGGACTACACCGAGGAGTACCTCCCGCTGTACGGGGCGCATCAGGGGCACAACGCCGCCCTCGCTGTCGCCGCGGTGGAGTCGCTGATCGGGGGCGCCACGCAGCGCATCGCGGCCGACATCGTCACCGCGGGCCTGCAGGAGAGCACTTCTCCCGGCCGACTGCAGCTGCTCGGCATCGCGCCGACCGTGATCGTCGACGCGGCGCACAACCCGCACGGCGCCAAGGCGCTCGCGCAGGCACTGGACGACAGCTTCGACTTCGACGAGTGGGGTCTGGTGCTCGGTGTGCTCGCCGACAAGGATGCCGCGGGCATCGTCGCCGAGCTGGCCCCGAGGGCGGCACACGTCTTCGCCACCGCTCCGGATTCGGATCGAGCGAGCGATGCTGATGCGATCGCCGATCTCGTGGAGCAGAGCGGCCAGCGGGCGACCGTGCACCACTCTCTCGCCGACGCCGCCGACGCCGCGCGCGAGTGGGCCGCCTCCTCCGACCGACGCGCGGTGATCATCGCGGGCTCGGTGGTGCTCGCCGGAGAGGCGATCGCGCTGGCGCAGGACGAGGACTGGAAGGCGGGGTGGCGCGCATGAGCGCCGATGCCGCACCAGCGCGTCGTCCGCGCCCGCCGCGCACCCTCGTGCAGAAGCTCGCACCCGTCGTGCTGGGGTTCGAGGCGATCGTGGTCTTCCTCGTCGGACTCACGATCTTCGGGTTGCGCCAGCTCCCCGACGGTGTCGAGCAGTGGTGGGCGATCGTCGCCGGTGCGGTGCTCGCTCTCGCGTGCATCGCGATCGCGGGGATGATCACGAAGCCGTGGGCGCTCACCGCCGGGTGGGTCGTCCAGGCTCTCGTCGCGCTGTCGGCGTTCTTCGTCCCTTCCATCCTGCTCGTCGTCCTGATTTTCGGCGGGATGTGGGCGTATGCGACCATCGGAGGGGCCCGACTGGACGCACGACGCCCCGTCGAGCCCTCGACCGAGACTCAGACCACGCAGATCTCAGACACAGAGAGTGAATGACATGGCCACCGAAGAAACCCTCGTCCTCGTCAAGCCCGATGGCGTCGCTCGCGGCCTCACCGGCGCGATCCTCGCCCGCATCGAGGCGAAGGGCTACGCCCTCGTCGACATCCGCCTGGTGGAGCCCGACCGTGACCTGCTCGCCGAGCACTATGCCGAGCACGAGGGCAAGCCGTTCTACGAGCCGCTGCTCGAGTTCATGCTCTCCGGCCCGTCTGTCGCGATCCGGCTCGCGGGCAACCGCGTGATCGAGGGCTTCCGCTCGCTCGCAGGCACGACCGACCCCACGACCGCCGCACCGGGCACGATCCGTGGCGACTTCGGTCGCGACTGGGGCCTCAAGGTGCAGCAGAACCTGGTGCACGGCTCCGACAGCCCCGAGTCCGCCGCGCGCGAGCTGGGAATCTGGTTCGACTGAGAACCCGTCCACATGCGAAGAGCCCGTCCACCGAATCTCGGTGGACGGGCTCTTTCCGTGCTGCAGCCTCAGAAGATCATGCCGATGACCTCGCCGAGGAGATCGAGGCCGCGCAGCTGAGCGAGGAGGATCACGACGGCGTACGCGAGGATCGTGGCGAGCGGGACCCAGGCCATCAGCCGGTTCGCGCGCTCCTGCACCTTCTCGTTGCCGGTGAAGCTGCCGTTTCGTGTCAGGTGCAGCATGGTGGCGAAGAAGGTCGGGATGGTGACGGACCAGGTGAGCATGCACCACGGGCAGAGCACACCGAGGTTGGGGGCGTAGATGCTCTGCCAGATCAGCCAGCAGACGAGGCCGAAGGCGAAGGTCACGCCGGCGCCGAAGGTCAGCCAGAACCACCGGGGGAACCGTGAACCGGCGAGCAGCGCGACGCCGACGAAGAGGGGTGCCATCCACCCGGCGATACCGAGGATCGGGTTGGGGAAGCCGAAGACCTCTCCCTGCCACGACTCGAGGTTCTTCCCGCACTGGATCATCACGCTGACGTTGCAGCTCAGCACGGCGTCGGGATTGGCCGCGAGGACGAACTTCTCGACCGTCAGCTGGAATGCGGCGAACCAGCCCACCACACTCGCGATGATCAGCCAGACGGCGTAGACGACGGGGCGGGTGCGCTGCTCGCTCATACTGGGGATTATCCCAGCGCCTGCTATGGATGGGGCGAGAACAGGCCGGACAAAACTCGCTGCGGACGACGGGATGCCGCGAACCGACCCACTTGGTGCGATAATGGCCTGTGATGCGATGAACGGCGTTTGCCGCGACACGCGTCGAGAAGACTTCGGGGTCCAATGCCCCACGCGATCAGAGCCATGAGCCGGTCGCAGACCGAGTGAGTTCGCGGAACCCGCGGGTACCGCATGAGATTTCACGGGGCACCTAGTGTCCCGTGCAGGGAGTAAGCCAGAGATGGCCGATGAGAACAATGACAACAACGCCCCCACCCTCGACTTCCCGGCTGACGCCGCGGGAGAGCTGACGGAGCCCACCGCTCCGGATGTCGACGGCCCTGCAGAGCCGTCGATCGAGGGTGACGAGAACTCCGACGCCGCTGAACGGGCCGAGGACGCCGCTGCCGATGCTGTCGCCGCCGGCTACGCCGCAGCGGACGATGCCGCGGCTGCTGCCGACGATGCCGCTGCTGCGGCCGATTCCGTCGCTGATGCCGTGGCTGAGGCGGAAGCCGAAGCTGCCGCTGACGCGGAAGCGGCTGCCGAGGCCCAGGCTGCTGCTGAGGCGCTCGAGGTGCCGGAGAGGGAGTCCGCCGTCGCGGAGAAGCTCTCGGAAGCCGGAGTCGTCGAGGAAGCCACCGCAGAGGAGTCGGTCGCGCAGTCGACGACCGCCGTCGAGGCGACCGTCACCGAGGAGGAAGCTCCGGCCGCTCCCGAAGCTCCGGGTCCGGTGACTGCTGTGTCGCTCGGTCTGCTTCCCGAGGTGTTCGTCTCGCAGGTCTCCACACAGCTGCACTTCTACGCGCCTGAGATCGTCCCGCTCCCCGCGCAGCCGGGGCGCGAGCGCATCTTCGACCGGATCGCCGAGCGCGAGCAGTCGCAGGACGAGCCTGCGGGTCGTGGCCGCGGCCGTCGCCGCCGTGGCGGTTCCGAGGGTGACGACCAGCGCGAAGAGCCGCGTCAGCGTCAGCGCGTCGTCGAGTACATCACCGAGCCGAAGGCCATCAAGGGATCCACCCGCCTCGAGGCGAAGAAGCAGCGTCGCCGGGACGGGCGTGACGCTGGTCGTCGTCGCCCCGTCGTGACCGAGGCCGAGTTCCTCGCACGTCGCGAGTCCGTCGACCGCAAGATGGTCGTGCGCTCCAAGAACGGCCGCACGCAGATCGGTGTCCTCGAAGACGGCGTGCTGGTCGAGCACTACGTCGCCCGGAACCAGGACGCGTCGTTGATCGGCAACGTCTACCTCGGACGCGTGCAGAACGTGCTTCCCAGCATGGAGGCCGCGTTCGTCGACATCGGTCGTGGACGCAACGCCGTGCTGTACTCCGGCGAGGTCGACTGGGACGGCGTCGAGACGGGCAACCAGCCGCGCCGCATCGAACTGGCGCTCAAGCCCGGCGATCGCGTGCTCGTCCAGGTCACCAAGGACCCGGTCGGACACAAGGGTGCTCGTCTCACCAGCCAGATCTCCCTGCCCGGCCGCTACCTGGTCTACGTGCCGGGCGGTTCCATGAACGGCATCAGCCGCAAGCTTCCCGACAACGAGCGGGCACGCCTCAAGCGCATCCTCAAGGAGGTGCTGCCGGAGTCCTCCGGGGTGATCGTCCGCACGGCGGCCGAGGGTGCCACCGAGGACCAGCTCACGCGTGACGTGCAGCGTCTCACCTCGCAGTGGGAGCACATCCAGAAGCAGGTCGAGAACCAGCAGGCGCCCGCGCTCCTGCACGCGGAGCCCGACCTTCTCGTGAAGATCGTCCGCGACGTCTTCAACGAGGACTTCACCAAGATGCTCATCCAGGGCGAGGATGCGCAGCAGACCATCCGCGCCTACCTGGAGAGCGTGGCTCCCGACCTGCTCGAGCGCGTCGAGGCGTATGAGGACGAGACCGATCCGTTCGATGCGTTCCGCATCACGGAGCAGATCGAGAAGGCTCTCGATCGCAAGGTGTGGCTGCCCTCTGGTGGCTCGCTCGTGATCGACCGCACCGAGGCCATGACGGTCGTCGACGTCAACACCGGCAAGTTCGTCGGCTCGGGCGGAAACCTCGAGGAGACGGTCACCAAGAACAACCTCGAGGCAGCGGAGGAGATCGTCCGCCAGCTGCGCCTGCGTGACATCGGCGGCATCATCGTCGTCGACTTCATCGACATGGTCCTGGAGTCCAACCGCGATCTCGTGCTGCGGCGCCTGATCGAATGCCTGAGCCGCGACCGGACCAAGCACCAGGTCGCCGAGGTCACCTCGCTCGGGCTCGTGCAGATGACGCGCAAGAAGCTGGGGCTCGGCCTGCTCGAGACCTTCAGCGAGGCCTGCGAGGTCTGCGCGGCCGCGGCGTCATCGTGCACCACGACCCGGTCGTGAAGCACCGCTCCAACGGCAACAACAACGGCGGCGGCAACGGCGGCAACGGGCAGAGCGGGCGTCGTCAGCGCGGCGGCGGTGGCAACGGGAACGGTCAGAACCAGAGCGCTCCGGCTGCCTCCGCGGTCACCCACAGCATCACGGAGGGGGCGAAGTCGGCCCTCGCGCAGATCGCCGCCTCCACCATCGCTCCGGCGGCGGATGGGGCGCCGGAAGCCGAGGCGGCCGACGTCACGTCGGAAGCGCCCGCAGGTGCCGATCGTCCGAAGAAGGCTCGCAAGAAGCGAGGCGGCGACCGCAAGGGCCCGAAGTCTCCCGCCGAGGCGCTGCTCGACTCCGTCCTCGACGCTCTCCCGGAGCCGAAGGCGCCGGGTCAGGGACGAGGACGTCGTCGGGTGAGCACAGCGGCGCTCACCGGCACGCCCGTCTCGGTGAACAACGAGCCGTCAGCGCCGGTCGCGGCTGCGGACTCGGAGTCCTGAGGCGATCAGCCGGCGCACCAGCTCCTTGCCCGCGACGTGCTGGGCGCCGGCGGCGACGAGCCGGGGGATGATCTCCTCCGGCACGTCGTAGTGGTCGAGATCGAAAGCGCGTGCGGCGACGTCGTTCTCGCGCGCGAACGCGTGCAGCTCGTCGAGGCTCTCGTCGCTCACGAGGTGCGCCCACAGGCGTCCGTGGGCGGGCCAGAGCGGGTCGTCGACGAGTACGGTCACCCTTTCAGCCTAGGTCCGCGCCGGTGGGGCAGGGGCTGATGGAGCGAGCCGCGATGCACGGACCCACCTCGCTTTGCGACACCGACCCGCATCCGGTAAAGTAGTCCCTTGGTGCGTATGCCGCGTCGTCCTCGTTGGTCGAAGCGGAGAGCCTTGCGTTCGCGCCCGCCGTTCCACGGTGCATGCAAGCAACAGTCTTCCCGTGAGATCTCGGAGCCGCGAGCTCCCCAACGAAACAGGTATGAAGTGGTTTACGCAGTAGTGCGCGCCGGTGGGCGGCAGGAGAAGGTCGAGGTCGGCACGATCGTTCAGCTCGACCGTGTCAAGGCTGCCCAGGGCGAGAAGATCGAGCTGGCCGCTGTGCTGCTCGTCGACGGCGCCACGGTGACCACCGACGCTGACTCGCTGGCCAAGGTCAAGGTCACGGCTGAGGTCATCGGTAACCTCCGCGGCCCGAAGATCATCATCCAGAAGTACAAGAACAAGACCGGCTACAAGAAGCGCCAGGGCCACCGTCAGGAGCTCACGCGCGTCAAGATCACCGGCATCAAGTAAGCCAGAGGGGACCAGGACATGGCACATAAAAAGGGCGCAAGCTCAACCCGTAACGGTCGTGACTCCAACGCTCAGCGCCTCGGCGTGAAGCGCTTCGGCGGTCAGCAGGTCCTCGCCGGCGAGATCATCGTCCGCCAGCGCGGCACGCACTTCCACCCCGGCGTCAACGTCGGCCGTGGCGGCGACGACACGCTGTTCGCTCTGGCCGCCGGTGCGGTCCAGTTCGGCGCGAAGGGCGGCCGCAAGGTCGTCAACATCGTCGCCGCAGCTGAGTGATCACAGCGCGACACTAGTTATCCGGTTCGGGGCGGGCTTCGGCTCGCCCCGTCCGTGTATCTGCACACCGAAACACCACTCACATACAGGGGAATCCGCACATGGTCACGTTCGTCGACACCGTCACACTGCACCTTCGTGCGGGTAAGGGCGGCAACGGCTGCGTTTCCGTGCACCGCGAGAAGTTCAAGCCGCTGGGTGGTCCCGATGGGGGCAACGGCGGCGACGGCGGAGACATCGTCCTCGTGGCGGACCCGCAGACCGGAACGCTGCTGTCGTACCATCACTCGCCGCACCGGTCCTCCGGCAACGGCGGTCCCGGCATGGGCGATCACCGTTCCGGCTTCCTGGGTGAGACGCTCGAGCTCCCCGTGCCGGTCGGCACCGTGGTGAAGAACACCGCGGGTGAAGTCCTCATCGACATGATCATCCCCGGTGAGCGGTTCGTCGTCGCGAAGGGCGGGATGGGCGGGCTGGGCAACGCCGCTCTCGCCACCCCCAAGCGCAAAGCACCGGGCTTCGCCCTGCTCGGCACGCCCGGATACGAGGGCGACGTGGTCCTCGAACTGAAGACGGTCGCCGATATCGCTCTCGTCGGCTACCCGTCCGCCGGCAAGTCGAGCCTGATCGGCGCGATCTCGGCCGCGCGGCCCAAGATCGCCGACTACCCCTTCACGACCCTGCACCCGAACCTCGGCGTCGTTCAGCAGGGCGACTTCCGCTACACCGTCGCGGACGTGCCCGGTCTCATCGAGGGCGCCAGCGAGGGCCGCGGGCTCGGTCTCGAGTTCCTCCGCCACGTCGAGCGCTGCTCCGCACTGCTGCACGTGCTCGACTGCGCGACTCTCGAGCCGGGGCGCGATCCGATCTCCGATCTCGACGTCATCCTCGCCGAGCTCGGCGCGTACGAGGTCCCCGAGGGACAGACTCCGCTGCTCGAGCGCCCGCAGCTCATCGCGCTGAACAAGATCGATGTGCCGGAGGCGCGCGACCTCGCCGACCTCGTCCGCCCCGATCTCGAGGCTCGTGGGTTCCGCGTGTTCGAGATCTCCACCGTCTCGCACGAGGGGCTGCGCCCGCTCACCTTCGCACTGGGTGAGCTGGTGGAGAAGGCCCGCGCCGAAGCGGCGCTCGAGACACCGCCGGAGCGCGTCGTGATCCGCCCGCGTGGTTCCAAGAAGGACTTCACCATCCGGGTCGAGGGCGGCACCTACGGCAACGTGTATCGCATCCTTGGCGAGAAGCCGGTCCGCTGGGTGCAGCAGACCGACTTCCAGAACGAGGAGGCCGTGGGCTACCTCGCGGATCGACTCGAGAAGCTCGGCGTGGAGGACGAGCTGTTCCGACTCGGCGCCGTGCAGGGGTCGACCGTCGTGATCGGCGAGGGCGACAGCATCGTGTTCGACTGGGAGCCCACCATGACGTCCGCCGCCGAGGCGATGGCCGCGCCGCGCGGAACCGACCCGCGTCTGGCTCCGAACGCACGCCGGACCACCTCCGAGCGCCGTGAGCAGTACTACGAGCGCATGGACGCGAAGGCCGAAGCCCGCGCCGAGGTGGAGACGCAGCGTCTCGCCGCGTACCGCGAGGACGGCGAGTGACAGCACGCACCCGCGCGGACCTCGCCACCGCGTCCCGCATCGTCGTCAAGGTCGGGTCGTCCTCGATCAGCGGGGACTCCTCATGGCGGATCCCCGTCATCGTCGAAGCCCTGGCTGCGGCGCACGCGCGGGGGATCGAGGTCGTGCTGGTGTCGTCGGGTGCCATCGCGTCCGGCATCCCCTTCCTGCGGCTGGATGCTCGTCCGACCGACCTCGCGACCCAGCAGGCCGCGGCCGCCGTCGGCCAGAACATCCTGATGTACCGCTATCAGGAGTCACTTCGTCCGTTCGACATCGTCGCGGGCCAGGTGCTCTTGACGACCGGTGACCTCGAGAACCCGACGTCGCGTTCCAACGCCCGTCGCGCGATGGAGCGCCTGCTCGGCCTGCGCACGCTTCCGATCGTCAACGAGAACGACACGGTCGCGACACAGGAGATCCGCTTCGGTGACAACGACCGACTCGGTGCGCTGGTCGCTCAGCTGATCGAGGCGGACGCCCTCATCCTGCTCAGCGACATCGAGTCGCTGTACACGAAGCCTCCGACCGATCCCGGCGCCGAGCCGATCGACGTGGTCGCGCCGAACGCCGATCTCACCGGCCTGGAGTTCGGGGCGACCGTCGTCAACAGCGTGGGCACCGGGGGAGCGGCGACCAAGGTCTCCGCCGCCCGTCTTGCCGCGGCATCTGGCATCGGTGTGCTGGTCACCAGCGCCGACCTCGTAGCGCAGGCCCTGGCCGGCGCCGAAATAGGGACCTGGTTCGAGCCGGCCACCTCATAAACTGGGCGGATGACCGACCAGACCCCGCAGGTGCGCCTGGAGCGCGCCAAAGAGGCCTCTCGCGCCACGGCTGCGCTCACGAGCGATGAGAAGGCGCGAGTGCTCGAAGCGATCGCTGTGGCGCTGAGCGATTCCGCTGTGCAGATCATCGAGGCGAACGGTCGTGACATCGCCCGCGGACGCGCGGAGGGCATCGGGGAGTCACTCATCGATCGGTTGCGTCTCGACGAGAAGCGTGTCGCGGCACTGGCGGCCGCCGTGCGTGAGGTCGCCGCTCTCGGTGACCCGGTCGGGCGCGTCGTCGGCGGCCACCGGATGCCCAACGGTGTCGCCCTCGAGCAGGTGCGCGTACCTTTCGGCGTCGTCGGCGCGATCTACGAAGCCCGGCCCAACGTGACGGTCGACATCGCCGCTCTGGCGCTGCAGTCGGGCAACGCCGTCGTGCTGCGTGGCGGGAGCGCCGCCCGTGAGTCGAACACCGTGCTCGTCGACGTGATGCGGCGGGCGGTGGAGAGTGCAGGGCTCACAGCCGAGGCGATCCAGACGGTTGACGACTTCGGCCGGGACGGCGCGAAGGCGCTCATGCACGGGCGAGGGCTCATCGACGTCCTGGTGCCGCGGGGAAGTGCCGGCCTCATCGAGACCGTCGTCACCGAATCGACCGTGCCTGTGATCGAGACCGGGGCAGGCAACGTTCACATCTTCCTGGATGAGACCGCCCCGGACGACTGGGCGAGCGACATCGTCGTGAACGCCAAGGTGCAGCGGCCGAGCGTGTGCAATGCGGTGGAGACCGTGCTCGTGCATCGACAGGCGGCACCGCGTCTGATCCCGCTGGTGGCCAGCGCGCTGCAGAGCGAGGGCGTCGCGATCCACGGCGATGACATGGTCGTCGGCCTCATGTCGAACGTGATCCCCGCCACGGAGGAGGACTGGAAGACCGAGTACCTCAGCCTCGACATCGCGATCAAGGTCGTGGAGTCCCTGGACGAGGCGCTCGACCACATCCGCCGCTACAGCACGGGTCACACGGAGTCGATCATCACGACCGACACGCGCAATGCGGAGCGCTTCCTGGCCGAGGTGGATTCCGCCGTCGTGATGGTGAACACGTCCACCCGCTTCACGGACGGCGGCGAGTTCGGCTTCGGCGCGGAGGTCGGCATCTCGACCCAGAAGCTGCACGCTCGAGGGCCGATGGGCGTCGCAGAGCTGACCAGCACGAAATGGCTCGCGCGTGGGTCGGGGCAGACCCGCAGCTGAGGGCTAGACTGGGGGACGCTGTACCTCACAGGATCCCGAACAGCACGCCACGAAACGGAGTCAGGATGAACCTCGTCGCACAGATCGCGATGGCCGCTGCCGAAACAGAGCACCACGGCAACGTCGCGCTCGAAACGGTGATCTTCGGAGCCATCGCTGCGGTCGTGTTCGCCTTCCTCGGACTGGTGACCTTCTCCTACAAGAACGTCGCCAACCGCCACTCGGCCAAGGCCGAGGCCTGGGCCGCACAGCACGGCAAGGACGGCCACGAGGCGGGACACGGCCACTAGGCCCCCATGAACGACGCTGCGACCACGCGCCCCCCGCGCATAGGTGTGATGGGCGGCACGTTCGACCCCATCCACCATGGCCACCTGGTCGCAGCCAGCGAGGTGGCGAACTCCTTCGGCCTCGACGAGGTGGTGTTCGTTCCCACCGGTCACCCGTGGCAGAAGTCGGGCGTCTCGCCGAGCGAGCATCGGTACCTCATGACGGTGATCGCCACTGCGTCGAATCCGCAGTTCACCGTGAGCCGGGTCGACATCGACCGTGAGGGGCCTACCTACACGATCGACACGCTGCGCGATCTGAAGCGTGATCGCCCGGATGCGGACCTCTTCTTCATCACCGGAGCCGACGCCGTGGCGCAAATTCTCAGTTGGAGGGACCATGATGAGTTGTGGGAGTTGGCCCACTTCGTCGCGGTCTCGCGCCCGGGACATGTCCTGAGCACCGACGGCCTCCCGAGCGACAACGTCAGCCAACTGGAAGTGCCGGCGCTGTCGATCTCATCGACGGACTGCCGTGAACGCGTTCGCGACGATCAGCCGGTCTGGTATCTGGTCCCTGATGGGGTCGTTCAGTACATAGCGAAGCATCATCTGTATCGGAGCAAGGCATGAGTACATCGGATCGCCAGGAGCAGGGTCCGCTGACGCGCAAGCAGCTGCGGGAGATCCGTCTGACGGGTTCGACCCCCGTCATCACCAGCGAGGAGGCCGCCGCCGCGGCGGAAGCCGCGCCCCCCGCGCCGCCGCTGCCTCGGGCCGCCGACCCCGTGGAGGTCGCACCGGCACCGGTCGTCGACGCCGCGAACGGTGACGCACCGCTCACGCGTCGTCAGGTGCGCGAGCTCGAGAAGGTCCGCACGGCCTCCGTGCCGGTGGTCACACCGGAAGGCACCTCGGAAGACGGCGTCGCTGCTGCCGGCGACGGGGAAGCGGAGCAGCCCGCCGAAGCGGGCCCCTCCGACGCCGCCGCCGCGCCCGCGGAGATCGTGTCGGGCGTTCCTGACTTCACCCGCAACGAAGAGCCGGGCGATGCCGACGACGACGATGATGATGACGTCGCCGTCGAGCCCGTCCGGGCATCGGTCGCCGCAGACGCGGTGGGCGAGGTCCCGCTGGAGACCACGGCGGCGTCCACGGGCGATGAGGACGATGTGGCTGCGGCCCTCGGGCTTCCCGCCCAGGCAGAGGACGCCGGCGAGCAGGATCCCGACGACGTGCTCGCCGATGTCGACGACGCCGGGGATGAGGTCGTCGGCGACGCACGCCCGACCGTCAACTCCGCTTTCGGCGAGGGGCTGCTCGCAGACGCTCCCGACCCGCACGCGCCCTTCCGCCCGTCTTTCGATGAGCTGCTCACGGTCGGCGACTCGACCGGCTCCCAGCACTCCGCGCCGAATGCGCTGATCTTCACACCCTCTCCCGGAGAGGGATCGCTCTCCGGTCCCGTCGCATCGACCGGCGAGATCCTCGTGACGGGGTCGTACGAACTGCCGCAGGGCATGGGTTCGCAGGGCCACGCACTCGGAACCACCGACGGCAAGGATGTCGACGCCGTTCTCATCGACGGCGAGCTTCCCCCCGCGTCGTCGCCTACGCCGATCGCCGCCAGCTCGGCGGTCAGCACCATCAAGCCCGCCGGCGAGGTGATCCGTCCGCCGGCGCCTGAGAAGGGCAACCGGCTGATGATCACCCTGGCGATCGTCGCCGGAGGGCTTGCCCTCGCTGTCGGTGTCGTCGTCATCATCGCCATCACCACGAATGTGTTCTGATGCAATCACCTGAAACCGCCGAAGAGATGCTGCGTCTGGCAGCACAGGCCGCCGTCGACAAGGGCGGAGAGGATCTCGTCGCACTCAACGTCTCCGAGCCGCTTCCGCTCGTCGACATCTTCCTGCTCGTCACCGGAAACAGCGAGCGCAATGTCGCCGCGATCGCCGACGAGATCGAAGACCGCCTGATCGAGTCCGGGCACAAGCGCGTCCGCCGAGAGGGTCGGGCGGAGGCCCGCTGGGTGCTGCTCGATTTCGGTGACCTGATCGTGCACGTGTTCCACCAGGAGGAGCGCGTGTACTACGGGCTGGAGCGTCTGTGGAAGGACTGCCCCGTCGTTCCGATCGACGTGGCGGTGCCTGCCGCCACCGACCAGGGCTGACGTGTCAACGCACCTCGTCACCGGTGCGGGTTCCGGCATAGGGGCTGTTCTCGCTGGACGGCTCCTGGATCGCGGCGACGACGTCGTGGCGCTCGCCCGCGATGCCGGGCGTGCCAGACAGATCGCGGAGACGCTTCCCGGAGCTTCCGTCCTCGTCGGAGACCTCTCCCAGCCGGGGCGACTGTCGTGGGCGCTGTCGAAGCAGCAGCTGCCCGAGCGGATCGATGCGCTCGTCCACGTCGCCGGCGTCGTCGACCTCGGCGATGTGGCTGATCTCGCTCCCGCGCTGTGGGAGCAGCAGCTCGCCGTGAATCTCATCGCCCCTGCCGAGCTCACGCGCCTGCTTCTGCCCGTCCTGCGCGTGTCACAGGGGCAGATCGTGTTCGTCAACTCGGGAGCGGGCCTCCGCGCCAACGCCGGGTGGTCGGCGTATGCGGCGTCGAAGCACGGTCTCCGTGCGCTTGCCGATGCGCTGCGCGCCGAGGAGGCCGCGCACGGAGTGCGGGTGACGTCGATCTATCCCGGCCGCACAGCCACTCCCATGCAGGAGCGCGTGCACCAGCAGGAGGGCCAGGACTACGACGCCGAGCGGTTCATCACGCCGGACGCGGTCGCCACGACCATCCTCACGGCGCTCGATCTTCCACGCGATGCGGAGATCACCGACCTCACGGTGCGACCGGGGCGCTGACTCCGCGCTGCTCCGCGTTCACGCGCTCATTCGGGTGCGGCGCGCGAGCATGCCCCGGTCGGCGCGTGTCTGGGGAGGAATGGCCGAGAGCAACGACCGGGTGTAGGGGTGCTCTGCGCGAAGGTAGACGTCTTCGGTCTCACCGATCTCGACCATCTCGCCCAGGTACATGACCGCGACGCGGTCGGCGATGTGCCGCACGAGGGAGAGATCGTGCGCGATGAAGACGATCGACATTCCCAGTCGCTCCCGCAGCTCGCACAGCAGGTCGATGATCTGTGCGCGGATCGACACATCCAGCGCCGAGACGGGTTCGTCGCACACCAGGACGTCCGGGTCGAGTGCGAGTGCCCGAGCAATGCCGATGCGCTGACGCTGACCGCCGGAGAACTGGTGCGGGAAACGCGAACCCATCTCGGCGGTGAGGCCGACGAGTTCCAGCAGCTCGGCGACGCGCTCGCGCCTGCTCGACGGCGTTCCCGAGTGCGTCGCGGCGAGCGGTTCGGCGATGATCTGCTGCACGGTCATCCGAGGGTTGAGTGACATGTAGGGGTCCTGGAACACCATCTGCACCCCACGCCGCAGGATCTTCCGATCGCGGAGCCGCCCTCTCGTCACATCCTGGTCGCGGTAGCGCAGGGTTCCCGCATCGGGGGAGTCGAGCCCGACCAGCATCCGCGCCAGAGTCGACTTGCCGCTTCCGGACTCGCCGACGATCGCCAGGATCTCGCCCTGGCGGAGGTCGAGGTCGACGTCGGCTACCGCGGCGACCCGGTGCGCACGGCGCCCGCTTCCCGAACGGAAGGTGCGCTCGAGGCCGCGTCCCTCCAGGATCGGCGGGGTGTCGGCATCCTGCGCCGCCGGGCTCACATCTCGCGGCATCGAGTTCAGCAGCTGCACCGTGTACGGATGCTGCGGCTCGGTGAGCACGACGTCGGCGGATCCCGTTTCGACGATGCGACCGGTGCGCATGACGGCGACCTGATCCGCGACCTCCATCACGACACCGAGGTCGTGCGTGATGAGCAGGATCCCCATTCCGAGTCGATCACGCAGGGAGAGCAGCAGATCGAGGATCTGGGCCTGCACCGTCACATCGAGCGCGGTCGTCGGCTCATCCGCGATGATGAGATCAGGGTCCAGCGCGATCGCCATGGCGATCAGGATGCGCTGGCGCTGGCCGCCGGAGAACTGGTGCGGGTAATCGTGCACACGCTTGTCGGGGGAGGGGATACCGACGAGGGCCAGCAGCTCGACCGCGCGCGCCTGGGCGGCGCTCCGGCCGATGCTGCGGTGAGCACGCATCAGATCGATGATCTGATCGCCGATGCTGAGGACCGGATTCAACGCGGAAAGGGCGTCCTGCATGACCAGGCTGACGTGCACACCCCGCAGGCGCCTGTGCTGTTCGGCGGAGAGGGAGAGGAGATCGGTCCCGCTGAGCGTCAGGGTGTCCGCCTCCACATCCCCGTTGTCGATGAGGCCCATGATCGCGCGGGCGGTCATGGACTTTCCTGATCCGGACTCGCCCAGCAGCGCGAAGACCTCGCCCCGGCGCACGGTGATGTCGATGCCATCGACCACGCGGTTGCGCCGGCCTTCGCCGGTGAGGGTGACGGTGAGTCCCTTGACGTCCAGGACGACGGTGTTCCGGGGGGCGGGTGCGTTCTCCATGGGTGCCATCATGCCAGCTTCCAGCCTCTGAATTGTTTCGAACAGGAAACATTTTGTCTGGAAATAATCACAGAGGTTGACATCTATGCCGAAATCCTCCAGATTCGAGGAAACTCCCGCTTGGTGACCGAGTGGGACACCCGCATCATCGAACCTAAGGAGCGCATCCGTGCTCGAACAAGCTGGCCGGTACACCGGCTACACCGCGTACGACTATCTGGAAGCCGGCAAGGACTACCGCGAATTCCGCTACGCCAAGCAGATCGGCCGCGTCCCGGCTTACGATCTCGGCCTGAGCGATGCGCAGCGCGAACGCACCGAGCGCCTGCTCCGCGAGGAGACCGTGATCTCCCTGCACGAGCATGTGCAGGTCTTCCCCGAGGACATGGGCGAGCTACGCGACCACATCCGCCAGGGTCGCGAACCCACCGGCTACCAGGGTCTCGCCCGTTCCGGACTCACGGCCGTGTTCGACAACGGTATGGACGGCACCTGCTGCATCTCGAGCGACGCAGGGTGGAAGTACCAGGACGTGCTGTTCGACCTCGGTGTTCGCATGGCCGACCTCGCGCACCAGGACTTCGTGATCAAGGCCGAGTCGATCAAGGACATCCGCCACGCGGCGGAGACCGGCCGAGTCGCGCACATCTTCGCGCTCGAGGCGTCGACCATGATCGAGAACGAGGTCGACCGCCTCGACGTGCTGTACGGCTTCGGCGTGCGTCAGATGGGCATCGCCTACTCCGAGGCCAACATGCTCGGAGGCGGACTGAAGGAGCGGGGCGACGGCGGACTGACATACTTCGGCGAGCGCGCGGTCGAGCGGATGAACAAGCTCGGCATCGCGATCGACATCTCCCACTCCGGGGACCAGACGTGCCTCGATGTGATCGCCCACTCGACGAAGCCGGTCTTCATCACGCACGCCGGTGCTCGTGGGCTGTGGCCGACCAACCGCATGAAGACCGACGAGACGATCATCGAGTGCGCCAAGCGCGGCGGTGTGATCGGCATCGAGGCGGCTCCGCACACCACCATCTCGCCCCAGCACCCGAAGCACTCGCTGGAGTCAGTGATGGATCACTTCCAGTACTGCGTCGACCTGGTGGGCCTGGAGCACGTGAGCTTCGGACCGGACACGCTGTTCGGGGACCATGTCGGCCTTCACGACGCGTTCTCGTCGAACCTGTCGCTGGGGCAGGCGCACGCCAACGTCGACTACGAGAAGCAGCCGTACGTCGACGGCATCGAGAACCCGGCCGAAGCCTTCTACAACATCATCGGCTGGCTTGTGAAGCACGACTACTCCGACGACGAGATTCGCGCCGTCGTCGGAGGGAACACCATGCGCGTACTCGAGGAGGTCTGGGTCTGATGAAGTACAGCAAGTTCCTCGCCCTCGGTGCGGCCGCGGCTCTCGCCGTCGGTCTCGCCGCGTGCGCCCCGTCCGCGCCGGAACCGGGGGAGTCGTCCGGCTCCGCCGGTCCGAGCGACGAGACGATCAGCATCGGCACGACGACGGATGTCGTGAACTTCAACCCGGTGCTCGGCAACAGCAGAACGGATTCGTGGATCACGAACCTGATGTATCCGCACCTGCTGAGCATCAGCGATGACGGCAGCAAGGAAGCCCACGTGGCCACGGATTGGGGCTACGTGGATGACACCACGGGCTTCTACGAGATCCGCGACGACCTCACCTGGAGCGACGGCGAGCCCCTCACCGCCGAAGACGTGGCGTGGACCCTGAACGCGGTCAAGCGCGATCAGGCCCCCGGCACGTTCTACGGACAGCTCGGCAACCTCGACACCGCGACAGCCGTGTCGGACACCCGTGTCGAGCTCACTCTCACCCAGCCGGACTCGTCCATCGTCGAGGAGATCGGGTTCTGGGGTGTCGTCGTCCCGCAGCACGTCTTCGAGCCGAAGGGATCGATCGCCGAGTTCGCGAACGACGGCAGCGACGGGGGATGGGTGGGCATGGGCCCGTTCATCATGAGCGACTTCCAGGTGGGTCAGCACTACACGCTGAAGCGCGTCGAGGACTACCCGCTCGTCAAGGGCGGCGTCCCTGGACCCGCCGAGGTCGTGTATCGCGTGTATCCGGACGTGAACACCGAGATCCTGGCACTGCAGAGCGGCGAGATCGATGTGATCGCGAACGCGCTGCCGCCGGCACAGGTCGAGCAGCTCGGCAACACCGACGGTCTGCAGGTCATCGAGGCTCCGGGGCTCGGCTACGCCCACCTGGTCTACAACATGGACAGGCCGGACCTCGCGAAGACCGAGGTCCGTCAGGCACTCGCCCATGCCGTCGACTACGACGCGATCCGCACTGTCGTGCTGCAAGGGCAGGCCGTCTCGACGGGCTCCAGTGCGCTGATGCCGGTGCTCGCGAAGTACTACGACAAGTCGGTCAAGGAGTACGAGTTCGACCCCGAGAAGTCGCGCTCGCTCATGGAGAAGGCCGGCTACGCGGCGGACGCGAGCGGGAAGTTCCCGGTCTCGTTCCGGCTGATCTACTCGCTGCAGGACAGCGTCACCAGCCAGTGGGCGCAGATGGTGAAGGACAGCGCGGCAGAAGCCGGCATCACGATCGAGCTGCAGGGCACCGAGCGCAACACCTACCTCTCCATGACAAGCGAGGGCGACTACGACATCTATGCGGGCAACTTCGCCATCATGGACGACCCGGTGACGAACTTCTCGCTGTCGTATCTCCCCGGCGGGGCGATCAACTACACGCACGTGGACGATCCCGACCTCAACGCCCTGATCGAGGAGGGAATGGTCACCTTCGACCAGGACGAGAAGATCTCGATCATGCGCAAGGCGAACAAGATCGTCCATGAGCAGGTCTACGACAACATCATGTACACGCAGAACCTGTTCTTCGCAGCCAGCGACGAGTGGGCCGGCTTCATCGCGAAGCCGAGCGAGCTGCTCTCGATCGTGAACCCGCTCTCGCTCGCGAGCGCGCACCCGGTCGAGTAACAACCACCGAAATCTCGAGGAAGGTCGCCCGGGTGTCCCGAGCATCGTTCATTCTCCGTCGCGCCGGTCGCGGTCTGCTCACGATCTGGTTCGCCGTGACCGTGACGTTCCTGCTGCTGCGTCTGCTTCCCGGTGACCCGGCGCTGGCGCTGGCGAGTCCGAACATGACGGACGACATCCGGGCGACCATCCTCGAGCAGTACGGTCTGGACCAGCCCCTGATCGTGCAGTACGGGCTCTACATGTGGCAGCTGCTGCAGGGGAACCTCGGCATCTCTTTCACACAGTCGATCCCGGTCACGGACGTCCTGCTGCAGCGGTTGCCGTGGACGCTCCTGCTGACCATCACGGCGCTGGTGCTCACGATCCTCATCGGAGTACCGCTGGGTGTGGCCGCGGCTTCCCACAAGGGACGGTTCGTCGATAGGGCGGTGCAGGTGCTCGGAGTCACCGGGCAGTCGCTGTTCGTGCCGAGCGTCGCGATCCTGCTGCTGTTCGTGTTCGGTCTGAATCTGGGGTGGTTCCCGATCGGTGGGGCCTACACCAACAACACCTACGGCTTCGAGTGGTATCTGAGCGTCGCGCAGCACCTCGTCCTGCCGGCGGTGTCGCTCATGCTGATCCAGGTGGGCTCCTACGTCCTGACGATGCGATCGACGTTGATCGAGACGCTCGGCGAGGACTACATCCTCCTCGCCAAGGCGAACGGCATCCGCGGCAGCCGCATCCTCTGGAAGCATGCGTTGCGCAACGCCCTGCTCCCGACCACCACCCTGATCGGACTGCAGCTCGGCTTCCTGGTCGGCGGCGCCGTGCTCACGGAGACGGTGTTCGCCTACCCCGGCATCGGCCGTGGCATCTACGAAGCAGTCACCCAGCTCGACTTCCCCGTCCTGCAGGGTGCGTTCCTCATGCTCGCCGTCACGGTGGTCGTGGCGAACACCATCACCGACATCATCTACGGCTACCTGGACCCGAGAGTGAAGACCTCATGACCGCTCCGATGCCCTCCGCAGAGGCCCTGACCCCGAGTGAGCCGACCGCTGCAGGCAGCGAGCGGGCGAGCGCCCACACCTGGCGTGCGTTCCGCCGTGACCCGCTCGGCATGATCTCCCTCGGACTGCTGGTCCTGCTCGTGATCGTGGCTCTCGCCGCGCCTCTGATCGCTCCGTATCCGGCCAGCTACGGACCCGACGTACTGCGTCCGCCGAGCGGTGACCACTGGTTCGGCACCGATGCTCTCGGGCGGGACGTGTTCTCCGAGGTGATCTGGGGCACGCAGCAGAGTGTGCTGGTGGCCGTGGCGGCCTCGCTGATCGCGATCGTCTTCGGCACGATCATCGCGGTCCTCGGAGCGTACTTCCGCAAGCTCGACAGCTTCATCAGCGTGATCGTCGACATGACGCTCTCGCTCCCCGTGCTGCCGCTCATGATCCTGATCGCCGCGTTGGTGGGGCCGAGCACATCGACCATCATCTTCGTGGTCGCTGCGTTCTCCTGGCCGGAGGTCACCCGCCTCGTGCGTTCTCAAGCGCTCACGGTGGTCGGTCTGCCCTACGTCGACGCGTCGCGGCTGATGACCACGTCTCCGGTGTGGATCATCACCAAGCACGTGCTGCCCGCTGTGACCCCGGTGGTCGTCGTCTCCGTGGTGGTGACGGCCTCACGGGCTGTGCTCTCGGCCGCGGGACTGGCCTTCCTCGGCCTCGGCGACCCGACGACCTGGTCCTGGGGGCGCATCCTCTACGAGGCGCAGCAGGCCGGTGCGATGGTCAGCGCCTGGTGGCTGACGCTCTTCCCCTCGATCGCGATCCTCATCCTGGTGCTCTCCGCGACACTGCTCTCGATCGCCTACAACGACGCGCGCAACCCGCGCCACCTCGCCCGATAGGAGTCCGTGATGACCGAGTTCGACCAGCGTCTCGCGCCCGAGTTCTTCGACCGGGTACAGACCAGGGTGCGCGAGCGGATGGCCGAAGCGGGTTTCGATGCCTTCCTCACCGATCACCCCGAGGACATCGCGTACCTCACCGGTTTCTTCCACCACCCGTCCGAGCGTCCGGTGGCGATCTGGCTCGAGGCGGGAGGCCGCGTGGTCATGCTGCTGCCCGAGCTGGAACGCGAGTACGCCGAATCGCAGTCTTCCCGTGCGGAACTGGTCGCGTTCTTCGAGTATCCCGGCGTCGTCGCGCCCTTCGAAGTGCTCGCCCGTGCGGTCTCACCTCGCGGGCGGGTCGGGTTCGCGGCGTCGATGCCGTCCGCCCGCCTGTCTGCGGCGAGGGAGGCGATGCCCGATGCCGATCTCGTCGCCTCGGGGCTGCTCACCCGTGCCCGCTACGTGAAGTTCCCCGAGGAGGTGGAGCTGCACCGTGAAGCGGCCCGTGTCACCGACCGGATGCTCGACGCCGGCGTGCAGCTGGTGCAGGCGGCGGTCGCGGCCGGGGGAGATCTTCCGACCGAGGCCGAGCTCGAGCGACACGTCACCGCGACCGGCACCGGCATCATGTACGCCGAGCACCGCAATGTCGTCGTCGCGTCACTGCTGGCCGGGGGACTGGTCTATTCAGGGCCCAATTCCGCCTTCCCGCACGGGCTCCCCTCGGTGAACCGTCTCAAGGCCGGCGACACCTTCATGCTCTCCCTGGGCTGCGCGGTCGGCGGTCGGTTCATCGAGGGGGAGCGCACCTTCGTGCTGGGCGAACCCACTGCGCAGCAGCGGCGGTACCACGACGCGATCCACGCGGCACAGCTGCGCGGTCGCGAGACCATCCGTGCGGGGCTCGAGTGCCGTGAGGCCAACCGCCTGTGCCTCGATGTGATCCGCGACGCCGGACTCGGAGAGTACATCCGGCACCGGCAGGGGCACGGCATCGGTCTCGGCATGCACGAGGCGCCATGGCTGGAAGACGGAGACGCCACGCAGCTCGAGGCGGGAATGGTCGTCTCGAATGAACCCGGTATCTATGTGCCGGGCCACGCCGGCTACCGGATCAGCGACAGCATGCTCGTGACGGCCACCGGCGCCGAACCCCTGACCACCTTCCCGCGCAGCCTCGACGAGTGCACGATCGCGCTCTGACCCACGGAATCCGAGAGAAGCAGAGAACATGACATCCACCCCGCCGGTATCCCCGGAGTTCGCCGCAGCCACCAGTGACCACGAATGGGTCGAGATCAACGGGAACCACCTGGCCGTCGAGGTCCTCGGTCCCGAGGGCGCTCCGGTCATCATCACCCATCACGGAGCCCCCGGCCTCGGGTCCCGCGCCGAACCGCGAGCCAGTTTCGGTCGACTCGCCGACGAATACCGCGTCGTGGTGTTCGATGCGCGCGGCAGCGGAGCGAGCGAGGGCCTCGGCACCTACAGCCACGAGCAGTGGGCGGCGGACATCGACGGTCTGCGGGAGTGGATCGGTGCGGAGAGGATCGTGATCGCCGGTGGCTCGTACGGCGGTTTCATGGCCATGGAGTACGCACTGCGATACCCGGAGCGCGTGCGGGCGATCGTGCTGCGCGACACCTCTCCGGACAACTCCAACGCGCACCTGGCGCGTGAGAACGCCCTCGCCTCGGACCGTGTCACGATCGACATGGAGAAGTTCGACCGCATCGACGTCGGACAGGTCCACGACGACGAGGACCTGAAGGACTGCTGGCGCGAGATCCTGCCCCTGTACGACTTCGTGTACGACCCGGAAGCGACCGAGCGCAAGGTGCAGGCGACGCCGTACCGCTATCGCGCGCACAACTACGCCTTCTCTGTGAACCTCCCGAACTACGACCTCAAACCGCGCCTGCCCGAGATCGGTGTGCCGACACTCATCACCGTGGGCCGGACGGACTGGATCACGCCAGTATCGTGTAGCCAGACGATCGCCGATCTCATCCCGGACTCCGAGATGGTGGTGTTCGAGAAGTCGGGGCACTCCCCGCAGATCGAGGAGGCAGAGGCGTGGACGAAGACCGTGCGCACGTTCCTGCACCGGGTGTACCCGCCGACCCGATGAGCAGCGTCGATCTCACGAGGGAAGTGAGCGACCTCGACCGACGGATCGTCGTCGCGCTGCAGCAGGACGGCCGAGCGAGTTGGACGTCGATCGCCGAGTTCGCCGGAGCCGCCGTCTCCACGGTCACCCGACGCGGACAGCAGCTGCTCGCCGAGGGGCTGGTGCGGGTCGGGATCGTTCCGACGCTGGGCAGTGAAGGCCATGTCGAGACCTTCTTCGTCCGGATCAACTGCACGCCCGGTTCCCAGCTGAGCGTCGCGCAGGCTCTGATCGGTTCGCCCTACGTGCGGTTCGTGACGCTGGTCACCGGCAAGTTCGACGTGTTCGCCGAGGTCGTCATCCCGGGGGATTCCGCCACCTACGCGCACGTCCTCACGGACCTGCAGGCGATACCGGGTGTCGAGCGTTGGCGCAGCGACCTGGTCGTGCACACCTACAAGGTGAGCTTCGACTGGGGGAGGCAGCTCTACGACGCGCACGCCGAAGCCGCGAGCGATCCGCAGTCGTACATGCCCGCGCCGAACACCTGCGATCCCACGCACTTCGATGACGCGGACCGCGCGATCGTCGAGGAGCTTCGACACAACGGTCGTGCCTCCTTCCAGTCGATCGGCGACAAGCTGGACATGAACGAGAGCAGCGTCCGTCGCCGGTACGAACGCATGCGCAACGGCGGGTGCTTGACGACCGTGACCATGGTTCCGGCGTCCGCACTCGGCATGAGCGCCGAGACACTTCTCATCCTTCGGGTGGAACCCTCTCGGATCGCCTCGGTGGCACGCACCCTCGCCCAGCACGTCTCGGTGCGCTTCCTGGCCGCAGCGCTCGAGGAGAACTCCCTCTACTGCGAGATCATCCTGCCGAGCACCGAGACGCTCCACGACTTCCTCACCGGGACCATCGCGCACCTCAAGGGAGTCAGAGGATGGAACGCGGCCATGGAACTGGTGTTCATGAAGCGAGGATTCATCGAGACACCCTGGTGGCGCGCGCAGGTCGCCTCGGCCGAGGCCGCCGAGAACGCCTCCTGACCCCGAGGCGGCATCCTTCGCGAGCAGTGTCAAGGGGCTTTGCGTGAGCCGAACCGTGGCGCACTCTTTGAGGAAGAGAGAGTCCTGGAGGGCCCGCACATGTCTGAACTTCCGGATCCACGTTTCATACTGAATCGCATCACCGCGTCGGAGTGGGTGATCAACGACCTCCGTTACTCGCCGAACGATCCGCGCCATGTGGTGGCGTGCGTGTACGAACTGGCCGAGACCGAGGTCGAGGTCACGTGGCTTCGCGACCTTCCCCTCGCGTCCCGATACGGTACGGCCTTCGAAGTGCTGGAGGACGTCGAGAGGATGCGCGGGTCGAGCAGGGCCACGCGTCCGATCTCGATCTCGCACGTGCCGCCGCTGCTCGCGACCTAGCAGGCCGCACGTCGACAGCAGAAGCGCACCCCTCCGTACACGGAGGGGTGCGCTTCTTCATGCCACGCGGCGGCAGGACGAGCTCAGAGCGTCGTCGGTCGGCTCACCGCAGCTGGAGATCCGTGATGCAGGTGCGGTCGTCGGGAGAGGTCGTCGACAGTGGCACGGAGCCGGTCAGCCCCTGGCTCTCGACGGTCAGCGTCGTCTCGAGGCCGCGGGGCACCCATACGCCGACGAAGCCGTTGTCCTGGGTTCGTCGGGTCTCGTCGACGACAATGCTCCCGTCGTCGGTCGTCAGGGTGACACGGACCTCCGTGTCGGCGAGCTCGCCCACGCACGTCGTGAGGCTGTGGAAGTGGCACTCGTGGGTCTGATCGCGGAACGGCGCGATCGAGACGTAGACGGCGTCGTCGGGCAGGGGAAGTCTGCCCTCTCTGCCCCTGGCGTCTCGAAGCACGAGCGTGTCGGGCTCTACCGAGGCGAGGAGGTCATCAGGACGATCCACGAGGGCCGTCGCCTCGAGCCGCGCGATCACCTCGCGGACGTCGAGCGCCGCCAGATCGTGTACGGCGAGCAGCTCTTGTGCCACTGCCGCCGAGCCGGCGTCCGTCGATGGCGTGGAGGCCGATTGCGAGGGTGAGGTCTGCGAGGGCGTCGTCTGCACGCCGGCCGAGCATCCGGTCAGGGCGATACCGGTGGCAGCGAGGGCGGCGAGCGTGACGGACAGCCGACGCCGCTGGAGCGTGTGGACGACGGCGGGCATGGTGGGGAGGTTCATGGCGTGGTTCCTTCGTGCGGAGGAGGGCCGGTGCCGCACTGCGCGGCGCCGACACCGGCCCGGGGATGGGTCAGAGAGAGGAGAGGAGGTCCTTCATCTCCTGGATCTCCTCCGTCTGCGCGTCGATGATCGTCTGGGCGAGCTCGACCGCTTCCTGGTCGCTTCCTTCGTCGACCTGGGTCTGCGCCATCTCGACGGCCCCCTCATGGTGCGCGATCATCTGCTCGAGGAACAGTCGGGAGGCCTCGGCACCGTCGGCCGCGCGGAGGGCCGCGAGGTCGTCGTCGCTCATCATCCCGTCCCCGTGATCCATCGCACCCGCGTCGCGATCGTCGGAGCCGACGCCCCACTCGTCGAGCCAGCCTTCGAGCTGTTCGATCTCCGGTCCCTGAGCGGTCTTGATCCGCTGGGCGAGAGCGGTGACGGCCGGGTCGACCCCGGGAGACGCGAGCACGATGTCGCTCATCTCGATGGCCTGCTGGTGGTGGACGATCATCATCGAGGTGAACATGATGTCCGCCTCGTCGACGCCGGCGGGTGCCGACGACGAGCCGTGGTCCATCCCCGGCATCGAGCCGTCAGTGTCGCCGGTCGCGCAGCCGGACAGCAGCAGGACCGTGGACAGGGCGAGTGCGGTCGTGACCGCAGCACGGATCTTCTTCATGGTGTTCTCCAATACGCATAGTCGTCGCGCGCACGCCGATGACGGCGCGCGCAAGGTGAGTGGTGTGGAGCCGGGCACGAGGGGTGCGGGCTCGACGGCCGCTCAGGTGCGACTGATGCAGAGAACGTGAAGCGAAGGGGTTTGGGGGAGCGCGCGGGAGGTGAGGGCCCCGGTCGGAGAGGACCGGAAGACGGTGGTTGCCCAGGCCCGGAGCGCACCGGGAGCGATGACCAGCGCGAGTGCGAGCAGCAGAGCGAGTACGCACATCATCGCCATGCCGGCGTGGTCGTCACTGCCGCAACCTGCACAGGACATGTCGCCGGCGTTCGTCGAGTTCCCGGAGGGGTGAGCCTGCGCCGCGCCGTGCGGAGCCGCCGCATGGTGAGCGGGCGTCGTGGCGGTGTCGCTCACCGGCATCGCGACTGCTGCCGGTGCCTCGGCGGATGGCGTCCCGTGCAGATTCAGGGTGTGCATCCCCAGGAGTCCGAGGATGATCGCGGCTACGAGGAGAACGGCGGACAGCAAACCGCGGAAGACGCTCGATGAGCCTCTTCCTGACCACGTCGCCACCACCGGTGCCATGAGGCAAGTCTAGGCGGAGCGGTGGGAGTCGACGGGGTCGGCGGAGTCGAGGAGAGCAGTGGCGGGGCGGTTCCCGCGGCGCTCAGTCGTCGTGGGTGTCGTCTTCGTCGGCCCCGGCGGCGATGCGGTCCGCTTCGGCGCTGTCGACCAGCGCGTCGTCGGCATCGGGGTCGAGGACACGCTCGCCGTCGACGTCTTTCGTCGGAACGTCGGCCTCGTCATCGTGGAGGATCGGAGGCAGGGGAGGAATGATGGGGTTCGACATGGTCGCGTCCTTTCGTGGAGATGGCTTCACGGTAGGACGGGCGTCGACGACGCAGAATCGGGTTGACGCTCGGGGAGGGGCGCGCTAGGGGCGACCCTCAGCGACCCGAATCGCGTGTCGGGTCGGGACGGGGTGGTAGACCGCCTGTCGTTCGGTGGCGGCCGCCGCGAAATCGCCGTCGCCGTTGATGACGTGCCCTTGGTGCAGCACGATGCGGCTGGCGTGGCCTCGGCCTTTGAGCACGGCGCCGCGCAGATCAGGATCGACGTCTCGATAGCTGCCTCCGCCGCCGAGGTCGACGCTTATCGCGCTGACATCGCCGAGGATCTGGCAGCCGTCTCCCAGACGAGAGGCTCCGGCGACATCGATCTTCCCGCGAAGACGGACCCGGTCGCCGACGGTGACCGTCGAGTCGGGGCGATTGAGAAGAGAGTCGGGGCCGGCGTCGAATCGGACGTGCGGGAAGAACACGTTCCCCGTGCCCATGCGAACGTGTGCCGACACCAGCGTGGAGTACGGGTCGAGGAAGACGTTTCGCGCGTCCGCGATGAGCTCGCTCACGGTCAGATATCCGCGATCCGCACGCACCCGGTCGGTGTAGGCGAGAGGTGTCTCCGTCATCGGGCCTCCCGTCGTGCCGATCATGTCACACCGTCCCGTGAGACGAAGAAGAACCCCGCAGGTTCGGCTATTCAGCGGGAGCAACTCGTGACCTCCTAACCTTCATCAGCTGGCTCCCACGGGTCGCCACGTCAGAATCTGCGCCACTGCTCGTCACCTCGCAAGAACCCGTCGCACCGCGTGTCCCGCCAGCGGCCGCTCATGGTGCGATGCTCCCGCGTGAGGGGCGGGGCGAGATGGAGCGTGCGCAGTCGCACCAGGTCCCAGAACTAGCGCTGTGCCCCGCAACCACACGGTCCGCCAACACGGACCGGAGCACCGAAGATTGCTATTGACGCTCCGAGGATGTGATGCGTAACGTGCTACTTACGATCCGAAGGGGCGGGCGACCAGAGGGGAAGCAAGACCAATGAAGGTCAAAAGTGCTATCGGAGCAATCGCTGCGGGGGCGGCGGTGCTGATTTCGGCTATGTGGATTGCCCCGGCGGCGATCGCAGCGGAGGAATCCGCGGTTGATGTGGTTGCGAAAATTGCCCCAGCTGATGTCGCAGCAACTATCGATACCCCGCTGCTCGCAGGCGGGCAGAGCACCGTAATGATCAATCGACTTAAGGTCGAGGTGTCCGCGGCTGCCGCCGATGGTGTTTCGATCTCGACGGGTGATGGGTTGGCGACGATCGGGCTGCCCTTCGCCGACGAGGTCAGCGCTGCCTCTTCTACGGTTCCTGGAACTGTCACATATGACAACGGCAACTCGTCAAGCAGCGTCGTTCTCGTGCACGACACCGGCTCGGTGCAGATTGCGACCGTGATCGGTAGTGCAACCGCACCGACGCGCTATGACTACCCGATCGACCTTCCCGACGCTTCGCGTCTCGTCCTGCGAGACGGTGGCGCAGCCGTGATCGATGGCGTGACCGGCGAGGTCTTGGGGAGCTTTGCAGCGCCGTGGGCGAAGGACGCGGCCGGAAAAGACGTTCCCACGCGCTACGAGTTGAATGGCCAAACCCTTACGCAGGTCGTCGACCACGACAGCAGCTTCACCTATCCCGTGGTCGCTGATCCGACGTACACGACGCACGTGAGCTACCTCAGTAAAGCACAGGTCGTCAGTATGTATAACGGGCTCAAGGGCATCAGTAGCGCATGCAGCGTCGCGCCGATTCCGTGGCCGGCCAGTATCGCTTGCTTGGGGCTCGCTCCCGCAGCCCAGGTCGAGAAGGCGTATTGGAACAAGTGGCGCCTCAAGGTGACGTACTACAACTGCGGGTTCAACTACTGCAGCTACACGACGTACACGGCAGTACCGTAAGTCAGGAGGGAAATGATGCGTATCAAGACACCGGCCGCCAAGGTCGGGTACCTGCTCGTCTTCGTCGTCGGGATCACGCTCACCGCGGTTCCGCTCGCAGCCATCGGCTACGAACTCGGATTCGCGTGGGCGACCGTGGCTCTCGTGGCAGCCGTCGTCGTCGCAGCGCGCACCTTTAGGGGCGCCGGCGAATCCGATGCCCCGCGTCCGTGGTGGAAGATGACCAGCACGCGTGGCAGTGCGCTTCTGCTCAGTGCCTTCTTCTTGATCCAGGGAGTCGCCTCGTCGTTGGGTGCCTTCGGCGTGCCCGATCGGACCTTGGCGCTGGTCGGCGGCGTCGCGGCGCTGGTGATAGCCGCGTTTTACCTGCACTCGGCCCTACGGGTTCAACAGCACGCGGTGACCTCGTGAGCGTCGGCTGAATCCAGCAGGGCGATGGGCAGGATTTGGGGATGTATCCCGGATTGACACTGAATGCCACTGGGCATCCGGGAGCGTCGGTCACGCGTGCGATGACCCATCCGTCATCACCGAGATGATCGAAATAACGTGAGCAAGTCGTGAGTGACCTCGAGAAGGTGCCACTCAGAAACGCAAAAACCCCTGGATAACCAGGGGTTTTTCGTGGACCTGAGGGGACTCGAACCCCTGACCCCCTGCATGCCATGCAGGTGCGCTACCAGCTGCGCCACAGGCCCAGACGCTGTTCCGGACCAGCCGGAGCAACTTGAAAAGAGTACTACACGAATCGACGGGAGCACCAATCGGTGGGGGCATCCCGGGCGCGTCACGACGGATGAGGGCGCGGATGAGAAGGCGCGGAGGAACAAGCACGCGGCGTCGCGTGTTGGATCCGGCGTGAGCATCCTCGACAGTCTGGTGATCGGCGCAGGACAGGCCGGTCTCTCGGCATCGTTCCACCTGTCCCGGTTGGGTATCTCGCACGTGGTCCTCGATGCGGACGAACGCCCGGGTGGCGCATGGCAGCATCGGTGGGACGCGTTGACGATGCGAGACGTGCACGGCGTTGCAGAGCTGCCGGGAGACACGCCTCCTGCCCGCGACGGTGCTCGCGCCAATGAGGCTGTGCCGGCGTACTTCGCGTCGTACGAGCGGAGGCACGCACTTCCCGTGCTGCGCCCCGTCCATGTGGATCGGGTGGAGGACCGCGACGGTCTCCTGGCCGTGCGAGCCGCGGAGGGGGAGTGGACGACCCGCACCATCGTGAATGCGACCGGTACCTGGTCCCATCCGTTCCTCCCGCATTTCCCCGGCATGGAGACGTTCGTCGGAGAACAGCTGCACACGGTCGACTATCCGGGACCGGAGCACTTCATCGGCAAGCGGGTGCTGGTCGTGGGCGGTGGCGCCTCAGCCGTGCAGTTCCTCGGCGCGCTGGCCCCGATCACCGAGACGCTGTGGGTCACCCGCCGCGAACCGGTCTGGCGCGACGACGACTTCACCCCGGAGGCGGGAGCCGCAGCGGTCGCGCTCGTCGAGCAGCGCGTCGCCGCAGGGCTTCCTCCGCAGAGCGTGGTCAGTGTCACGGGACTCATGCTCCGCCCGCAGGAGCGGGAAGCGGAGCGTCTGGGCGCCTACGCGGACCGGCGTCCGCTGTTCGAGCGCATCGAACCCGACGGTGTGCGCTGGTCCGACGGCAGCTTCGAGCGGGTCGACGTGATCCTGTGGGCGACCGGCTTCCGACCCGCGATCGGTCATCTGGCACCATTGCATCTGCGCAGCGCTGCCGGAGGCATCCAGCTCGACCGGAACGGACGCGGAACGACCGCCGTCCGCGATCCTCGCGTGCAGCTGGTCGGCTACGGGCCGTCTGCGAGCACGATCGGCGCGAATCTGGCCGGTCGCTCCGCGGCGAAGGGCGTGCAGCGCGCGCTGAAGTCCGCAGAATCGCGCGTCACCAGCGGTTGAGCACCTCTTCAGCGAACCCCTCGATGCCGTCCACGCGCACCCGTGTCCCGGTGTCGTCGAGCACCCAGCCCGACCAGACGCCGAACAACTGGTCCGTGGAGCTGGCGATCACCACGGCATTGGTGCGAGAGCGCTTGTCGTAGAACGGTGTGAAGGTGAGATCGGCCTTCACTCCGTGCACGTGCCACGGGCGCATGAAGTGTCCGGGGTCGTAGTCCCACACGAGTTCCTCGCTGATCTTCGACAGTCGCCCGTCGACGAGCAGCGCATTCTCGGTCGCCCCGGAACCGTCGGTCCACTTCGCGCCGAGTTGCAGTCCGATCACGCGTCCGTCGACGACCCCGCTCGCGGCCGCCCAGTTCCACTGCACCCGGTACGGCCAGCGTCCGCGACCGTGATCGAGCACCGCCCAGCTTCCCGTGGGTACGTCGTGCGCGATGCCGTCCACCGTCACCGTGCCGCTGGCCGGACGGGCGACGTCTTTCACCGTGTACTGGAACCGGGGAATGCCGTCACCCGTGCGCCACGGCACGACGACCCCCAGCGCCTCATGCCCGGCGGGACGACCGGCGAGCAGGTCGAACGAGACGCGAGGTGCACTCCCGCGCAGGCGGGTGCCGTCGAAGCTCTCATCGACGTCTATCGTGATCCGACGGGTGCGCGCCCTCGCGGGCCCATCGCCGATCGACGCAGGCAGCGTCGCACTTCGGCTCCCGGGTGAGATCACCGTGGCGCCGATGTCATGCCCGGTCGCGCGATCGAGCACCCACACCTCGTGGAGCGACATGTAGTCGACGCACGACACCGTGAACGCGATGATGTGGGACGGTGTCATCACGTTCCAGTACTCCCACCGCTTGTTGCGGCCCCAATGTCCGCGCCCGGGGATGCCGGAGGTGTCGTGGACAGGGGTGCGTGACCAGCCCACCGCATCCCGGTTCAGTTCCCCGTCCGGGGTGGTGAGAGACACAGGCGCGGTGATCTCGCGCTCGATCAGCGGTGTGGGCATCTTCGTCCTGCTGTCCGGAGGACACCTCGGGGCGGTGTCGTTGCCCCGAGTGTAGAGGAGGGCGTTCCGCACGAGGAACACCCTCCGGGTGGGGGAGGGAATCGGACCCTGGATACGCTGAGAGCATGCTCCGCATCGTGTTCCTCGTCGTCTGGCTGCTGCTCTCCGCCTGGCTCGTCGTGTGGGTCGGCGAGGGCCTGTTCGGAGTCGATCAACGACACTCGATCCTTCCCTTCGCCGGAGAGGACACCCTGGGCGCCCCGATCCTCATCGGCGTCGCCTGGGGGCTGCTGCTGACCTTCGGCGGCATGCTGTCCGGCCTCGGGCGTCGCAAGACGGTGCGCGGAGAGACGCAGATCGGTGTCGGCACGATCGTCGAGGTCAGCCGTACCGGTCTGACCGTCAACGATGTGCCGCAGTACGACCTGTTCATCCGCGTGACCCCGAACAGCGGGGAAGAGTTCGTCGCCCAGATGCGGATGCTGGTCGACGCCTCAGACATGTCCGCCCTGCAGGTCGGACTTCCCGTGCCGGTGCGATACAGCCTCATCGACCAGGACACCGTGGTGCTCGCAGACCTCACCGATCCCGCGGTGCGTGACGCCATGCTCCAGTGGAGGATCGAACGGGGGCTGATCGACCCGTCACAGGTGCGCGCACGCACGAGCGGGACCGCGGTGACGGCCTCCGTGCTCGAGGTCCGTCCGACGGGGCGACGTCGCGAAGGGCAGAGCGAGCTCGCGCTCCGTGTGCTGATGGCACCGGAAGGCGTGACGACCTGGGAGGCGGACACCACCGTGTTCGTGTATCCGCAGGCCATCCCGCATCTGCAGGTCGGCGCTCCGGTCTGGGCGTACTACCGGAGGGAGGACCCGCATACGGTCGCGGTGACGATCGAGAAGGAGGCGGGACGATGAACCCGATGGACACCCTCATCTGGCTCGTGAACTTCCCGGCGTCGCACGGATACGCGATGGTGTTCATCGCCGGTTTCTCCATCCTCGGCCTGTTCGCGCTCTCCGCCGGCGGAACCGCGCCGGGTGGTGAGTTGCGGGCGATCCGCCGGAGGGAAGGGCTGCTGAGCCCCGATCAGCGTCCGCGCGGGCGGGCCGGGGCTGCGATCGTGCGCATCGGGGCGCGGATCCTGGCTTTCGTCATGCTCGCCTGCCTGGTGATCGGCATCCTCAGCCTCATCGGAGTTCCGGTGACCCGCGCGTACATCTACGACAACGGACGGCCGACGGCGGCGACCCTCGACGGCGAATGGGTGACGTTCACGACAGCCGAGGGCGTCGAGTACACGCTGGAGAGCAATTTCTTCACCCCGGCCGTGTACCCGGACCGCGACGCCTACATCCCCGGTGGCCAGCTGATCGTGGTGCGTTACCTCCCCGACCATCCGCAGGCATTCGTCATCGACAGCGACCAGACCCCGCGCTGAGGTCGGAGAGGGCGCGTAGGGTGAAGGTATGTCGCGAATCATCGTCTTCGGCGGCCACGGCCGCATCGCCCTGCTGCTCGCGCCGCTCCTCGCCGCACGGGGAGACGAGGTCACGGGGGTGATCCGGAACCCGGAGCATTCCTCCGAGGTCGAAGCCGGTGGGGCGAGAGCCCTGGTCGCCGACGTCGAGAGCATGGACGTCGACGCGCTCGCCGAGATCATCCGCGGGCACGATGCCGTCGTCTGGTCGGCCGGCGCGGGTGGGGGGTCACCCGAGCGCACCTATGCCGTCGACCGTGACGCTGCGCAGCGCTCCATGGACGCGGCGGAGCGCGCAGGTGTCCGGCGGTACGTGATGGTGTCGTGGCTCGGCTCCACCGCCGACCACGGTGTCCCGCGGGACGACTCGTTCTTCCCCTACGCCGATGCCAAGTGGGCTGCCGACGAGCACCTGCGCGGTACCGGCCTCGAAGGCACGATCCTCGCTCCGGGGACTCTCACGTTCGACGATCCGACCGGACGCATCCAGATCGATCCCGAGGGGCGGGGAGCCGTTTCCCGTGCCGACGTCGCAGCTGTGATCGCGGCATCCCTGCAGGAACCGTGCACGGTCGGTCGGACGATCCGCTTCGGCAACGGCGACGCCGACTCGGCAGACCCCATCGCCGATGCGCTGTCCTGCTGACGCCTCTGCATCACCGCGACGAGCATGACGTCTCGGGTCCGCAGGTACGGGGTGGGTGCCCTGGCGCTCGCCGCGATGGCGGGGCTGTGCGCAGCGACGCCGGCCACAGCCTCCTCCACCTTCACGGACACGCCAATACGCGCGGCGGCGGCCGAGACTTCGTCTGGCGTCTCCTCCGAGGAGTTCGTGGAACGCGCTGAAGAGCGGGTGGCGGAGATGTCGGTCGCGGAGCAGGCATCGACGGTGGTCATGGGACACGTCGCGGGAACCGATCCGGTGGCCCTGCATGCCTACATGGCATCGGGGCTGGGCGGATTCATCCTCATGGGCGCCAACATCCCCGCGACGGAAGCGGAGCTGCAGGCTCTCACGGCCGCGCTCACCGTCGATCCCGCCCTTCCGCCGTTCATCGCCGTGGACCAGGAAGGCGGCTTCGTGTCCCGACTGCACGACGACGGCTTCCCCGCTTCGACCTCGCTGAAGGGGCTCCCGGTCGCGGAGACGTCGGCGGCGTTCTCCGCACGGGGCGCCCTGGTGGCACGCGCCGGGATCACGGTGAACTTCGGCACGGTGGCGGACTACACGTCCGATCCCGGTTCGTTCATCCACGGCCGGGCACTCGGAATCGACTCCGCGTCCGCCGCCGAGCGCGTCGCGGCGGCGACCACCGCACAGGAGCAGTTCGTCGCCTCGACGCTGAAGCACTTCCCCGGCCACGGCGCCGCGCCCGGCGACTCGCACCGGGCGATCCCGAGTTCCACGATGGGTCGGGAGGAATGGCGTGCCACGGAAGCCGTGCCTTTCGAGGCGGGCATCGACGCCGGGGCCTCCCTGCTCATGTACGGTCACCTCGCCTACACCGAGATCGACCCGCTTCCCGCATCGCTCTCGCCGGTCTGGCACGACATCGCCAGAGAAGAGCTCGGCTTCACGGGGGTGGCGGTGACAGATGACCTGGGGATGCTGCTGTCGTCGGGAGACCCCGCCTATGCCGATCCGGTCGCGAACGGCGTGGCGGCGATCGCCGCAGGGAACGACCTGGTGCTGATGATCGCAGGTTCCGACGCGCAGACTGCCGGGGCGATGGCGGCAGGCATCGGGGCGGCGGTCGATGCGGGCGCGCTTCCGGCCGAGAGGCTCGAAGAAGCAGCGACGCGGGTGGTGGCGCTGCGCATGCAGATGGCTGCCGCGACGGCTCGATGGGCGACCTGCGACGACTGCGAGCCCGTCGGCTGACGCTCAGGCCGCCTCGCGGGCTCCCTCGCCGAGCCAGGCATCCAGCAGGGCCGACCGGAGTGCCGCACCACGGTCTGCGAACCCTCGCTGCCGGCGGACGTACTCGGCCTTGCCCTCCGGTGTCTCGATGGGCACGGGCACGATGCCCCAGGGCGAGAGGTCGTAGGGCGCGGCCTCCATGTCGAGGAGGCGGATGTCTCGGGCCAGCTCGAACGAATCGAGGAGCAGCTCACCCGGGATGAGGGGTCCCAGCTTGGTGGCCCACTTGTACAGATCCATGCCGGCGTGCAGGCAGCCCGGTTGCTCGAACAGCGGCTGCTCGTCCCTGCTCAACGAGGTGCGGTTGCGGGGCACGGCCTCGGGAGTGAAGAAGCGGAAGGCGTCGAAGTGGGTGCAGCGAAGGTCGTGGTTCTCGACCACAGCGTCGGTTCCATCCCGCCCGAGGCGCAACGGAACCGAGTGACGGGTCTCGTCCGCGCGGTACACCATGGCCCACTCGTGCAGTCCGAAGCACCCGAACTGTCCGGGACGCGACGCCGTGCGGCGGAGCATCCTCTCGATGAGCGATGCCAGCTCTGCCTTCTCCGTGCCGAAAGCCGCCGCATCGGGAACTGCGCTGTCCGCGCTGCTGCCTGTCGTGTACCACCGCCACTCGACTCGCTCGACGGCCTCCGCGAGCTCGACACCGGCACCGGGGTGCCAGCGACGCAGCTGAGACGGCTTGTACGAGTAGTAGGTGAAGAGGAAGTCCCACACCGGGTGCTTCTCGGCCCTGGTCGCCCTGTCACGGTGCGCGGCGGTGAGCTCGTCGGCACGTTCACGGTGCTTCTCTTCGCGGAGGAGCCACTCCTGGCGAGCGATGGGCATGTCAGTGCAGGATGCCGGCTTCGCCCAGCAGGTCGCGAAGGCCCGCGCCGTCCTCGGCGCTGACCCAGGGGGCGGTGTCCTCGGAGTGCGGCTCGTGTCCGGCGCGCCCACCGGCGAGCACGGCCTCGGCAGGAAGCAGGCGACGGATGGCGACACCGGCGACGGAATCGGGGTACTCGTCCATGAACTGACTGTAGATGGCCTCGTCGTGCTGCCCGTCGTCGCCGATCAGGAGCCACTTCACGTGTGGGAACTCGGTCGCCAGTCTCCGCAGGTTGGTCAGCTTGTGTTCGCGGCCGCTGCGGAACCAGCGTTCATGCGTCGGTCCCCAGTCGGTCAGGAGCATGGAGCCGGCGGGGAAGAGATGGCGACCGAGGAAGCGCCACAGCGTGGGGGCGACGTTCCAGGCGCCGGTGGAGAGATACACCATGGGGGCGCCGGGGTGCTGTCGCAGCAACTGGTCGAGGAGCACGGCCATCCCGGGTACGGGGAGTCGGGCGTGCTCGTCGAGTACGAAGGAGTTCCAGAACGCGATGAACGGACGAGGCAGCGCCGTCACCATCACGGTGTCGTCGACATCGGAGACCACACCGAACGTGGTCTCCTCGGCGACGATGAACGCTCTCGCCTCCACGGGGGCTTGCCCCTCGACGGAGAAGGTGAAGGTCTGCCAGCCGGGTTCGAGGTCGACGCGGATCATGGCATCCACCACGCCACCGCGGTCGGCCGCCACCTGATGCGTGGTGTCACCGAAATGCACGCTGACGGATGCGAAGCCCACGGGGATACCGACGAAGCTGCGCCACCCGCGTACACTCGCCGGCTCGCCGTGACGTGTGCGGCGCTGCGGGGGCACGATCAGCACACGTCCGACCACGCGCACCCACCCTGGGCCGCCGTAGCCGGGGAAGGGCAGGATCGTCGCGACACGACCACGACGGCGCGCACGACCTTCACGCCAGACATGGAGGCGGTGTTCGAGTCGGGCGAACCAGTGGATCCGGGGGGCTGGGGGAGCCGATGCCATTGACTCAGTCTTTCACGTCGGCGTCGGCCTCCGCTTCGGGCCCCTCCAGGTGGCGGGCCTCGAGGCGCTGCAGCAGCTTCTTTCCGAGGAACGCCAGGAGCAGGAACAGTGCGATGACGCCGACGAAGATGTAGCCCGCGAAGTGCACGCGATCGACGAGCTCGCGGAAGCTGCCGGCGGCGAGCGATGTGACGCTCACGTATGCGGTTGCCCAGAGCGCGCAGGCGGGAGCCGTCCACGCCAGGAACCTGCGGTACGGGTACTCGCTCATGCCGACGGTCAGGGGGACGAGCGAGTGCAGCACGGGGAGGAACCGGGAGAGGAAGATCGCGATGCCCCCTCGGCGCTCGAGGTAGTTCTCGGCGCGCACCCAGTTGTGCTCGCCGATCTTGCGCCCCAACCAGGACACGCGGATTCGTGGTCCGAGCCAGCGGCCCAGCCAGAAGCCGATGCTCTCGCCGATGAGGGCGCCGATCACGACGGCGACGCCCATCGCGATGCCCTCCAGGGGAGTGGCGACACCCATCGAGGCGATGATCACGATCGTGTCACCGGGGACGATGAGACCGATCAGGATGCTCGTCTCCAGCATCACGGCGAGCCCGGCGATGAGCGTGCGTGCGACCGGGTCGATCGACTGCACGGTGTCGAGGAGCCAGATCAGGAGGTCGTCCACCCCACGAGAATACGGGAGCCGCCCGGTCCTAGGCTGGCAAGGTGCCTGTACTGCTGAGCGCCAGACCCCTTCCCGAGTGGACGGAGCCGTCGTCGGTGTTCCCGATGCTCGAAACGGGGAACGCCGATGTCTTCTGGCTCGACGCCGGCGCGGATGCGACGACGGGATGGAGCTTCATCGGCACAGGGGAGCGTTCGACGCTTCCGCGCGACGTCCGCCTCGACGTTGCAGCCCCGCCGCCGGGGCAGCCGCCGTTCACCGGGGGCTGGGTGGGCTGGCTCGACTACGAGAGCGGCGCCGCGGCTGCGGGGGCATCCGTGTCCCCTACGGGCGACGAGACAGATGGGGCATGGCTGAGCGCCGAGCGACTCATCGCCTTCGACCATTCGCACCGACGGGTCTGGGCGCTCAGCGCTGAGAGCGAACTGGAGAGCTGGGAAGCGGCGGTCACCGCGTACACGAGGGAGAGCCAGAACCAGGATCGGTTCCGCACGGCGACCGGGCCCCTGACGCGCGTCGCCGAAGCACGGCACGACCCGCGCGAGTACACCGCACTCATCGAACGCTGCCGAGAGCTCATCCGCGAGGGCATCGCGTACCAGCTGTGCTTGACCACCCGCTTCACTGTGTCCGGCACGCATGATGCCGTCGAGGTCTACCACCGCCTCCGCACCTCGACCCCCGCGCACCACGGGGGCTTCGTGCGGATCGGCGGACGCACCCTCTTGAGTGCGAGCCCGGAGCAGTTCCTCCACGCAGCGGGCGGCATCATCCGCACCAGACCCATCAAGGGCACCAGACCCCGAGGCGCCGAGCCCGTCGCAGACGCCGCGCTCGCCGCAGAACTGGCCGCAGATCCCAAGGAACGTGCCGAGAACGTGATGATCGTCGACCTGATGCGCAATGACCTCTCGCAGGTGTGCGCGGCGGGGAGCATCCGTGTCGAGGGACTCTGGGTGGTGGAGAGCTATCCCGCCGTGCATCAGCTGGTGAGTACGGTCAGCGGCGTCGCGGTCGAGGGGACGACAGTCGGGGATCTGCTCCGTGCGGCCTTCCCCGCGGGGAGCATGACCGGTGCCCCGAAGCTCTCCGCGATGACTCGCCTCCACGAGCTGGAGGGCGGGCCACGCGGCGTGTACGCCGGGTGCTTCGGATACGTCGGCGTCGACGGCGCCCTCGACCTGGCGATGGTGATCCGCAGCATCCTGATCGATGAGGAGCAGGCCGTCGTCGGTGCCGGCGGAGGAATCACCTGGGGGTCCGTCGCCACATCCGAGGTGGCCGAGGTCGCGACCAAGGCTCGGGCGCCGCTCGCCGCACTCGGCGCCGGAATGCCTGCCCTCTGGCGTTCCGATATCCTGAACTGATCCCGCTTTTTCCACCAGATTGGTCGTGCGTTCGTTGTCTGAGAACCTGTCCACCGCTCCTGCCGACGACGAGACCCCGTCGGCGCACGCCATCCAGAACAAGTGGCAGAAGTACTGGGCGGACAACGGCACGTTCCTCACGGGTGGCGATGACGACACCCGGCCGCGTCGGTACGTGCTCGCGATGTTCCCGTATCCCTCCGGTGATCTGCACATGGGACACGCGGAGAACTACCTCTACTCCGACATCGTGGCTCGGTTCTGGCGTCACCGCGGACACAACGTGCTGAACCCGATCGGCTGGGACTCCTTCGGTCTGCCGGCGGAGAACGCGGCGATCCGTCAGGGTGCCGATCCGCGTGAGTGGACCTACCAGAACATCGCGCAGCAGAAGGTCGGATTCGAGCAGTACGGCGTCTCTTTCGACTGGAGCCGCGTACTGCACACGTCCGACCCCGAGTACTACCGCTGGAACCAGTGGCTGTTCCTGAAGCTGTACGAGCGCGGCCTGGCGTATCGCAAGAAGAGCCCCGTCAACTGGTGCCCGAACGATCAGACGGTGCTCGCGAACGAGCAGGTCGTCGACGGGCGCTGCGAGCGTTGCGGCTACGAGGTCGTCAAGAAGAAGCTGACGCAGTGGTACTTCCGGATCACGGATTACGCGGATCGACTGCTGGACGACCTGAACCAGCTCGAGGGCTTCTGGCCGCACAAGGTGCTGCAGATGCAGCGCAACTGGATCGGTCGCTCGGTGGGAGCCGATGTCGACTTCCTCATCGAGGGGCGCGAGGAGCCGGTCACGGTGTTCTCGACGCGACCCGACACCCTGCACGGTGCCACGTTCTTCGTGGTCGCTCCGGATTCCGACCTGGCGGCGGAGCTCGCGGCCGGCGCGCCTGACGAGGTGCGTGAGCGTTTCCAGACGTATCTGGAGCAGGTGCAGAAGGAGACCGACATCGATCGGCAGTCCACGGACCGTCCGAAGACGGGTGTCTTCCTGGAGCGCTACGCGATCAACCCCGTCAACGGCGAGAAGTTGCCGGTGTGGGCGGCGGACTACGTGCTGGCCGACTACGGCCATGGCGCGGTCATGGCCGTGCCGGCGCACGACCAGCGCGACCTCGATTTCGCCCGAGCCTTCGACCTGCCGGTCAAGGTGGTCGTCGACACCACGGCTCCTGTCACGGGTGCGATGCCCGTGATCGAGGTCGATGACGAGGGCGTGCCGATCGACACCGGTGCAGCACTCGAGGAGCAGAGTCCGGCCACCACCGGCATCGCGCTCACGGGTGAGGGTCGGATGATCAACTCCGGTGCGCTGAACGGGCTCTCCAAGCGCAATGCGATCGCGCGTGCGATCGAGCAACTGGAGGCTTCCGGTACCGGTCGTGCCGCGAAGAACTACCGTCTGCGTGATTGGCTCATCTCCCGTCAGCGTTTCTGGGGTACCCCGATCCCGATGCTGCACGGCGAGGACGGCACGATCATCCCGGTTCCTGAGGACAAGCTCCCCGTGAAGCTGCCGAGTGTCGAAGGGCTGGACCTGAAGCCCAAGGGCACCTCGCCGCTGGGTGGTGCGGAGAACTGGGTGCGCACGACCGATCCCGAGACCGGCGACCCCGTGCTGCGCGACCCCGACACGATGGACACGTTCGTCGACAGCTCGTGGTACTTCCTGCGTTTCCTGTCGCCGAACAGCGAGACCGTCGCGTTCGACCCTGCTCAGGCGGCTCGTTGGGCGCCGGTCGACTCGTACATCGGCGGCGTGGAGCACGCGATCCTGCACCTGCTGTACGCGCGCTTCATCACGAAGGTCCTGTTCGACATGGGCCTGATCGACTTCACCGAGCCGTTCTCGAATCTCATCAACCAGGGCATGGTCCTGCTCGACGGACAGAAGATGTCCAAGAGCAAGGGCAACCTGGTGCTGTTCCAGGAAGAGCTCGACGCGCACGGTGCCGACGCGCTGCGTGTCGGCCTCGCTTTCGCCGGTCCTGTGGAGGACGACAAGGACTGGGCGGACGTCTCGACGACCGGTGCCCAGAAGTTCCTGGCGCGTGCGATGCGCATCGCGGGGGAGGTGTCGAGCCCGGTCGATGTGGTCTTCGACGGTGGTGACGCCGCTCTCCGCCGCGCGACGCACAAGCTCCTCTCCGAGGCGCCGGCGCTCGTCGAGCAGACGAAGTTCAACGTGCTGGTCGCGCGCCTGATGGAGCTGGTGAACGTCACGCGCAAGACGATCGACAGCGCCGCTGGTGCCGGCGACCCCGCCGTGCGCGAGGCCGCGGAGACGATCGCCGTGATGCTCGACCTCATCGCCCCGCACACCGCGGAGGAGATGTGGGAGATCCTCGGCCATGAGCCTTCCGTCGGGCTGGTGACCTGGCGCTCCGCCGATCCCGCACTGCTGATCGAGGACACCATCACCGCCGTCGTGCAGGTGGGCGGCAAGGTGCGTGCGCAGCTCGAGGTGTCCGCTCGGATCGGCGAGTCGGAGCTCGAGGCCTTGGCCCGGGCCGATGAGCGTGTGATCCGATCGATCGGTGACCGCGAGATCGTCAAGGTCGTCGTGCGTGCTCCCAAGATCGTGAGCTTCGTCGTCAAGGGCTGATCGTCTCTTCTCCACGGAGGATGGTCCGATCAGGTTGTCCACTGTAGGCGTCTACTGCGCACCACCGGGGGATCGTTGTCTCCTAGCGTGGCCGGATGGCTTCTCCCCAGGCACCTCTTCCGCACCGGCGCCGTCTGCGCCTGAGCGTGGGAGCGGCGGTGGTGCTGGCACTCGTCGTGCTGTCGGCTGCCGTCGGGGTCGGCATTCTGCGTGGTCAGTCTGCGCCTGTCGAAACCGTGTCACTCACGGACACCGGCACGGACACCGGCGCCGGAGCAGGTGCGAGCCCGGGGCTCTCGTCGACCGGTGAGCTGTACGTGCACGTGCTCGGCTCTGTCGAGAGGCCGGGGCTCTACGTGCTCGATCTCGACGCGCGAGTCGTCGATGCGGTGGCCGCTGCCGGCGGAACGACCACCGATGCGGACCTGAGCGCCGTAAACCTCGCACGGGTGGTCGAAGACGGGGAGCAGATCGTCGTGCCGGCGACAGGCGCGATGACGGATGCACCCGACGGGGCGGCAGCGCCACCGGGCGACGCGCGGATAGATCTCAACACGGCGGATCAGGCAGCACTCGAGACGCTTCCGCGTATCGGACCCGCGCTGGCGGAGCGGATCGTCGCCTGGCGAGAGGAGAACGGTCGCTTCGCCTCCATCGACGACCTTCTGGCCGTGCCCGGCATCGGCGAGAAGCTCCTCGAGGGACTGCGCGACGGGGTCAGGGTGTGAGAGCGCGCGATCTGCGCTTACTCCCTGTGGCGGCAGCCGTATGGGGTGCCGCGCTGCTGTGCGTGCTGTTGCCTGAACTCGCGTGGGTGTGTGCCGGCACGTGTACGGCAGCCGCGGCAGGTGTGCTGGTGTTCAGCCGCTCCGGGCTGCGAGCCAAGAACACTCAGCGCGCCGAGGCCGGTGTCACGATCGTCGTGCTGTCGGCGATGGCGGGTGCGGCCGTGTCCGTCGGGTTCGCTCTTCCCGCGCGGGATGAGGCCCGCGCATGGGCCGGGCGCGTCATCGAGTCGTCGGCAGAGGTCACCTCCTCGGCATCGCTCGGACGGGACGGGCGGCTGTGGTTCGAGGCGGCGGCTACGACACTCGGGCCGCCTGGCCGGGCAGCCCCTTCCACGGTCCCGGTCCGCGTCGGAGTGGACCCCGCCGACGGGTTCGATCTCGGTGCGCGGATACGGGTGGTGGGCGAGTCATCGATCACGGAGGCCGGGGAGCGCTCGGCTCTCGTGATCTTCGCGAGCGAGGCCGAGATCGTCGACCCCGCATCCGGTGTGTTCGCCGCGGCAGCCGCGATCAAGAGCACGTTCGTCGAGAGGGCGCTACGCCTGCCGGAGCCCGGAGCAGGCCTCCTGCCCGGCCTTGCGGTGGGCGACACCCGCGCGGTGACGACGGCCTTGAACGACGACATGCGCGCGAGTGGGCTCAGCCACCTCACCGCCGTCAGCGGGCCCAACTGTCGTACAAGGGGTGAGAGAAAGCTTACTGATTTCAAGGGGTCCCGCCGAACACACTGACCGGGTATGTGGTCGGCATGGACACCACGAACCCAGAAAGCGGATCTTCGACAGAACTGAGGGGAGCACATCTGATGGGATTCACCCAGGAGCAGATCGCGGCGATCCGAGCATGCGCAAAGCAGTCCGCAAACCAGGCTCCACCGGTCGGAGAGGTGACTTCCAACCGCCTGCTCAAGATGCTGTCCACCGGCGATGCGAGCGGGGAGACACCACGTCGGATGGACGCCGCAGGTTGAGACCGGGTATGTGGTGACCAACAAAGAGTCGCCCCCGGGCTGTGGATGTCGCCCGAGGGCGACTCGCCAGTTCGGGCGGGACCGGGTATGTGGTGGGCATGTCGACGACCGATGACCGATTCGAGCTGACCGTGGCGGAGTGCGCTCGGTACGTCGCGCGGCACGGCAAGATGCCGACACGGCACACGCCGGATGCGGACGACCGCTCTCTCGGCCTCTTCCTCCAGCGCATCCGACAAGCCGACCGTGGAACGACGAAGGACATCGTCCTGACTCCCGAACGCATCGCCGTGCTCGACGAGGTGCTTCCGGGTTGGCGCGGCCGCGGCGCACGCCGCGACGTCGACGAGCAGATCCTCGAGATCGCGGCGTTCGTCAAGAGGTACAAGCAGTACCCGCACAACCGTGCCGTGATCGACGAGGCCGAACCCCGGCTCTACAGGATCCTCAACCACCTCCGACGTGCAGCCGAAGGCAAGGGGAATGTCGCCCTTACCCCCGAGCGTCGCGCGCTGCTGGACACTTTGCTCCCTGATTGGAACCGGAAGACCGATGCCTGAGACCACCTCGCCTATCACCGACGCCCTCAGGCTCCCGGCTCCCGACCGCACCGGTCTCGGGAGAGCGCTGGCCGCCGAACGCCAGGCTCAGGGCATCACCCAGCGGCAGATGGAAGCTGCGACGACCGTCCCGCAAGGTCGGATCAGCCGCATCGAGCGCGGGACCGCGCACGCAGCCCTCTGGGAGATCGCAGCGATCGGCGCCGTCCTCGGACTCGACGCTGAGATCGTCATCACCCGACGGAAAGTGCGAAGGCGTAACCCACAGTGAACGGAACCTCTGTAGGCCAAGGCCGGAGTCACATGAGACTGCGTTTACAGCAGTTGCGTTCAGAGTCCGAGGAAGCTCTCTCCCTCCTCGCCTAATAGGTGTCCCCGTGGAGCAGACTGGACCACGGTAAGCAGGATTCGTCGCAGCATGATGGGTGCTGCCGCTCGATCGATTGAGACCTGGTTGGCGACACTCACCAGCATCTCCTGGACGACCGGATCTTCCAGGACAGTCTGTGACACAGCCTTGTACTCGATCTCGGTGCGTCCCAGTGCTACCGCTTCCACCAGAAGGGTTCGATCCGGAACGCTAATGTCGTCGAGCACGTTCTGCACCCGCGACCAGGAGATTGCATCCTGCTCAGGAACAATGTAGGTCCCGCGGTACTCGTCGAGTTGCGTCCCGATCCCCACACGATTTCCCAAGCTCAGGGGGGTGCGAGAGTCGAGGTCGAGCTTCGACGAGATGGCGCGTGCGAAGCGGCCCGTTTCGCCGCGATCATTTTTCCAATGATCGAGAACAGAAACCGCTCCAAGTCGAGCTCGGCCTGTAGAGGCGGCACCGTCCGCGAGGATATCCAGGACAAGACTCGCGGACACCTTGTCTCCGCTGGTGACCGCTTCCCTCGCCAGCCGGGCCAGCTTCTTGAGTTCGGGCCCGGGCCAGCGTGTGGATTGGGTCATCGCCAACGCAAGCAGTGAACGCCTGTGCGAGGGAACACTGGCTGCGAAATTGTCATCGAGTAGATCGATCGACAACCGTGCGCCGATGCCGAGGAAGCCTCCGATCAAAGAGTCGCTGTCAAGCTGCCGCAGTCGTTCGATGAACGCATCCCGGTCATGATGTCGAGAGCCGTAGAAGCGGCCCGCGGCCAGCAACCATGTGTTCCTCCAATACGAAGACGGGGCGAGAGTCGTCAGCCGACTAAGCACCGTCTGGGTATCTCCCGACACGATCCAACGTGCGGCCATGTACTCCTGCAGGCTTCGCACTTCAAACTCGATCCGGTTCTCACCCCGGGGGATCAGCAGAACGAGCCGTTGCTGTGTGGCCTTATCGAGCTCGGCGGACAGGCGCTTAACGTCGCCGTCGACATACTGCTGCTCCTGCAGACGCATCGTGATGAGGCGTTTTACCTCGTCATGGGGTACGGAGGCAACTGTCTCTCCCGACCGCTCCGACTTGGCCTGCAGGCCGATAGCGACCCGTTCATGCACCCAGGCCACCTGTTCCTCGTGCGTGCGAAGTACTCGTCCTAGGCGACCTGCCTTGCGGCTCTCCCGAGAGTAGATCGCCTTGTAGTACCCGTCGAACAGTTCGTGGCGAGTGCGGGGAACTTCGAAAAGCTCCTCAATGAGGAACTCCATGATGGACACCTGTAGCGGCGTCGTCATCAAGTTTGCTGCATGCGACTGCACGCTGGCCTCTTTTAACCGGCTCGTCAAAGCCGCAATGCGTTCGCTGTCTTCTGCGAACTTCGTCGCGACGATCTGCCGGCCGTATGCGAAGCCCTCATGCGGTGTGAGGGTACGCAGCCGGAGTTGTTCCGGGCTCAGCTCGCCGAACTCATTCTCATACCCCTGCGGCCTCGTTGTCGCGACAATGAGAACGTCCCAGTCATTCATCCGAGATTCGACGATCAGGTCATTCAGCGCGCGAATGACCGCCGCTCGGCTCTCGACGGCGGGCACTTCGTCCAGGCCGTCGAACACCAACACCCATGGCCAGGCCGCTAGCCACGATGTCAACTGTCCGGCAGTGACGGATGCCGCCTGATTTCGTAGTTGTCGCGCGATGTGCTCCACGATCGTCAGTTCACTGTTGCCCGCGAGGGCGTCTGCGAACGCCGCAATCTCGATCATGACGGGCCATCGACGGTTCTGGGGTGTCGGTAGACCCATGTCAGAGATCCTCTGCCGAGTGCTCATGATTGCCGCATCGATTCGAGGGGATATGGAGCGCGTCGCATCCAGCAGTGCCACGCGATAGGACTGCGCGATGATCTGCCCAATGGTGCTCTTGCCTTGACCGGGCCCCCCGATTACGACGAATCCGTACGGTACGTCCGCATTAAGTGACGGTCGGAGCGAGCGGTCCCCGCACTGAAGGATGCGCTCGATCGTGTTCAATTCCACGCCATGCTGCCCGACGGCAGGTAGATCGATCGCAACGTCACTCAACTGAACCTTCGCTACGTCAGAGATCTCGCCCGTGTCCAGTTTGAGCTCTTGGCGTGCGGCGATCTGGGTGGCCGCGTGTGCCCGAAGGATCGGTCCCAACTCCACCGAGCTGCCCTTGAGCACGTCAGCCAGCTGTGTCAGCACATCTCCAGGTGTGATGAATCCAGCGAACGTACGGCGGATACCGTCGTGCCGGTCGAGGAGTCGGCAGATGTGTTCATAGTGCCAGACTCCAAATCCTTGCAAACCCACCCGATGCGTACGTAACGCGTTCTCGACAAGGTCGAGTCCGCCGGCTTCAGGAACGGGAGAGAGGCGAGCGTTCGTCGCGATGATGTAGTACTCAGGCGCTGGTCGGCGCTCGGCCGACTCGCCATTACTTGGGAGGAATCGATCGAGCTCCGAGGTGAGAGCAGCCGAGATTGCCATCGCACTAGCCTTCGGTGATGCATCGAAACGCAACGATTTTGCTTGTACGATGCCGTAGCCATTCCACTGCTCGTCACCGCCGATGCCCGGGTAACGCACGGGCCCAGAGAACGTTGCCTCTCTGCCTCCGTCGCGACCCGCGCCGAACGTCGACACTTTAATGCCCAGTTCGGCTATAGCAAGCGCCTGCACCATGTGCTCGAACTCGGTCGGGCCGAGTCTTGCGAGATCGTAGTCCATGGTGCCATCATGGCCGAGACCACCGACCCGACCTCACCTTTCACAGCGCTTAGCATTGGTCCCGCCGAGACGGATCAGCCAGATCGAGCGAGGAACGGCCCACGCAACGCTGTGGGAGATCGCAGCGATCGGCGCCGTCCTCGGTCTCGACGCCGAGATCGTCATCACCCGCAGGCAGGGCGAGGGCAGATGACTCCGGAACGCAAGTGTCGACCAACCCAGGTGACTCACGCGGTGTGAACACTTACTCATGACCCAACTTGCCCGTGGCGAAGGTTCTGGATCTGGCTTGTATGACCCCGCCGATAGGATGATCACGATGCGACGCCCTGCCTCAGGGGAGAGGCAAATTGCCCGCAGGGAAGTGCTGATTCTTGCCGACTCAGCACGCGCGTGAAGGTAGGACATCCGTATGGCGAGACTCAGCCTCAAGGCGATCGAGGAGCGCGTTGCGCCACTGGCCGGCCGCGACAGCTATGACCGAGAGTTCATCTTCGATCTTCTTCTCGCCTACGGGAAGCCCCAAGGCAACGTCACAAGGCTGCGCAACGGTTCCCTGAACGTCGCCGTCGACAAGACGACTGAGATCGCGCAGAAGAACGTTGTCTACTTCAAGGAGACGACCGGCGACCCGCTCGAGGCCATCGAAGAGCTCAAGACGACGCCAGCCGTCGTCCGCTTCAGCTCGCGCTTCGTCATCGTCACTGACTACGTCGACCTCATCGCGCACGACACGAAGACGAACGAGACGATCGGCTTCCCGATCCGGGAGATCGACCAGCACTTCACCTTCTTTCTGCCGTGGGCGGGCATGGAGAAGGCGCAGTACGTCGCAGAATCCCACGCCGACATCAAGGCTGCGGAGCGCATGGGCAAGCTCTTCGACGAGCTCCTGCAGGCCAATCCCGGGATCTTCGACGACGAGCGCGGCCGCCACTCGCTGAACATCTTCTTCACACGACTGCTGTTCTGCTTCTTCGCCGAGGACACCGGCATCTTCGCGGACAACCAGTTCACGAACGCGATCGGCTCCCAGACGCAGCCCGACGGCTCAGATATGGCCGAGTTCCTGACAGACCTGTTCAAGTCGTTGGACACCGCGGAGCCGGCCAGCAAGCCAAATCACCTCGCCGACTTCCCATACGTCAACGGCCGGCTGTTCGCGGTCAAGGACGATCAGGTGGTACCCCGCTTTACGAAACAAGCGCGGGACGAGCTCATCGCCTCGGGCACGCTCATCTGGCGCGACATCAATCCGGACATTTTCGGTTCGATGTTCCAGGCGATCGTTACGCCAGGCACTCGAAGCGACTTGGGTCAGCACTACACGTCGGTGCCGAACATCCTGAAGACCATTGAGCCGTTGTTCTTGGACAACCTGAAGTCCGAGCTCAACGAGGCGCAGGACAGTGAGCGTCGACTGGTCCGCCTGCTGGACCGCATCGCGGCGATCAAAGTGTTCGACCCCGCCTGTGGTTCGGGCAACTTCCTCGTCATCGCCTATAAGGAACTGCGCAAGCTCGAGCACGCGATCCTCGAGCGGCTAGCCGAGCTGAGCCCGTCCCATGAGGTGCTCTGGGCAGATTCACGGATCAACATCGAGAACTTCTTCGGGATCGAGATCGACGACTTCGCCGTCGAGGTCGCGATCCTGTCGCTCTGGATTGCCAAGCATCAGATGAACAGGGAGTTCCGCGAGAAGTTCCGAGTCGAGATCCCGCTGATCCCACTGAAGGAGACCGGGCAGATCAAGGCCGGTAATGCGACGCGGATGGACTGGAACAACGTCTGCCCGAATGACCGCGAGTCGGAAATCTACTTGATCGGGAATCCCCCGTATTACGGCTCTAAGAAGCAGAATGCGGAGCAGAAGGCCGACTACCCGTACGTTTTTGGTGATCGCCAGTATTCGAAGAACTTGAACTACATCTCATTGTGGTTCGTAAAGGGTGCCGAGTATATCTCCGAGACGCGAGCGGAACTCGCATTTGTGACAACGAAGACAGTATCCCAGGGAGAGCATGTCGGATTGATGTTTCCCATGATCTTCGAGAAGGGCCTGGAAATCGGCTTTGCCTACCCGGGGTTCCAATGGGATAACAACGCTAAGAAGAATGCTGATGTTACTGTCGCTGTCATCGGGCTGCGTCGACGCTCCGATGCTCCGAAGTACATTTATGACGGCGACCTTCAAATCTCCGCATCCAATATCAATGGTTACCTTGCTGACGGCGCAAACGTGTTTGTGCTCACTAGGAACGAACCGATTTCAGATCTGCCCCCCATGACGTGGGGTAGCATGCCAAATGATGACGGCGCACTGATTCTGACCTCTAAGGAACACGCAGAACTGCTGAGCGCACATCCCGAAGCGGCGAAGCATGTTAGACGATTCCTTGGGGCGAATGAGTTTATTGGAGGGGACGATAGGTTTGCCCTCTGGATCGACGATAACAATGCTCAAGAAGTAACTCTCATCTCGAAAATCGCGACTCGAGTGCAAAGAGTGCGGGAGCATCGACTGAGCAGCAGTCGAGCGGCAACTAGGAAAATGGCAACCTCGGCCCATAAATTTGCTGAGATTCGCTACAAGTCGGTTGAATCCATTTTCATTCCTATCAACTCTTCAGGTCTGAGGGATTACATACCAATTGGGTATTTTGACCCTGAATCTGTGGCGTCGAATACTGGATTTACGATTTACGGCGCCCAGGCATGGCTCTTTGCACTGCTCACTTCACGCATGCACATGACTTGGGTGAATACCACCACCGGTCGATCGCGCATTAACTATAAGTACTCCAACTCGATCGTTTACAACAACTTTCCTGTGCCTCCACTCTCCGATGGGGCGAAGGAAAAGCTCACGGTCGCGGCGCTCCGGGTGCTCGACGTCCGCGAGTACCACTGCGAGCGGACGTTGGCCGAGCTCTACGATCCCGACAAGATGCCGCAGGACCTCCGCGACGCGCACGCGGAGGTCGATGCGCTGGTCGACTCGATCTACTCGAAGAGGCCGTATGAGACCGACGAGCAGCGCCTGTCGGACCTCTTCGCACTGTATGAGCGCATGACTGCCGAGGAAGGCGCGAAGGCCCGGGCGATGAAGACCCGGAGGACTACGAAATGAATGCCATCAATAAGCCTGTGAACATCGTCGACGTCACCTATGCGCAGACGAAGGGGTCGGTGAACACCGACGCGCTCGGGATGCGCGAGATGCAGCAGCGCGTCTTCGAGCATCGCGACGCCCAGCACCTACTGGTGAAGGCCCCGCCGGCGTCGGGCAAGTCACGCGCGCTGATGTTCGTCGCGCTCGACAAGCTGTACAACCAAGGACGCAAGAAGGTAATCGTCGCAGTTCCAGAGCGCTCGATCGGTGCGTCGTTCTCTTCGACCAGCCTCACGAAGTTCGGTTTCTGGGCGGACTGGGAGATCAATGACGAGCACAACCTGTGCGACGCGGGCTCGTCGGCGGGCAAGGTCGACGCGTTCATCGAGTTCCTCGAGGGACCTGACGCGGTGCTCGTATGCACCCATGCGACGCTGCGGTTCGCGTTCGAGAAGCTGACCCCGGAATCTTTCAACGGCATGGTGCTGGCGATCGACGAGTTCCACCACGTCTCGGCCGACACAGAGACCTCGCGGCTGGGCGCGTTGCTGCGCGACGTGATGAACGGGTCTGACGTGCACATCGTGGCCATGACAGGGTCCTACTTCCGCGGGGACTCGGTGCCGGTGCTGTCGCCCGAGGACGAAGCGAAGTTCACGCCGGTGACATTCAATTACTACGACCAACTCAACGGCTACGAGCACCTGCGGTCCCTGGGCATCGGGCACCACTTCTACCAAGGCCGGTACACGGACGCGATCGACGAGGTGCTCGACCTCGACAAGAAAACGATCGTGCACATCCCGAGCGTGAACTCAGGCGAATCCACGAAGGACAAGATCGAGGAGGTCGGCCGGATCATCGACGCGATCGGGCACGTCGAGTCGACTGACCCGGACACGGGGATCATCAGCATGCGCCGCGAGGACACCGGCGAGGTCGTGCGGGTCGCGGACCTGGTCGACGACACGGACCAGAAGAAGCGAGGCGACACGCTGCATTACCTGTCCCATACCGCGTCGAAGGAGCGCGACGCGGTCGACATCATCATCGCGCTGGGCATGGCGAAGGAGGGCTTCGACTGGCCGTTCGCTGAGCACGCGCTGACCGTCGGCTACCGGGCGTCTCTCACCGAGGTGATCCAGATCATCGGACGAGTGACGCGCGACAGTCCCGGCAAGTCGCACGCGCAGTTCACGAACCTCATCGCCGAGCCCGACGCCTCGCAGGGCGAAGTCAAAGTATCGGTGAACAATATGCTGAAGGCGATCACGGCATCGTTGCTCATGGAGCAGGTGCTTGCGCCGAACTTCAACTTCAAGACGAAGAAGTTCGACGACGACGAGCCGGCGAAGAAGGGCGAGTTGAAGATCAAAGGCTTCAAGGAGCCGTCCAGCGACCGAGTGAAGCAGATCGTCGCGACGGACCTGAACGACCTGAAGGCGACGATCCTGCAAGACGACACGTTCGCCCGTGCCGCCGCGGGCTCCGTCGACGCCGAGACGACCAACAAGGTGCTGATTCCCAAGATCATCCGGGAGAAGTACCCCGACCTCAGCGAGGAGCAGGTCGAGGAGGTGCGCCACCAGGTTGTCGTGGACTCGGTGATCAAGAACGGCGAGGTGCGCGAAGTCGGCGACAAGCGCTTCATCAAGATGGCCGAGAAGTTCGTGAACATCGACGAGCTGCACATCAACCTCATCGACTCGGTGAACCCGTTCCAGCGAGCGTTCGAAGTGCTGTCCAAGTCGGTCACACCCACAGTGCTGCGCCTGATCCAGGACACGATCTCCTCGACTAAGATCGAGTTCTCCGAGGAAGAGGCCCTCGCGCTGTTCCCGAGGATCAAGACGTGGAAGCAGGTCCACGGCAAGAACCCGGACATCCGGTCCGAGGACCCCGCCGAGAAGCGCCTGGCAACGGCCCTGCTGTTCCTGCAGAAGCTCGCGGCCAAGCGCAAGGCGGAGAAGGCCGCGACTGAGACGGTGGTCGAATGAGCGAGAACGAGGCGACTGAGTTCGACGTGCCTCTGAGCCTCGACGACATCCTCGACGACGAGCTGCTCGTCGCGCCCGAGAAGGCTAAGAAGCTCACGTCGTCCGACCGCCTGGAGCGCGCGTTCCTGGAGATCGTCGAGTTCCGGCGAGCCAAGGGGCGGCTGCCGAGCTCGCAGACCCGCGAGATCGCCGAACGCAAGCTCGGCGCGCGCCTGGACGGGTTTCTAGCCGACGAGGCGAAGGCCGAGGCGGTGAAGCACTTCGACGAGTTCGGCCTGCTCGACGCCCCCGAAGCGCCGGCGTCCATCGACGACCTACTGGAGAGCGACGACCTCGACGAGCTGCTGGGGGACGAGTCCGGCATCCTCGACGTGTCAGGCCTGCCCGTCGTCAAGCGTCCTGAGTCGGCCGAGTCCGTGGCGCAGCGAGTGAAGGCGAAGGACTTCGAGCAGTTCGAGCCGCTGTTCAAGGCCAAGCACACCGAGCTGCAGAACGGCACGTACGAGCTCAAGCCGTTCACGGGCATGGACTTGATCCGCGAGGGCGTGTTCTTCGTGCTCAACGGCGTCATGTGCTTTGTCGCCGAGGTCGGTGAAAAGGTCGATCTGATGATCGGCGGCGAATCGCGCAAGAAGCAGCGCCTCCGCCTGGTGTTCGAGAATGGCACCGAGTCGGCCATGTACGACAAAAGTCTCCAGACGCGCATGTACGAAGCCCAGGGGCAGGTGCTGGCGCGCACGGGGCACGATGCGAGCGACATCCTGAACGCGGACATCGAGAGTGGTCACATCTACGTACTGCAGTCCATGAGCGCTGACCCGCTGATCGCCAACATCAAGGACCTGCACAAGATCGGCTTCTCGACCACGAGTGTCGAGCAGCGCGTGAAGGGAGCGTCGACGTCTCCGACGTACCTGATGGCTCCGGTGAAGATCGTCGCTGACTACCGGGTGTACAACGTCAAAGCGGCGGCACTGGAGAACCTGTTGCACCGGGTATTCGCCGACGTCCGCCTCGACCTGACCCAGGTCGACAGAAACGGCCGGGAATACGACCCGTCCGAGTGGTTCGTCGTACCTCGCGGCGTCATCAATCAGGCTGTCGCCATGATCATGTCCGGCGAGATCACCGACTACGTGTACGACCAGACGACACAGCGGCTCGTGCGGGCTCAGGCCTGAGAGAACTGCCGTTCAACTCGGGTGTTGACCGCTTTGTCGGGTGGCCGACGGTTACGTGCCTCGCGCGCCTCGCTTGCGAGTTGCTCACAGTCCTCCGAGGTCGGCTGCAGCTTCGCGCGCGTCAGAACGGTCTCCCAGTCGCCGTCGTAGTCGGAGACACGATTCTCCTTCACGGTGCCGGAGGCGATGACGACGCGGCTGCCGGCATCGGGTGACCAGTGCGCACCCTCCGAAACGTCTTCGCCAGTCTGGATCCAGCCGCCGATACCGCTGCTCGACCGCCAGTACAGGACATGGCCGTCGTCGTCGATCATCTTCACATGCAGTGGCGCGCCGTACCCATAGTCCTGTCCTAGCCGGGCGGAAAGGATCGTCGCCGTGACGTCCATCCCCTTCAGCTTCGTGCCGACGGGGGCGAGGAACTCCTGCTTCTTCATGGCCGCCTCCCGGGCCTTGAGCTCCTCACGCGCAGCACGTTCGCGTTCACGCTGCTCGTGGTGCCGGAAGGACGACACCGCAGATGCGACGAGGGGGACGTGCTTGCGCGCGACCCAGCGCTCACCGCCGACCTCTTCCGTCGGCGCGAGTGCGGCCTGCAGATTCCGCTCGTATTCGGATTCGCCCTCGAGCCCATCAACCCAGGCGTACAGCCTCTGGAGCTCGTCGGCTTCCACGGCGGATGCCTCCAGGTGCCCGCGGCCGGCTCCGTGCTCGATCGAGTCGAGCACCTTGTCCGCTGTGGGGGTGTCGTAGATGGTCGCGCGGCCGCGCGAGAGGAAGACCCCGCCGTCCTGCTCGATCTGCCGCATGGTGAGCAGCATGACGTTGTCGCCCGGCGTGATCCTGGTGTCCTGACCGTAGAGGGCGCCGAGATCATCGTCGTCGACGTCGAACTCAGATGCGTCGAAGCTCTCATCGAGGACCCACAGCCCGGCGGGCTTCACGCCGAGGAACAGCTCCAGGCAGTTGGAGCCGACCTGCTTGGTCTCGCCAGTGCTCGGGGATGTGACCATGTACACCTTCGTTCGGGCGCGGTTGTGCCCGCAGTAGTCGCACCGCATCGTCTCGTCAGCGACATGTGGGTCGGCGTCGCCGGCGAAGTGGGAGATCACCTTCCCGTTCGCGGCTTTCTCGTGCATGGAGTCGAACCGCCAGTCGCCGAGGCTGATCCTTGGGGTGTTGATCGTGACGTCGTTCGTCTCGTGGCTTGCTCCTGTGCGCTCGTCGTGCACGATCCGCGGTCGCGCGTCGTACGCGAATCGCTCTTCGATGCCGGCCTTCGCGAGACGACGGTTCAGCTTGTCGAGCTTCGCCTGCAGGGCAACCAGCCGCGACGTCGGGATCCGGTACACGATCGGCTCGTACGTCGCGGCGGATGGCTCGTCTGCCAGCGACGATTCTGCATCCGAGCGCAGGTGGCCGTCGAGCCGGCCCTGATGGTCGTGAAGATTCCCCACCTGATCGATCGTCGCCATGATCATCCTTCCGCCTGAGGCCGGGAGTTCAGCGCGGAGCGTGCCGCCATGCCGATGTGGTTGAGGTCATCGACGAGCAGCTCCAGCACGTCGCGCGGGGTGTTCGGATTCGATGCCACCCCGGCTCGAACGGCGTGGAACTCGTCTGCTGCCAGTGACCGCAGCAGCTCGGGCGAAGCCGCAGGGTTCTTCGCCGCGGTCGAACGCACGAAGTCGTCAGCGTCTCGCCCGAGCTTGGGGAGCACCGCGCCCGCAGCACGGTTCCTGGCCAATGCACGACGCACCCGTTGTGATGAGTCCCGAACCAGCCGCGGCAGTTCCGTCTCCGTCAGCGCAGCATTCCCGGCAGCATGCTCCCGAACCCAGTCGTCGGCATCGTTCACGGCTGCCGACCGGAGGTCCGCTGGAGCGGAGGCGTTGCCCGCCACGAGCGCGCGCATCTGATTCCCAGTGGAGGTGTCCTGGAAGAGCCGATGCAGCGTCTCAGCGGGAGTCGACGGGTTCTTCGCAACCTGAGCCATGACCATCCCGTGTCCACGGGAGAGCTTGTCGAGCAGCTCCGCACGGGTCTTCAAGTTGCCTGCCACCGCAGCCCGGACGTCGGGGTCGTTGTCACCGGACAGGCGCTCGAGCATGGCGGGCGTGGCGTTCGCGTTCCGGGCGGCCGCGCACCGGACCGAGCCCTCCTTGTCCAGAGCGAGGGGAGCGAGAACGTGCGCGTCAGCGGCAGGATGGCAGGCGACCTGATAGCGGACGGACCTGTGCTCGCTGGCGCTGAGATGATCGAGGCCCGGCCGGTCCACGTTCTGGTGGCGGACGATCAGCTCCTGGGTCTTCTCGTCGCGGGCGTGCTGCGCGAGGTAGGTGAGCGTAGCGGCCGTTGTGTGCGGGTTTGCGGCGACCGCCCGGCGGATGCCGAGGACCTCGGAGCCGGCGAGCTCGTCGAGGACGGCGGGGCGGTCCGTGGCCGTCGCTGTCTCCTTGTCGTTGAGGACGCGAAGCGCGATCCGGGGATCGTCGATGGCGTCGGCGTCGCTGGCGAGGGGCAGGTAGGCGACCATCGGCACGCCTTCGTCGTCGTTGATGACCACGGCGCCGGTCGACTCATCGAGAGACGCTGTCATGCCCTCCCAGCGCAGGTGGCTACCGCGATCATCCGTGTCGGAGACGTGGATCATCTGATGAGGGGACTGCTTGGCGATCGTGCGCAGGATGGGGTCTCCGCCGTCGGTGAGCTTCCCTCGCTGGACGTAGAGGACCTGGACGCGCTGGCCTTCGGGGAGCAGTCGTCGCGCTTCCGCCGCGCTGATCTTCTCCAACGTCTCGCCGATGGGCGGAGCGGCCGGTGCGGTCAGCGCCCCTTCCTGTTCGGTACGGATGTGACCGTCGAACCGGCCGAGTGTGTCGTGGATGTTCCCGAGAGCGTCAGTGGTCGCCATGGGAGAAGTACGCCCGGCGGGGCTGCCGGGATGGCAGGTCAGCCGTCGGCCGGCTCGGCGAGAGCCTGCACGTGCACGGAGTAGTCGGCGGCGATGACGGCGAGCATGTCGCAGAACGAGTCGAGCAGCGCGTCGACGTCGGCGTCATCGTGGGCGGCCTCGTCTGCGAGGATCGTCAGGGTGTCCACGGCGTCGAGTCCGGTCTCCGGGTCCGCGGGAACGCTCTTGAGCATCACGGCGGCGACCTGCGACATCACCTCGAGCAGACGCCGTTTCAGGGCGTCGTCGGTGTCCCGCTGCAGCAGCATCGTCTCGATCGTCTCGATGATGCTCGTGGCGGTCATCGCCCACTGCGCGGGTACGAGGTCGTCGGCGAGCTGAAGCGCAATCCGCAGCGACCACTGCGGGTCATCGCGGTTCAGGGTGAGGGCGGTCAGGTCGATGCTGTCGAGCACGGGGTCCGCCGCCCCGGCGATCCAGGCGGCGATGCGCGCCCGGTCGACGGGGGAGTCCTTGTCGAGGCCGTGGTAGGCGAGCACATCCAGCCATGTCCCGGTGTCGGGGTCGTAGACGCCGTTCGCGGTGAGCTCCAGCCCCACACGGATCGCCCAGACGTCGTCGGACTCCAGTTCAGGCTCGGAGCTGTCGTCGAACTGGTACCGGATCCGGAACGCGAGGTGCTCTGGCAGCCACATCATCGGATGCCACAGGAACTCGGGCTTGACGGACGCGAAGCGCTCGCGCCACTGCTGCGACTTCACTGATACGGGGAGAGGGGTCTTCACTACCGGGGATGCCAGCAGCAGGTCGGGGTCGAGGGCCGAGGCCTCGGCGAACGCGTCGAAGCGTTCGAGGAAGGTGATCGGGTCCTCGTTCAGGAGCAGACAGTCCTCCGGACCGGTCAGGAAGGGGATCCGGGAGACGGTGCCGGGGTTCACGTGCGGGTCCTTTCGTGCCGGCGCACTGGCCCCGCGGAATCGGTCCCGGCGAAGCGTCTGCGTCTGGGCGGTGCTCATACCGTCCACCCCTGCGAACACCTCGCCGTGGGCGAGTTCCCGATCACCGCATCGACGACGACTCAGTCCGTCCCGGTCGCGGTGGTGATCGACTCGCTGACCAGGCGTGGCCAGGGACGCGCCTGGTCGGGCCGATCCCTTGCCGCCATTGGTCCCGGGGCTCGCCGCACCCAACGACGGTCAGATGCTGTCTGTCCGGGATTCGCCGTACTCCCGACTGGTCAGGACAGGGGCTGCACAGAGAGAGAAGAGAGTTAACGACTCGTCTAGAGAGCTACTACTTCATTCCCGTGGCTGTTCTTTCGAGGGCTCCCGGCTCATTCGGGCCGCCTGGTGTCTCTGTATATCCACCCCGGCAACTGCCTGACCGTCTGACCAAGGCCCGCGGTCCCTGTCGGGAGTAGGACGAAACCCGGACACGGACCCTCTGGACGACTCTGACCGGACAGAGGGTCCAGCCCGCCAGACTCTCCTTGCCGGGCGCTCGGATCGAGTTGTTCCTCACGCGGGAGCACAGCACCCTGCCACGGCCGGTGACTGCTTCGCTCGAGCTCGACGAGATCACCCACCCCCGGGATCGCGATCCTGCAGCGCGGCTCCGGAAGACCGCCTCTCGCGCGACCTGGTCTCCGATCGGTTCGTCTTCTCGCCCGCGTGGCGTGGCACCAGCCTGCGGAGTCTGCAGGCGTGGCTGAGGCGTCTCGGATGACCTGAGGGCCACGTTCCCGCTCGTGCCGGGCGTGCGCCGTTCATGAGCATCGACGCACACGGCAACATCCACAACACTGCAGGACGGTTCGACGGGCACATCCGCACTGAGCCCGAGGGGGCACTCGCCCTCACCATCGAAGAGATCGACCAGGCCGCCCAGGAGCGCACCGAGCGTGCAGCACAGCGGGAACGCTGGGAGCACGTGGTCGACGTCCTCGGGAAGACCTCCGGTGCCATCGCCCGCGAATGGCGGATCGACCCGACGAACGCCGAGGACATCGCGCAGGACACAATCAAGAAGATGTTGGAGTCCCAGCGCGACATCGATGACCAGCTCGCGCAGAAGGACTCGTACTTCAAGCAGGCCGCACGGAACCGGGCGACGAAGTTCAGCGCTGCATACCAGAACGGCCGTCGCAGCGAGGACATCGCCGCTGCTCGCCAGCTCGCCGCTTCGGAGGCGGCATTCGAGGCCGCGAATGGTCGCAGGATGACCAAGAACGAACGCGACGAAGAGGCGCACCGCATCATGATGTCCTTCAAGCCCGGACAGCGCCCGAAGGACGACTTCCACCGTTCGCGGTCGACCCTCAGCCTCGACGCTCCCGTGAACGCGGACGGCTCGACGACTCTGGGTGACCTCATCGAGGCGCCGGAGGGCGAGCCCCGCCACGACGCGGTCGACGACTTCGCCGCCCGGATCGGTCACGAGATCGACAACGGGAAGACCACGAAGGCGAACGCGCGCCGGCAGTCCTGGCGTCTCGTCTCGATCCGCGACGGAGCACCGCAGGTCCAGGAAGGCGTCCTCACCACCGGGCAGGCGCGCAAGTTCAAGCAGACGGTCGCGAACGCCCCCGGCGGCGTACTCGGGCTCCTCGACCGCTGGGAGTCCGGTGAGGCCACCACCGACGAGGAGCGGGCCCTCTTCGCACCGTTCGGGGATGACATCGATATGCGCGGCTACGAGAAGGTCGCCTCCACCCTCCGTCGCCACCCCGCCCTGGCCGACCGCCTGCACGCCGAAGCCGTCGCCGTCGCCGCGAGCTGAAAACGCATCGACCCCAGATCCCTGTTCGCAGGGGTGGACGGATAAGAGCTCGAACTAGGAGGACCTCATGAACTTGCTGTCCGGATGGGCGATGCTGTGGGGGCAGGTGCCAGCAGGCTGGCGGATCCTGCTCGCCGCCGGCGGTGTCCTGATCATCATCGTCTCCATCGCTGTCTGGCTGTACAAGAAGCGCAAGGGCAACGGGGCACCCGGCGGGTTCCCGACCGTCCTCGTCGTCCTCGGCGGACTGATGGCCGGCCCGGAGCTGATCGTCCCGGTGATCCTGCTGGTCGCCACGGCGCTGCTCACTGTGCTGTCCGCGATCGTCACCTGGGCTGCTGGCTTCCTCGGCGGATAACGGCGGACGCCGATGCCTTTGCCATACGTCTACGACCTCACCCACCTCACCGGACGACGCAAGAACGACGAGCGGCGCTGGGTGGTCATGACGTTCGAAGTGCGCAGGCGGACCGCCGTCGTCATCGGCATGTCGCTGGTCCTCTCGGCGTTCCCCACCCTCCTGCTCCTGCCATTCCTCGGCCCGTTCGCGCTGATCACACCGGTCATCGCCGTCACCGTCGGCCTTGCGCTCTGGGAGGGGCGCCAGCGGAGGGGTATGAAGCTTCGGAACTGGCAGGCGATCCTCGACAAGCGCAACGCCAGCAATGGCACCCTCTTCGCCGCCGGCGAGGTCATGGGGGACCCCGTGCTCGTCATGCACCAACCGACGGTCATCCCGCTCGAGGCGCCGATCGACATCAACGCTCCCGACGCCGCTCGACCCCGATACCGCACGTGACCTGGAGGACCCGCATGACCGCGCCGAAGACGTCCCGCATCGGGCTCCGCCGTGCCTTCGGCGCCATGATACTCGCCCTCGCGGCTGTGCTGCCGCTGACTGGAAGCGCCCTCCCAGCACCTGCAGCCGCCGCGCCTACGACGATGAGCTCCGAGTCGACGCGCGTCGTCCCCGCCGCCGGTCCCGAGATCAACGACCCCGGCGTCGAGGAGCTGCAGCGGGAGTACGGGCTGGAGAACTCCTGGGCCTACCCGTTCGCGACCTTCGATGACAACGCCTACCGGATCTTCCCCCGATGGAACGACGGCGCAAGCGGCTTCTACACGAAGTTCGATGGCTTCTCCATCCCGAACGCTGTCGACTCGGCATCCAGGAACCTCGTCGAATCCCCGTACCTCAGCACCGGGCACTCGATCTGGGGCTTCACCGGGATGCTCACCAGGAACGCGGTCAGCTTCGACGCGATCTCCTCGTTCGGCGGATACATGGACATCGCAGGCGGCACGTTCGTCGACACGCTGTTCCGCATGGACGGCAATCCCACCTCGAACCCTGCCGTCCTCATCATCGTCGTGCTGGTGCTGGTCCTCATCGTCGTCACGATCGTCCGCTCAGTCGGCCGGGGAGCTGGGCTGATCTTCCGACGCGTCGGATCGATCTTCATCATCTTCGGAATTCTGTTCGGGATGACGATCAACGCCGCCGGCACCATCGTCGACCAGGAGAACGGCTCCTACCGCCCATCGCCGCTCACCCCGGGATGGGTCGTGAAGACGATGAACGACTCAATCTCCTATCTGTCCGACTCCGTCGCAACCGCGCTCGTCACAGGTATCGAGGGGATCGGCGGCCAGCTGCAGCCGAACGATCGCGACACCGAAGGACTGTTCGATTGCCGTGGGATCAACGACGCGCTCTGGGGTCGTCTCGAGACGATGGCGACCTGGAACTCCCGTCTCGATGGCGCACAGGCGAAGACGATCGCGCGAGTGATGGATGCCATGTGGGCGACCACGGGCCTGGAGACTTGGAAGCGGTCGCAGCTTGGGCACAACAACCCCTACGCAGACGCGACGTACTGCCACCTCCTCGACATCCGTTCGACGAAGGCAACGCCGTGGGGTGCCTTCTACGCGCTCCGGAACCAGGTCGCCGCGAAGACCGGCGACGGCACCTTCCTGACCTACACCGGCAACTACGCCGAGCGCTCCGGTGACGTCTCCCTCGCCGCGCCGTTCAACCCGTCATCGGACAACGACACCGCTGCGGTGATGGTCTGGTGGGCCGCGTGCAAGGCCACAGCCGTGAACGGGCCCGAGGTGACCTGGGCGCTCCGAGACGGGTGGGCAGGGTATGAGCACGACACTTTGAAGCTCACCACAGAGAGCGCTCCTGAGGAGTGCCAGAAGGGCTGGGAGTGGCAGAAGGGGGGATCTAGCGACAACTTCCCGGACATCTTTGACGTCTCCGGGGACAGCGGCTGGATCAGTGATGCGGCATCCAAGACACAGAATCCGGCGGCCGTCTCCGACTACCTCCGAGCGTTAACCGGCGTCGGGGCGGCAGGCAACGTCGGCGGAGCCCAAGCGTACGTCGCCGGATCGATCTTCGGACTCGCCTCGTTCGGTTACGTCGACCTGATCTCGTTCCTCGCGAACCTCGCCCTTGCCGGATTCATCTTCCTCCTCTGGTTCGTACTGATCTCGGCGCTGATGTCCGAGTCCCCGTTCAAGGAGCGGATCGGGAAGGCTCTGAACCAGGTTCTCGGCTTGGTGATCTTCGCGTCGATGATCACGGTCATCATCGGGCTCGTCGTCACCGTGACTCGCCTGCTGATCCTCATCGGCGACACGATGTTCGGCCGCGGCTCGTTCTTCCAGATGATCTGGACCGGAATCGCGCCAGTAATCGCCCTGGTCGGCGTGCACTTCTTCTTCAAGAAGGTGCTGAAGCTACCATCGCCAGTGTCTGTCGGCGGCGCGACCGCATGGGGCAAGGCGGGCGCGAGCGGCGCGATCGGTGCCGGCGCGATGGCGGGTATCGGCTCCGGCCTCGGTTCGTTCGCTGGTGTGCGTTCGGCGATGAACAGCTTCCGGCGCGGGGCCAACATGGTCCGAAGCGCCACGGGGCGCGGACGTGGCGGCACGGGCGGGACCGGCAGGCGGAGCGCCATGGACTCGCGCTCCGCCGGAATGACCGACAAGCAGAAAGTCGCTGCGGACAAGGCCAAGGCGACGCAGCAGCAGCGTGAGCGTGTGAATGCAAGCCAGGAGGAGCTGCGCGCGGCGCGGGACTGGAAGCGTGAGACCACTGGCGCGACTGCCGCCGGGGACACCGCTGCCTACCGCGAATTACTCGCCCGGAAGGACTCTCGAAAGGGGCTCCGCGAGCTGCGCACGGACTTCCGCCAGCAGATCAAGCAGGCCCGGAACAACGGTGACGAGGAGCTCGCCGGGAAGCTGCGCGAGAAGCAGCTGAACACCGAGGGGCTCTATGCGTACCGCGAGCAGATGCGACGACAGAACGTTTCCGGCGCAGCCCGCGCCTTCGCCGCGGTTCGCGACCTCCCCGCGGCCGCCGCGAACCGTGCAGCACTCGGCGTCCGCTCGGCTGCTGCGACCGCGTGGAACACCCCCGTCGCCGGCATCTCCGGCGCCGTAGCCGCGGGCGCGATCCGTTCCGAGGCCAAGGTCTTCGCGCAGTCCCGCGGCGTCCAGGCCGCCGCCCGTGGTGCGCAGTTCGTCGCCCGCGGCTCCCGCTCGGCGCACCAGCTGCTCACGCAGCGCACACAGAACAACCGCCTGGTCGCCGAGTATCGCGCCGCACAAGCGGGGGCGGCTCAACAGGCGGCCGCGGCACGCAAAGCTGCAGCTGAAGAGGCTCAGCGTGCAAAGCAGGAAGCCGCCATGGCTGCTCAGCAAGAGCGCATGGGTGCGGCCTTCGCGTCCGGCATGCGCGGTGGCGGGATCAACGGTGGAGGCCGCAAGTGATTTCGGAGGAGGCCTAACATGGGCAGTGCAATCGAGACCGTCCGCCGTCCGGCAGGTGCGCCGAACGGACGTGGCGGGGAGTTCGCTACCCGCCACCTCACAGATCCGGAGGGGAACTTGGCTGAGGAGACCAGCGGAAGCTTCCTATATCCACCCGATCGATTCCCCTCGTATGAGGCGTACATCGAGTTCTGGGAGTCATCGCCGATCTCCGACCGTGTGCTGTCAAATGCATCTCATGCGTACCGGACCTGGCTGCATGGCGCGGAAGACGCTTATGTCCGAGCGAACTGGCATCGATTCGAGGAAGGCAACGCCAAGACCGAGCGGATGCTCAACAAGAAACTCGGTGCGGACGCGCAGACGCTCAACGTCGAGTCGCGTCAGAGGCTCATCGACGAATTTCGTGAGAAGTACCCGTCCGAAGTGTCCCCGCGACACATGCGACAGGTACTTCGCGCGTATTCGGTCGCAAGCTACTGGGCGTCGATTGAGGACCCCTCGGGTCGGGGCCTCGCTCAGCGCTACACGACGGAGATCGATGGTCAGCCACTCACCCTGGACGAGATCGCGCAGCGTTACTGTCCCGATAACTGGGCCGAGCGGGCGCTGACTGAGGCTGATTTGCAAGTGGTGGACAGCCTGCGCTACCTGGCTCAGGCCAATGATGAGCGTGACGGGTACGAAACGGGTGAGCCTGTCGTTTCGCCATACTGAGGCCCGTCTGTAACGGATTGTTGCAGGCCGGGTATAGGTTTCCAAGCAAGTAGATCGCCCCAAACACGGCGACTGGAGCTTGAGGAGGCCCATCATGACGACATCGACGACACGCAGCAGCGCAGTCGTTGCTGCCGTTTTCAGCATCGGATTGCTCGTGACAGCGTGCGCACCTGCGTCTCCATCCACGCCAGCTGACGTCGCAACGGAACTGGCGAACGCGTTTATCGCCGCCGACGTGGACCGGGCGAATGAGCTGTTGTGCGAGGGGGGCTGGGAGAAAAGCGATCCTGACAGCTACGAGTTGGGCGTCGGTGCTCCAGATCGTTGGGACTTCTCCGGACTCGAATACTCCATCCGTGAGGAAACGGAGGCAGGAGAGGTGCTCGGGAACCTCGGAGAAGATGTCGAGTTCGACGTCACGACCAATGGCGACGGAGATGCTTTGTGCGTCTCGGCACTGAGCATCAACGGCGCTAAGGGCTACGTGAAGGAGTAACACCCGGATCGATCTGAGGTAGATCTCCTCGCGCTCAGCAGGGTCGGTCGCTGCGCATCGGAGAGGCTAATGCTGCCAGATGGTCCATGCGGCGTGAAGTGCGGCCAGGGGCCGGGGCTTGCGATCCCACGACGATCAGGTCACGGTCGAGGTCTGCTGCCGACGCCGTTGCCAACTTCACCGGATTCTCGTGACGCGTCGGCCAGGATTAAGCCGTCAAGAAGCACTTACGCTGGATGTATGAGCAGATGCGATCAGCCCGAGAACGTACCTGCCGACCTCGACCCCAAACAGATCGTGCCCCTTAGACTCCGCGCCATGAGCCAGACAGTGCCGATCATCCTCGAGGTTCACCCGTGAAGGCGTGGGTATCGGCGCATCCGGTCATCTCCCTGCTTGTGTTCGCACTGGCCGGGGGACTGACTATCGTCGTTCTGCAACTGCTCGGACTGATTGACGTTCCAGCATGGTGGCAGAGCCTGTGGCCCTGGTGGCGCGACGCCGGATGGCCGTGGACAAGCAGCTGGCTCACCAGCCCAGGTTTCGGAGGATTCGCAGCAGTAGTGGCGGCATCCTTGGCCTTCGCCGGTACGCGGCATCAGTCTCGGCTCAACGCATGGTGGCAGCGGGTCGAATGGGCCTTGAACCTCTACGTCAATCCGGACACCAGTGCGAGTGAACGGGCCGCAGGGGCCGCGGCGATCGACGCGCTCCAGAGCTCAAGGCTCGCCCGCCGAGAGGAGAAGGCGTTTCTCGGCGAGGTCGCGGCCGCCGTGACCTTCGATGCACTCGGCGATGGGCTCGACGAAGACGACTGGACGAAGGCTGAGCGGGATGCACTCGGCGACGCGGATGCCGAAGGGGAAGCGGATCTCATCGCGGACGGCCTCCACCCCGATGATCCGCTTCCAGAACGGCTCTGACGTTAGGCAAACGCAGCTGCCGACGCGACCGGGAATGTAGACTTCCGTTCCGCACGCGAGATACTCTTTACAGAGGGACAGATCTCATCGCGAAGGAGGTGCGGTATGACGAAGGAAGAACTCGAGCGCCGTGCCGGCCGGCCGGCCCCCACTGAGGCGGAACGTCGAATCGCCGCGCGCATCGTCGTCCGCGGCAACAAGGCACGCCGCGTCCCGACCCCGCAGTGGATCATTGATCTCGCGAAGGCATCCTGAACGCGAACGAACCGCGCCCCCTGAGGCTGCGACGCACCAGCCACCGAGGTGTCCTAGACCTCTTTAACCGCATGTAGCACTCGGTGCAGTTCATCACGTCAGGAACGGGATCGCCGAGCTGTTCGCAGCGATGCTGGATCGACCCGGCGAATTTTAGCAGGGCTCGTACGGAGCACCGCACCGAGCGCAGATGCGTGCTTCGCCGAGGCGCGAGCGCTCCGGATACAGCTCATCGCACTGGAGGCGCAAACCCGTCGGCGGGACGCCCTGACGGTACCGTCCCAGCGTCCAGCCGCCCTGCTTCTCGCGGCGAGTTCGTTCGCCGTTGCACGCACGCTCAGAACCGATCGCGAGCTTCAGCGGGTAAGGGGAGCCGTCCTTGCCCCGATACGCCGGGTGGAAGCCCCAGAGCGCCGAGCGCACCGAAGTCCTAGGCATCGGAGGGCACTCGCTTCACGATCTCGTAGCCCTCGGCGTGCAGGCCCGTGAGCCACTGCCTGTCCGGGATGCCTCCGGTGACCCCTGGGTACGGGCGCGTCCGGTACTGGGAGCGCCAGTCGGCACGGTCGACCGCCTCGATCTGCTGCTCGAAGGTCAGAGCGCCGGCCGGGACGTCGGCGGTGTGAGCCTGATCCCAGTCGACGGGGTTGCCCTCCGAGTTCACGCAGGTGTCGCAGACCTCGATCTCGCCGTCAACGATCTTCATTCCGTGCGGCCGTTCGACCTCCTCCGGATGACGCGCAGCCATCTCGCTGTCGATCCGCACCGCGGTGAGGTGGTCGAAGTCCTGGACGAATCCGATGATCTCGCGGGTCCGCTCGGCTCGAGCGTGAGCGATGATCTGCGCGCGGGCAGCGTCGAGGTCGTTCGCGCCGGAAGCAAGCTGATCGGTCATGCCAGCCACATACCCGGCGGGGCGACAAGGATTCAATCTATCGGGAGGGTGCTCATGTCCATCAACTTCAAGCTCGACGACCGCCGTGACGACGTCGACCCAGCTGACGATCCTTGGGGGCGAACCTGGATTGGCTGGGCAGAGAACCTCAGCGAAGAGGACGTCTACGAGCAGAACCGCGGAGTCTGGCTGCTCGGGAAGCGTTCGAGGAACGAGCGGCTGGCGACGTTCTCCCACCAAGGCCGCGTCAAGGTCGTCGTCGCGATCGGTGACTTCGAATACGTGCCAGGCGGCAAGCGGGCCATCATTGGACGGGTGCTCTCGGCGGGAGACCCGGACTACGACGCTCTCATCGGGACGGCCGTCGACGCTTTCCGGATCCCTGTCACCTACCAGGAACAGGGTGACCGTGTGTGCGCATGCGGCTGCGGAGCCAGCGTCGCCGGGACCATCACCTTCCTTCCCGTCCATGATCAGCGGCCGTGCACGACAGGATCAGCAAGCAGTCGGGGATCACGCTGGCGTTCGTGCGCTGGTTCGACGAAACCTACAGCCGTTCGTAGCCCCGAGCTGACTCGCACGTTGTCTCGCCCAGCGGATTGTCTGTATGTATCTCATGGCCGACAATCGGAGGATGGCGAAGGGTCCGAGCGACTACGAGACCGGCACTGAGCGTGCCCTGTTCCGACTTTCGAAGGGGGTCTGCTACTACCCGGAATGCGAGGTTCCGATCATGAGTCTCGTGAATGGACATGCCATCATCGGGGTGCAGATCGCGCATATCCGTGGAGCGAATCCGAAGAGCGCCCGATACGACGGGACCATGACCGATGACGAGAGGCGCGCCTTTTCGAATCTGATGTTGATGTGCGTGACACACCACAACCTCATCGACCGACTCGAGCCGGAGAAACACTCGGTCGAACTACTGACCCAGTGGAAGGGGGATAACGAGGTCGAAGACGGGTTCGACTCGCTGGCGCCGCGGCTCACCGAAGGAGCCCTGATTTCGATCCTTGAGGAGTTCGCACAAACTCACCAGCCTCTTCGCGAGATTTCCGTCTCGGTGCTAGGCGGATTGGTGACCCATTCCGACGGTGTCACGGCTGGCCGGCTCGAATCGATCCCTGCCGTGCTCGACCTGAACCCTCATCTTCGTAAGATGGACCGCGTGCTCGTTGCAGACGTCAACAACACCGGCACTCTCCCCGTCGTAGTGGATGCCATCGACTTCCGGATTCGCGTGGGAATCTCTGGCCGCGAGCAAGAGGAAGATGTACCGTTTCTGGGGCGGAACGACTACCCCGGAAGCAACCCACCCTTGCCAATGCGATTGCAGGACGTGGGTCTCTGCAGTGGTTCATCATGCTCGAATCCCTGCTCCTGTTGGAAGCGAGCGGCGCCATGAAAATCAAGGCAGTTTCCGCACTTGTTCGTCTGGGATCGGGGGAACGCATCGAGTCGACGATCGTCGATTGGCCCCGGGATCTGTCGACCCGATCCTGAAAGGTTCGCGGTCAAGCGGCGCGGTGCTCGATGAGTTCGGTCAGGTCGAACGCGGGTAGTTCCAGTTCTTCGCGGATGCGCCCGACCGTCTTCGCGTCGCAGCGGATCGTGGCTGCGATGAGATTGTCCGAGTACCTCCGCGCCCACAGGGTCCTCACGCAGATGCGGCGCTCCGCAGGGGTCAAGCGTGGCCCGTCTCCTTGGAGTGCCAGTGCGACGGCGATGTCGTCGACCAGGTCCGGGTCGCGGTCGACAGCGGGAGGCTCGGGGTCGGTATCCGGATCATCCCACGCGAGCGGTGGCAGCCATCCATGGCGTTCCGCAAGCCGGCGTGCCGCATCGTGCATCGGGCCCTCGGGGCGCTGATCCCAGATGGCGTCGAAGAGCGTCGTGACGGCGTCGTGGGTGCCCACAGTCACGAGCTGCCGTCGACGGTGCACGAGAGGCGACACGTTGCCGACACTGCGGCCGAGGAGCTGGGCGATCGTGCTCTGGGTCTGCCCGGTCGCCACGAGTGCCTGCAGCCGCCGCGTGGTCCCCGTCGCGGGTACCGTGCTGGTCGAGATGGCTTGCGGCTCCAGACGGAGGAGCGCTTCGGCGACGACAGCCTCGATGGTCTTCAGATGAACGCCGGCGGCGCCACGACGTCCGAATCGGAGGGTGGTGAGCGTGGAATGGGGCACGCCGGCGGCGATGGCAATCCGCTCGAGCGCGAACCCCGAGTCCAGCAGGCGCTGAAGGACTGCGCGTGCTGGTGCTGCGTCCACCCGGCGCGGGCGGATCTGATCCTCGCGTCCGTACGCACGGAGCCGGGAGCGCCTGCGCTGCCGCTCCATCTTGCGCGAGTGTCGACAGGAGGAGCAGCGACATCCATGATGGGTCCAGCATCCCTCGACGGTGTGCATGTGATCGGGCCTGGCGGGCACTCAGGGAGGGGTGCGCGAGATGAACCGTGTTCGGTCAGGCTATGGTCGCGCCACGCCTGCAGATAGTGCTTCCGGCAGAGTCCCCTGGCGCAGACCGGTCGGTCGCAGTCATCGGCTGTGCAACTGGTCATCGCTGACCCCGCGTGCATTCAGCCTCGTGGCCGTGAGCCCGGCGGGCTTCCTCGGCCGCGGCTTTCACCAGCTGCGGAACGCGGACGACGTCCTGCCCGCAGGTGCGGCAGACAGCAGTCCACTTCTTGACCCCATCGACTTCCACGGCCTTCAGGGGCGGGTATGAGAGCGGCATGTGTGATCCTCCGTGGGGATCACATACCCGGTGTGTCGCCTAGAAGAGAGGCTCCGCGGCCGCTCCCTGCCTCGTGCCGACGATCGCGGTCGCGAGCGGCTGCGATGCGCCACGCGCAGCGTCGATGAGCTGCCCGGCCGGAGCCATACTGGTCAGCCATTCCTCGGCGAAACCGGCGGGGATGAGCAGCGGCATCCGGTCGTGGATGTTCGAGATGTGGTCCGCTGCGGGCTGCATGACCAGGGAATAGCAGGTGTACTCCTGGCCGTCCGCGGTGCGTCCGCGCCGGGTGACGGCGGCGAGTCCGAGGAGATCGTTTCCCGGCAAGAAGAGGTGGTGGAGGGCCTTGTTCGGCTTCTGGAACTCTCGCCAGTAGATCGCCGGCACGATAGCCCGGGAACCGATCGGTCCCTTGCCAGTCGCCAGGCGCTCCGACTTGGTGTTGATCGAGGGGAAACGGGCTGTCGCGCCGTCGACGAGGTAGCCCCACCAGCCCAGCGTCAGCGTGGAAAGGCCGGTGAAGATGGGGTTGAGGTTTCGCGCCTTGATGCCGGTGGGGAGCAGAGTCTTCCCGTCGTTCGACGCCGACCAGGTACGGAGGGCATCGATCACGGCATGGTCGACGACATCCTGGTACTCAGAGCTGTGAACGCGGGGATCAAGACCGTAAGAGGCACACTCGGTCAGCGTAGCTGCGGTCCCCGACATCGGATGCAGAATGACGGTTGCAATGGCGTTGGGAAATAGCCAACAGGTCAGTGCTCGACGGGCTTTTCGTTCGACGGTCCCATCAGGTAGAGGCGGGCATCTCCACCGGTGTCGGCTTCAGTCCCCTTGAACCAGAACGGCGGTAGCTGTCCACCCATGCTCGACTCGTAGCGACGCTCGTTGCCGACCCAACTAAGCATCAAGGCGTACCCGTGCTCTGTCTCATCAAGCCGCCAGTCACCCACAAGAATGGGATCGGGGTCATTCTCTACGTACTCCTCGAAGGAGGCATCGCTGAAGAGAAGCACGCTCCCGCGCGGGAGCTCGTCCTCGTAGTAGCTCTTCAGGTAATTGGCGTACTCGGTGACCTCTGGCATGTGGGTAGCGTATCTAGGCGTTCAGACATCCGGTTGAGCTGTGCGATTCTGGGGTGCGCCAACTCAACCTCATGGTGCAAGATGAAGCCATGGTAGGCAGAGAAGATGATCCGGAGTACGCCGACGCGCTAGTGGAGATGTTCCACGCGAACAACGCCTCAGACGACTACGACGAAGAACTGAGTGACAATCTCGTAGAAGAGATCAGCACGAAGTTCCCTGACACGTATGAGCAGCTCAAAGAGGACACCGGCTACAACGACATCATCGGACAGTAGCGTCCCGACTCCGCTCCCCGGGTAGAAACCTGGCTACTGGCAGCCCTACCGAGTCCTGCTGAACGAGACGTCAATGTCGAGGTCATCGATAATCGCACGGCGTCCCCCGATGATCTCGACGGTAATGATTCTGCCCGCCACGACCGCGGGCATATCGGGGTAGTCCGCAAACCGATCGTTGCTGAGCACGTAGGAGCCCGGTTCGCTCGCGAGGCGGAGAATGATCTTGTCTGCGGTCGCCTTGTCATCGACAACGTGCACTTGTAGATCTGACAGCTCTGACTCAAGCCGTTCGACACTCAGGCTGAGCAAGCGGACGACCGATGCATCGAATACGACTTGCACCTCCCTGCCCTCGAGGAGGTACGGCGTGAGTGCCCTTATCGCGAAGAGCCCGATCTTCTCGGCTCCTGAATGGCAGAGGTTGCTCCCGTCGAGGATTAGCGTCTGCACATCCAGTGTCCCTTGACGCACGATGCCTCGTACGCGCTCCTCCAGCTTCCGGACTTGACGCTCGAGCTGAACTATCCTCCCCCTTGTTTGGCCGATGAACCGAGAAGGTTTGTCATCTCCGAGGTCGGTCTCCGAGTTCCTGTGGATCTTCGCTCTGGCCCGGGAATCCGGAGCGTTCTCGAGATCATTCAGATAGCTACGTGCCAAATCAGCCTTCTGCCTTAACTCCCGCAGTTCGGCCTGAGCATTGGTCAGCGCCTTCAGAGGTTCCGCGAGCTTCTCCTGAAGGCGTTCCTCGCGATCGTTGAGTATTTCAAGGCCAGGTGTTCTAGCCTCGATATCTGCTTCGAGCGCGCTCAGACGCTCGACCACTGCCTGCCGGTCGAACGAGGCGTGCCGTTCACCCTCCGCACGCTGGTTCGCAACAGCCTCAATCGCGCGAGCGTCTTCAGCCTCAAGTTCCGGCATGCGCGCGGAACTAGTCGTGAAGATGGCTTTCGATGTGTGGAACTCCTTGCCGGAATCCCTCACGTGCTTCACGAGCAACGCTGGCGGGTACAGGCGAAACCACGTCAGAGGACGCGCACGTTGCATACGTGCGCGCGCGTCATCGAGCGTCTCCTGAAGCTCGGCTCGCTCCCGCGAAATGCGCTCAACCTCGTTTACCGCGTGCTGCAACGCGGACTGTGGGTCGAAGCTGTCATACCAGTCGAGGTGTTCGCGGCGCTCGGCCGCCTCGGCACGCAAGGTGCCAATGAACGTGGTCTGCTCACGCACCTGCGCGGTAAACGGGTTGTACTCCACTCTGCCATCCTGCCATCGTCCCGCGAAGCAAAGCCGCCAGCGATGACCTCAAATCTCCGCCAGTTGAATGTGTCGGCTGTCTCCCGACACGGTTCGCCTGTCGGCGGCGAAGACGCTCTGGAACCGGGTATGTGAGCAACGAAGACGTTCATGGACTTCATGCGGACGATGGAACAGGTCGTGACCGCCGAGCATGCCTACCTTCCACCCACGATCGAGCCGAAGCTGAAGCCCGCCGCAGCAGCACGTCTCCGTGCCACGATCGCGGAGTTCGCGCAGGAGTACTGGAAGGACTTGCCGAACCCGTATGGGCGTCCGGGCCGGACTTCACGACGGCCGCGTACACCCCCCCGAGGCCTACCTGAAGTGCTGGGCGCTCAGCAAGCCGGTCCTGGCCTTCGGAGAGGAGATGCGCATGCGGGCGACCGTGACGACATACTCCTCGGATACGGGTTCGATGGAGATCTCGTTAGGCGTCTTCGGCATGGATCCTGTCCTCGGTCAGGGTTTCGGTTTGATCACGCACAGAGCCGATCAAACGCGCTGACCGTTCAGGTCCCGGCGCTCTTGTACGACCCGGCGAACCGGCGGGGCGGATCCCGACGACGACGCCGTCGGGTCGGATCGTGCTGGATGCAGCGCTCGCCGTTCGCGACGCTGCGGTGTCCTCCGCGATGACCGAGTTCACCGAGGATGACACCGCAGCGCTGCGGACCCTTCTCAGGCGCATCGCGGCGGCGAAGAGCTAGTAGCAGGGTCGGCGATTACGGCGTGACCGTGACAACCACTCGGCGGTTCTGCTGCAACTGCTCAGGCGTCGTGGCATACGGCACGACGGGCTCGGAGGAGCCGCGCCCTTCAGCGGTCATGCGCGACGGATCAACGCCGTGATCGGCCAGCCACGCCTTCGTCGCCTCCGCTCTGGCAGCGCCGAGTGGGATGTTGACTTCGTCGGTGCCGGTGGCATCGGTGTGCCCTGTGATCAGGATCGAGCCAGGCGTTGAGACCAGGAAGTCGCGCAGTTCCTCCAGCGACTCCTGGGCCTGTGGGCTCAACTCCGAACTCTTGCTCGCGAACAGCACATCGGCGCCGACGGTCGCCTGCACCACTCCATCATCCGTCGTGGTGAACGACAGCGTCTCGTACGAATCGGCGGCGACGATCCCGGTGGTGAACGATGTCTCCGGTCCGTCGCCGGTTCGCGGCTTGTCGATCAGCACCGCAGTGGCACCGCTCGCCTCGACGAAAGCGCGCCACACGTTCTTCACATTATCTCGCTGAGCGGGAGTGATGTCAGGTTGCGGGGCGGCGCCGTAGCCGAGCCCGACGAACGTCACGGTGGTGTTCGTCGGCATCATCGGAAGGTAGCTGTTCTCCTGTGCGACCTCGACGACGCGCTCGCTGGTGTCGGCGCTGAGGATGCCAGGTGTGGTCATGAGCGGGTAGCCACGGTCGCTGAGTCCGCTGTCGATCACGATGATCATCGGTGTCACAGCCTGGCTGGCGGTGAGCTGGTCGCGAGCCACCGCGAGCGCCGCGCCGAGATCATTGCCGTCCGCGTCGGCGGCGACGCTCTTCACCGCTTTGATCACCTGACTGGTCACTCCGTCGATGTCGTTGCGCATCGCCTCGGGATTGGTCGTGCTGACGGTGTAGCCGGAGAGCTGGAACGACACCGAGGGGGTGCCGTCGTTCGCGATGACCGTGACGGGAGACTGCGCGCCGACTGCCGCTTCGAGCACCGTCGCGAGCTCCACAGGGAACTGCGCGACGGGCATGTTGGCGTGCGCGCCAGCGATGATGACCACCGCGTCGGGCGTGCTGCCGTCGACGCTCGCCTGCGTGGCGAGCTTGTCGGTGCAGCCGGTGAGGAGCAGAACTCCGGCCAGGAGCAGTGCGAGCAAGCGGAAGGTGAGGTTCACCGCTGGCCTCCTTCCGCCGGAAGCCACGGGTTCGGTTCGCACGCCCATTCCGGCGGAGAGAAGGCAGCGCGTCGGTTGAGCGGGTGCTCCGCGTCGCCGGGCGCTCGGCGCAGGTAGCTGCGGATCTGATTCGCAGCGCGCCGCTCGTAGTGGTTCGCGAGGGTGGTCACCCGTGTCTGCAACGCCTCGAAGAGCGTGACGAGCATCCCGGCGATCTCGGCGGCCTGCAGCTCGCGCGTCTTGACCTGCGCATCGCTTGCATCGCGGCGGGCGATGAGCGGCGCGATGGCATTGCGCGCCTCGCGGTCTCGTCGCTCTTTGCGCTGCGCCGGTGTCAGGTGTGCTTCGCTCTTCGGAACCCGGTCGTACTCCGAGGGATCAGTGACAGACCTGGCATCGATCTCGGCGTTCGCCTCGATGATCTGACGGTTCAGCATCGTGATCACCGTGAGGTGTTCGCGATGCTCGTCGATCAGCGGGCTTGCGATGCGGATGGCCTCGAGACGTTCCCATTCGCACCGAGCAGTGAGTTCGGCATCGAGTCCGCGCAGCGATGCTGAGGGCTGCTCGCTGCCGGTGACATCGTGGGCGGCCTTCTTCTGGCCGTCGCGGCGTCCGACGATCCAGGCGTCGCGGAGCCGCTGGAAGAGCGGGTACGGCAGAGGGCTTGCGAGCGGCAGATTCATCGCCGCCTGGTGCAGCTTCGGAGTGGTCACGGCTGGTTTCCTTCGTTCGGTGAGGAGGTGTTGCTGGTTTCTTCTGTGTCGGTCAGCGGCAGGTCGAGGCCGCTCGTGGCCGTCGGGTTGCCGAGGTGGATCACGATCTCGGTGCGGCTGAGTTCGCGCAGCTCGTCGGCAAACGACTGCAGTCCGAGCAGGGCCTCTTTGCGCTCGTCCGGGAGGTGCTGAAGGCGGAGTTCAGCGATCGTCTGGTTCTCGTTCAGCCGCACATGTTCGCCTTCGAGCCCGGCGACCTCGGTGTTCGCGGCGGCGAGCTTCTGTTCCAGTTCACGGAAGAGCTCTTCCGCCGGGGCCAGGGTGATCTTGAACCCGTCGATCCACGCGAGCCCGATCAACGCCAGCATCGCGAGCGCGAGTACGAAGGCGATGCCGAGTTCGGCTGCGGCCTCGTCGTGCAGCGCGGCGCCTCCCTCGTAGCCTGTGCTCGACGAGTTGATCGACGCTGCTTGGACGCGAAGGATGCAGAGCGCGATCACCATGACGACGGATGCCACGAGTGCCACGAAGCTCAGCCGTCGCTTGCTCTGCTTGTACAGCACGCCAGCGGCGTACGCGGAGCTCACCGAGATGAGGGCGAACGCGATGGCGCAGATCCAGGACTGCCAGGGTTCGCCCCTCAACAGGCCGTTGAACGCCGGGATGGCGAGGAAGGTGTCCATCCCGCCTGCGAAGACGAGGACGACGAGAGCCCATCCGCGTGCGCGAGCCCGCGCGGCGGGAGAGGCTGTCGCTGCGGCGAGCGAGGCGTGGTTCGGTGCTGCGACGTTGGACTCGGCGCGCTCGGGCGCCGGTGTCGGTGTGCGGTTCACGCGAAGTTCTCCTTGGAATCGAAGGTGGGACCGTTCTGGTCTCGGGTGACTGGTGTGAGCGGGAAGTCGATCACGGAGGAATCCGTGGTCTCGACGTCGGGCGACGGGCTGTCCGGTTCTGGTGCGGCGACCGCGCGGACGCGTGATTCGATCACCGGTGTCGGCGTTGCGAGCACGCTGTCGGGTGTGGCGTGCACGTGGTGCGTGAAACCCCATCCGCGAAGGATCTGCCCGCGGGCATCTGCGACTTCCGCGCGGTTGGCGCGGGCTGCGGTGAGTTCGCCGGCGCACACGATCTTGTCCTGCACCGCTTGAGCGAGCAGCAGCTGTGCGACTTCGGTGCGGTTGACGGCATCCTGCTCGACCCTCTGTCGCCAGGTGGCGTGCCAGGAGCCGATCTCGTGCGAGAGTGCCTGCAGGTTGTCCTGATCGAGGGCACCCGAGGCGGCGAGTGCTGCGACCTTCTGGCGCACGAGGTCGCGGAAATGGTCCGCTGACGCATGCGGTTCCACCCGGTTGGCGCTGTGCGGCATCGGCATGCGCGTATCAGGGTTAGAGATCGTGGTGGAGCGGTCGGGCTTGGCGTACTGCTCGGTCAGCGCGAGTGGGCGGATGTCGGAGCTGACCGGCTTGCGGGAGAACGGATTCTTCACGGCGAGTTACCTCTCGGTGGTTGCGGTTCGGTGGGGCAGACGAGCGGTGAGACGAGTTCGATCTGCCGGCCAGTGTCGGCGTCTTCGCCGAGAGCGACCGGCAGATCGGGGAAGTGGAGCGATCAGCTCCACTTGATGCCACAAGAGGGGCACCGGATGAAGCGGCTCGGGTAGGCACATTCAGTGCCGCAGCCGCGACAGACGTACATCGCGAAGGTCGGTGTGCGGGGCATGTCGATCACCTCCTTTCGGGTTCGGTTTAGATCCGCGCGCAGCGGAGGGGCGGGGGCGCATCGCATGCGATCAGGCGGCACGCAGTGCTGCCGCAGCGTGCACGGCAGCGATCGCCGTGATGCGCGTGCGGGTGAGGTGCATGGTGTGTTCGGCTTCTGCAGCGGCTTCGGCGCCGCGTTCCGCTTCCCAACGGGCCTGGCAGTAGCGGGCCCATTCGGCGGGGTCGCGGTAGACCTCACTCGTCAGATGGAAGCCTTTACAGGAATTGCATTTGTAATAGCTCGCCTCGCGGCGGTTGGTCTGTCCGTCGAAGAACAACCCGAGGGCCGCGCTTCGTCGGGCGCTCTGCAGGGCGTGTGCCGCCTGGTGTGAATCACGCAGGCGAAGCTTGCCCGTCGAAGCACAGATGGTGCGGGTGTGGCGGGTGATGGTGAGCGCGCCGTTGCGCTGTGGACGCTGCTGGCGGGGCTTCGAGTTGCGGGTCACGTGCGTTCCTTTCGAATTGGGTGGTGTACTGCACTTCGTGCGTGTGGACGGGAGAAGGGGGGGCTCCTCTCGGTCCCAATGCCTCGGAGCCCCTGGGCGGGGGTGAAGCCCGCCTCCGCTGTGGAGTTGTGGCCCCTCCGTGGAGGGGAATGCCGCAAGTTTGCTCGGGTTCTTCCGGCTGCTCGATGGGCGCTGGTTTCCACCCCCGAGACGGCCCTGCGGGAGGAAGAAACCAGTGCGAGTAGCGAAGCGCGGGAAAGTCTGGTACAGGGAACATCGGGCTGCGGGGCTGCGTAGTACTGTTGCGGCAGGGAGACCCGGGAGGGGGATCGGTGGAACGCGAACCCGTGGTGGTTGTGGGGAACTTGATCGAACTGGCGCGGGGCTATCGACGGATGGTTCGCGGCGAAGGCACCTGGACCATCGAGGAGCTCGGACCGCTGAAGGCCGTCGTCAGAGACGACCGGAACCAGTGGCGGCCCGACTACCTGTACCGAGCGCGCCAGGCGCTGGTCCGCTGCTTCGAAGCTGCTGCGGACACCGCACCAGAACCTGGTGCAGAGTCAGAGCAGGACAAGCGCAAAGCTGCGTCGAAGGCTGTCAGGGCGTACTGGGGCGTCGATGCGTACCCGCTCGAGCGGACCGAGGCGCTTGGCGTTTCAGATGATGCATCGCCGACGCAGTCGGCATTGCGGCAACGTCTTTCGGACCGTGAACACAAGGTGTGTGTGGCGGCGATTGCCGGCGGATTCCGAGTGCAGGGTGATGATGACGACCCAGCGCCCCCGAGCGCGCTGCTGAAGCCGTCAGATCGCACATCTCCGTCGGCGCCGCTGTGGGACCTGAATGAGCCAGCGGCATGGCCACCAGTGCAGTCCGAGCGCGAATGGCTCACGAGGGAGGTGACCGCGTATCTCGGCGAGGAGCTAATCCCAGGAACCGGTCCTGTCGCCCAGGAACAGGCGCTGCAGCTGTTGCGCCGACGAGCGGAAGAATTGCACCGCGCGTACCTCGACGTCACACCCAAGGCATCTGAAGCGAGGCGGATCGGAACGACGGCGCGCGTGCAGCATCTGACGTACAGGGTCGCCTCCGAATGGTTCGCGGACGACATACTCGACCTGCGAAGCGGCCTTGCGTACGCGCCTGCGGTGCTGCGAACCGATGTGGCGAGAGAGCTCGTGGCGATCCAGCGCTCTCAGGCGGCGCTCGCCGCCCTCTTCTTCTACAGCGTCGTCCTGCAGTGGCAGGAAGCGGCGATGTCACGCATCCTGCGGGAACGCATGTCGGTCTGGGGTGCGTACCCCCGGGCTGCTCCTGCGCTCCTCAAGAAGGAGGGTGCATCCTTCAAGGAGCATCAGCCGCAAGACGGCCCACCCTTCGTGCAGGCAGCACGTTCACGCGAGGCGAGAAGCCTCTTTCAGCAGTCGCTCGACATCCGACAAGGTGCAGGCGTCACCGACATCGATACCTACTCCAGGAATCGAGCGAAACTCGACGACGTCCTGTCGTCGCTCGACCTGCACAGCAGACGCACCATCCTGCTGGCGGATCATGGCGTGCACCTCTACGCGGCCGGCAAGGTGGGGCCGAGCCTGAGCAGCGTGCTCGACGCGCAGTTGCAGGAGTCGTCCAAAGCTCGCGTCGAGTATGCGGTGTTCCTCATGCGCGACCGCAGCATTGAAATCGGCAAATCCAACACGCTTAGCGCGCTGCAGGCGTCGCTCGTCTTCCTGGATGAAGCTCGTCACGAACTGCGTCACGCGGTGCTCGACGACGGGACTTCCCGTCGCGAATATCAGGTCGAACTCGAGACCCGCCATCAACTCGACCTGGCGACTGCAGGGTCGACCGTGAAGGTGCTAGAGCAGATCATGAGTAATTCACGTCTGCAGAAGCCGGGGAGCGTGAATCAGGCGATTGTGCGACGTGTCAGGGCGCCGATGCAATGGGCTGATGCCGCACTCGGTGCGCTCTCAGAGCTCGACAAGATGGGGGCGCTCGTCGAGAGTCGCTATCGCGACGGCTACCTGGCAGACGCCAGTTGGCATGTGCAGACTCGCGTGATCCGGTTGCGGTGCATGTGCGCCGAGTTCACGATGCAGCGAGCGCTCGGTCTACCCGCGCATGACAATTCCCCGACGCCAGAGGGCATCGATATCGCGTATCGGGATCTGGTGACGACGAAACAGCTCACCGAGAACAACCTCCCCCTCGTACTCCAGCTCACGCAATGGGTCGCCTTCCTCCGGGGCAACTCGTTGCCGGATGTCGGGGCATCGATCGCCATCGCGCTGCGAAAGGTGGAAGAACTCAGTCAGTTCTCCCCTGCTGGGAACGCGCGCGTGGCGATCGATGATGTCGGCTATCAGAAGCTGTCACGGAGGATCAAGGACGCGTCATACGACTTCGGTGGGCTCGACAGGATCGATCGCGCGTCGCCGGTCGGCACGCTGTTCGAGGCGCACAGCGGCGGCTACTTCGGACGGTGGCTCACCTGGGCGAAACAGCACACGGAGTCGCCGCAACAGGGGACCTGAGCAGGCTTCAGGAGTGGTCGAGGAGGATCTCGGCCGCATCGACGAGCAGTCGACGCGCGGACCGAATCGCCGAGAGCACTTCCTGCAGAAGATATTCAGCGGTTAGCGGTCTGTCGCCCCAATCAGCGCCGAAGCCCACCGCATCGACGTGCAGCCCGTGCGGGAGGTAGAGCCGCCTGAGACCCTCGAAACGCTGGAACGGGACGAAGACCTGAGTCGTCACGACGAGGGCCCGTCCACCAGGCGTTGGATTTGCGCATCGAGCCCACAGCGCGAACGTATCCGAAGTGTCCGGCCGGTACGGTGGGCGGCTGGTGCTCGCGGAGATCACGGAGCCACGGTGCCGACCAGCGGGTGAGGAGAGACTGAGTGACCGCTCGTGCGTGTATGCGGGCGGCACGCCGTCGGCGCTGTGCGTACGGAGCCAATGCGGACAGATGGTCGACGCATCGGTGCATCTGCACTCGAACACGGTCGGGCCGGCGACGAAGCCGAACTCTTCGATCGCCGCTGCGATCATCAGGTCGAACTCGTCGGAGGCGTTCGGCGCGTAGGACGAGGTGATGGGGGCCTCTGCCAACGTGCTCGTGAGCAGGAAGCGGGGGCTGCCGAGCAGATAGATTTCGCCGAGGTCCGTGCCGCCCTGCTCCAGCAGGGCGGCATACCGCGTCCGCAGCAGCGGCGAACGGAATCCACCGCCGAGCACCAGCGTCATGTCGTACGATTCGCCAGCGGGCTGCGTCGGCTCGACGAGCCCGAGCGCGACGGCGTACTCCAACACGCGCTCCCGAGTGGCAACGTCGAAATCGGCGCTGGCAGCCTCGGAGCGCTCGCGGTACGTGCTGCCATCGATGCCGCGGAAGTCGAAGCTGTCAGCAGCGCGCTTCTCGATTGCGATCACGCTGAGCAGGCACTGGACGATCGGATCCGTCGCCTGTCCACGCGGCGCGGTGAGTAGCTCGATGAGCCAGGCCGGAAGCTGCTCGTTCAGTTGCAGCCACGGCTTCTCATCGTGAGGGCGCACCCGCTCCACCAGTGCCACCAGCGCCGCCATCGCTGCATTGCCGGTCCACGCCTGCACCTCCTCGACGACGCTGTGAGCGCGGGTACGTTCATCTGTCACCTGACGACCATAACGCGAGTTCGAGTCGCGCCCGGGCCAGGCGTCAGGCTGCAGCGACGCTGGCTGCTTCGAGCAGGCCGTCGATCGTCGCGCTGATATTCGCAGTGAAGGCCGCTTCGTCGACGATGCTGCCGTCTGAGCCGAGCTCCGCGTGGCGGTCGCTCGCCGACTTGATCGGCCCGAGGCGCCGAAGGCTGGGCATGAGTTGAGGGGCTCCGCTGCTTACCCATGCGCTGGAGTCTGAAGAGTCGGAGAAGAGAGCACGCCGGAAGAGACGGATGTCTGTGGCGTGCTTGCGCGCCTGAGCGCTGACGTCGACCATGCGGACGCCCTAGCGCCAGCTTCAGACATCGGAGCGATGTACGCGAGAGCGCGGTGAAGATTGCCGGGGCGACGGGCATCTTGGCGATTCCATACCTCGTGGTCGCGAGGGCGTCGCGGTCCCGCTTCACCGGGTATGTGCGATCTGAGCGGCACCAGTCGCCGAAGCAGACAACTTGGGAGGTTCCGGCACCGTGCGTCCGACAGAAGAACAGCAGGCCGCCGTCGACTTGTTCACAGCGGGTGGGAACGTCGTCGTCGAAGCCCTCGCAGGCACCGGCAAGACCGCCGCCCTCAGGTTCATGGCCGATGCCGCGCCGAACCGCAGGGGCCTGTATGCCGCTTTCAACCGCAGCATCGCGCAAGAAGCTCAGCGCAGGTTCCAAGGCACAGGCGTCAACGCGCGGACCATGCACTCCCTGGCGTACGCCGAATATGGCGTTCCAATGCGCCATCGTCTCGGGAAGCAGCCACCGCTCAAGCCGACTGAGAAGGCGGAGATACTCGGCATCACGGATAAGTACGTCCTGACATCAGCAGATGGTGACGGGCTGCCTGGCGCTCTGAGCCGCCAGCAACTCGTGACCTGCGCACAGCACACGGTCAATGCCTTTCTTCGCACGCTGGATCCACGTGTCAGTGCTGACAATGCCTATCTTCCCCCGACTATGGAACCCAAGCTGAAGCCAGCGGCAGCTGCGAAGCTCCGCGAAACCATCGCCGGTTTCGCTCAGACGTACTGGCGAGACTTGCAGGACCCAGGCGGGCGTCTCCGTTACGTCCCCGACGCCTACCTGAAGACCTGGGCACTGTCTCGACCACAACTGCCAGTGGACTACGTGCTCTTCGACGAATGCCAGCCCGAAGGCACACAGGTCTGGGCCCTCGACGCAGGGCACGGTCATTTCACGGACCGCATCCGATCCGTCGCCATCGAATCTCTGCGAGAAGGCGACACCGTCGTCTCCTATAGCCGAACGGGGCGGCTCCGGGCACATGGCGCCCGGGTCGCAGGCATCTCGAGTCGCCGATTCACTGGCTCCCTCGTGACGGTCGAAACGGAATCCGGGCTCCACTCGACGTATACCCCGAACCATCGGTGCATCGCCGTCCTCGGTCCCGCCTTCGTCGGCATGCACGCGGTCTACCTCATGCGACGAGGCAACAGCTACCGCGTCGGCGTGACCGGACCCCGGACGGTCGCACGAACCCGGACGGCCGACTGGTCGGGGCGCGCGATGCCGCTCGGACTTGCAACGCGAATCTCGGAGGAAAAGGCGGAAGCGATCTGGATTCTGAGCTTGCATGAGTCTCGTGCTGAAGCTCGACTGGCCGAAGAGCATGCGTCTGCCAGTTTCGGGCTTCCGCAGACTCGGTTCATCTCTGGCGCTGGACGCCTGGACGTGACTCAGGAGCGTCTTGACAGGTTCTGGGAGGACTTCGCCGACAACTCCGATCGTGCCGACGAGGCACTTCGCGCCCACGGTCGCGACATTCGATATCCGTTCGCAAGCACGGGCGAGCTCCGTTCCCTGACCTACTGGCGGCCGCGGGAGATCCGAGCGTCGAATCTCATGGACGGCATGTTGGTCCTGGACGCGAACGTTATGGCTGCCCAAGACGGACAGTGGAACAGGGGAGCTGCGACTCCGATCAGGGTCGGGCGGAGGGCACACGAAGGCAACGTGTGGTCGATGACTATCGACCCTGACCGAACATACGTTGGTGACGGCATTGTCACGCATAACTGTCAAGATGCCGATCCCATCATCACCGCGGTGCTGCTTGCTCAGGACGCCCAGGTGATCGCGGTCGGGGATCGCCGCCAGCAGATCTACGAGTGGCGGGGCGCGGTCAACGCCATGGATGCTTTCGGCGGTGAGCGCACTATGCTTCGCCGCAGCTTCCGCTTCGGTCCCGCGATCGCCGAGTACGCGAACATGTGGCTGGAGGCCCTCGGCGCGCCGGACGACATGCGACTCGTCGGGTCCGACAAGCTCGCCACCGTCCGGCGTCGCACCCCAGGTTCCGGTCGACAGCCGGATGCGGTTCTCACCCGGACGAACGCCGCGGCGATCGAAGAGATCGTGACCGCCCAGGAGCAAGGTGTGGACACCGGCATCGCGGGGGAGAAGAAGTCCCAGGAGCTGCGGAGCCTCGCTCAGGCAGCTCTTGATCTGAAGCAGCGTGGCTGGACCAGTCACCCGGAACTGAGCGTGTTCAACACGTGGGCCGACGTCCGCGTCCACGCCGACAGCGACGATGGGGCGGATATGAAGCCCCTGGTCGACCTCGTCGACCGCGTCGGCGCCGACCAGGTTGTCGCGGCCATCGACGCCTGTGTGCCTGTCGATCAGGCGCGGACGACCGTGTCGACCGCTCACGTGGCCAAGGGTCTCGAATGGGCGCAGGTGCACATCGCGGAGGACTTCCGCGAGCCGCCGAGAAAGAAGGGCATCCAGCAGCCGATGCGTGCTGAGGAGGCCCGGCTCGCCTACGTGGCCGCCACTCGCGCGAAACGGTTCCTGGATCCTCGCGGCCTCGAGTGGTTCCCGCGGTTCCTTGAAGCCGGTGGCACGGTCGCGGAGCCCTCGGCCGGGTATGCGGAGATGAAGGAGGCATCATGACCAAGTCCAAGGAGATCACCGAACCGCCCGCGCTCGTCGGAGCCGAAAGGTTCCAGGCGATGACGGGCGCCGAGAGGGTCGCGATGCTGACCGCACTGCTCGACGCCATCGAGGAGCGCGCGAACTGGGAGAAGCAGGCGATCATCGAACAGCTCGCCGGCGCCACCGAGACCACCCCGATCCCGTCCCAGTACGGCAACGTGACCCTGACGATCGGCTCGCGCCCGCGTGTCATCGACCAGGAGGCGCTGCTCGCTTGGGTGAAGGAGCACGCTCCCGAGCGAGTGCGCACGGTCGAGGAAGTGGACCCGGACTACAAAGCCGCGCTGATCAAGGATCTCGCCGACATCGGGGACGGCGAGTTCGTCACCGCAACGACGGGCGAGATCGTCGACTGGGTCTCACTCGGCCCCGCACCCGCACCGAAGGTCTCCTACCCGTCCAGCAGGCTTCAGAAGGCCACGAAGTACCGTGCACGGCGAGTCCTCGCTCAGCACCTCGGGGAGATCGCCGCGGCGGTGACCGATGTCTGAGAACAGGCCACATCGCACCGCGCGCGTCAGCCCCGATCGGTTCTGGGTGGCGATTCTCGCCATCGTGCTCGTCACGGTCATCATGGTCGCGAGCTTCGTGTTCTCGTACGTCGCGATCATGGACTCCGGTCGGTGGGCTGGAGCGGTCGGATGGGTGCAGGCTCTCGCCCCGCTCTTCATCGACGGGGCGATCGTCACCTACACCCTCGCCCTGGCCATCTACGAGTCTCGCGGCGAGGATCGTAAGGTCCGTCGCCGGACACGGCGACGGCTCTGGGCGTACACGCTCGCGTCAGTGGTCCTCAACGCGGCACACGCAGCTGCCTTCTGGGATTGGGACTTCTCCCGCATGGAAGCATGGTTCGGCGTCCTGATCGCCGTTCTCGCCCCGCTGGCGGCACTCGGTGCTGCCGAGGAGGTCATGCACCTCGCGTTCGTGAACGCCAGCACTCAGCAGAGCGTGGAGCAGTCGGAGGAAGTTGAGGGCGAGGCGGAGGCGACGCGCGAAAGCCCGCCCGAGACCCCGGACGAGGACTGGCGACACGTGCTCGCCACCATCGAGGAGTCCGCCGACGAATCGGCGGGCCCGCAGGCATCCGAGGTGCCCGTCGTCGTCGGCGGAGCCTTCCTCGCAGAGAACGGAAAGGAGCTCCGAGATGACGAGCACTTCTGAACAGGAGATCACCCTCGCCTTGACGGAGCTCGACCTCAACGGGCGGCCGTACAAGGTCCCCCGCGCGGCTCTCGTCGCGTACCTTGACGCGATCTACCCGGGGGCGTCCGTGGACCGGAACGTGCTCGCGCGCGCAGAGCAGGCCTTCCTCGGAGAGTTCACCGAGCTCGCGGACGTTGCCCGTGCGATCACCGAGCAGATCACCCCTGAGGATGCGGGAGCATTCCTCGACCGGTGGCCGTTCAAGAACCACCTCGACTGGACGGCCGCCGGCGCCGACATTCCGGGGATCACCTCGTTCCTCCCCGACGGTCCCGTCACGAGCACCTCGGCGCTCATCTGCATCGACGGCCGGTTCTGGTTCGACCGTCGCTGACCGTCAGGCGTCGACCGCGCCTCGTTCGCGGAACGCTTCGAGCAGCCCGTTCACATCTCGGAGCAGATCTCCGGCGCGGTCACGGCTGACGTGCATGACCTTCGCCACCGCCCTCGCGGACGGTGTCTCCCCGGCGAGGACGATCTGCGACCAGACCTGCAGCGTCTGCACCACAGTCTCGGAGCGCGGTGGGTCGAACTGGCAGCGAGCGTCCCGCTCAAGCAGCTGCATGGTCGAAGCGACCTCACTCGCTGTCTCCAGGTCCTCCTCGCCGGTGTCGGCCTCGGAGACGAACCAGTCTCCGTCGGCATACGGGTCATCGGGGCGCTGTTCGACGAGCGTGCCCCGGCGCAGGTACACGCCGGTCACGTCGCCGACATCGATGATCTCGCCCTGCTTCGCCGCATTCGTTCGGTGTGCGAGCACATCGGAGTTGTACGCCTCGACGACCTCCGCCGGCGTGACCTCGCGGCCGAGCGCGGCGACCATCTCCTGCCGCTTCTTCTGCGCCGAACGGTGCCGGCGGCTGATCCCCACCATCCCCTGGGCCAGGGTGACAGCCGACGAATCGGCCCAGTCGCTGACGGCATCCTTCGCCCAGTAGTACAGGCGCGACAGGATCGGCATCCGGATGGCGTTGAACGTCTCAGGTGTCAGATCGTGCAGCTTGCGGATCAGCCCGATCGTGAGAGTGCTCGTAGCGTCTTCCCAGTCGATGCCGGAGGAAGCGTAGCGACGGGCGATGGCCCGGCCCCAGACTTCCAGCGTCTGGTCGGCGGCGAGACGTTCGATGAGCTCGTTGACGCGAACGGTGCGTGCTGGCTCGGCGCTGGATGCGATGCCCTGGAGGAGGGCCCGCAGCTCCGTGTCGTTCTGTTCCGTCGCCATTGTCATTCCCCTTCGTGCATGATCGCTGGTTCCGGCAGATATGGCCACCCCGTCCAAGGGCGGGATTCCCGCGTCTGCTGCCTCGCCGCTTCGCTCAGCGCCATGCACCGACGTCCGCCGGAGCGGGCGTCGAGTAGCCACTGTAGCGGGAGGCGCGATGCCTCCGCTCTGCTGATCGGCGGCTTGCCGAGCAGAGCCAGAGAACGGTTGATCGCCCGGAACGCTCGAGCTCGCCCCCAGCCGTCCTGGTCGGCAAGCAAGCGGACCAGGGGGATCCTCAGAAGCGGGTGATAGCCGGGGGCACAGGACCGCCGGATAAGCTCCGGCACGGTCGTCTCACCCGTGTGCAGACGAACGAGCCATTCCGCCCTCATCCGGTCAGCTTCAGCACGGCTGAGGTTCGCTGAGTTCAGGCTCGGCATCGTCATGAGGTTCTCCGCTGGGGCGCGAGGCTGCGCGTCACCAGTTGTCGTCCGGTCGCGGCTGGTCAAGTTCGAGGCTGTGCGTGCCGATCGTGGCGCCTGCGGTGAGTGCTGCCTGGACGCGGTTCACACTGATCAGCGCCTTCGGGTGGTTCGCGCGGTATGTCTCCAGGACCCGGTGCGGGTCGATGGTCTTCAGCTCGCGGGCGATACGTCGCAACTGTCGGCCCATGGGCGGGTCTCCGATGTGCGAGCGCACCATGCTCTCCGCTGCGGACCAGATCGCCGTGGCCATGTACTTCATCGTGGAGGTGCGGATCGCAGCCCCCGTCGTCGCAACACGAGTGATCATCCGCATCACGACGCTGCTGGTCTCGCCATCCAAGCCGTACATGAGCCGAGACAGGACCTGCTCCGCATCCGCGCGGTCGATGACGTCGCCGCCTTCGTCAGGGGCGGAGTCGTTGATGTCGCGGTAGATACGTCGGGATGCGGTCGCGATCGCCGACCTCGAGTAGGGGCCGAGTTTGTAGAGGAGGTCGAACTGTGCCTTGGAGCCGAGCTCGACGATGTGCCGCAGTGCACGGTCGACGTTGACGCCATCGTGCACGACGGCGAGCGGGACCTCGCCGGCCTGAGGCGGAAGAAGACCTGAGATGCCATCCACCGACATGGTCACGGAGCCAGTGGTTCGCCCCGCCGAAGTGTCGTCAATGACCCACTCGCAGCTGGTCGCCGTCTCGAGTGGGACGATGATGACGGTGCCGGTGGCCCCCTCGGGGTCGGACCCCCACTGCACCCTGTTGATGCTCGTCTTCCCTGCCCAGTCGGCCCTCGCGAACTGGGGGAGTGAGACCACCAGTCCGATCGTCGGGTGCTCCGACTCCAGTAGGCGGGACGCGGCGTGACCGTTCGCGACGTGCGTGAGGGTCTGCGCGAGCGTATCGCTGGTGGGGAACAGCCCGCGGTCGTGGTCGCTGAGGTGGAGAATCATGCGCGGCCCTTCCCGCGGCGGATCCGGCCGAGGAGTCCGTTCCGGCTGTGGTCGGGCTCGGTGAACAGGTCGATGCGGCCCGTGACCCGGGACAGGATGGCGTTCAGGGCCGGAGAGACGGCGGGGTTGCTCGAATCCAGGTGACCGTCGTGGGTCATCTGCCGATACTTCTCGTCGTAATCGGTGTGGCCGATCACGGACCCGAGTCCGCTGTAGATCTGGTTCAGCTGCGCCTCGTCTCGGTCCGTGTACGCGGCGTAGTGGCTGGCGAGAACCATCGTCCGCCCGGATTCGACACCGTCCTCGCGGAGTGCGCGCAGCCGCTCTTCGAGGTTCGACCGGCCGGGAGGGGAATCGTCCGTGACGGCGACGAGCCATGCGTCTGCACGCAGCAGCGGAATGAACAGATGACGCCAGAGGTCACTGGGCTCCTGCTCCATCATCTGGGTGTCGACGATGACAACATCCGCGAGCGTCCGCGCATGATCGATCACGTCGCCGTAGACCCGCGGCGACGAGTACTTCTGGTCTGCCTGCTGAGCGCTGCGGGGCCCGAGCACGAGCCCGAAGTCGGGGGTGTTCAGGCCCTGCGCCGACCGGTACGTCGCGTAGTCGCCAGGAAACATGAAGGCCGCGGTCACGTCCTGCGTCGCGTGCGCGTCGTAGATCGTCGGGACGGGAGCCGACCGGGGGATGGCCATGTAGATGCGGACGTCCGGCTGGCCGCGGTTCGCGTCAATCACGATGCAGGACAGCTCTGCTTTCGCAGCCTTGTCGGCGAGGCCGAGGGCGGTTGTGGATTTGCCGCCGCCGCCGCGTCCGGAGCTGACGATCACGAGTTCGCCTCGCTCTGCCCTCGAGCGCCGGTTGCCGCGACGTTCGACAGCGACCGAGGTTCCTGGGCGCCGGTACTTGGCCGCGTCTGCGGGATCGGTGCCGTCAGGGGCGGGCCGGTGATCGATCCGGATCACCGGCTCTACATGCGGCGAGTACGCCGGCTCGTTTCGGTCCGCCGGCTCGTTTCGGTCCGCCGGCTGGTCGGTCGCTGCGGGGCGAGCGTACGGCGAAGCGACGCGTGCGGGTTCATCCTGGATGACGTCAGCGGACGCCGTGGTGTCGTCCGCTGTCGCTGGTCGCGTGTACGGGTCTCGCATGCTCATGCGGTGTTCCTCCTGATAAGCCGCCGCTACCTGATAAGAGGCATCAGCTCGGGCATCGGTCGACAAAATGCGTCACTCCAGCTGCAGCACCAGCACGGCATCGCCGTCCCGGGAAGCGGTGTACGTGGTGGCCTGGTGTGCGGCGTGGGCCGCTTTCAGCGCCGCGAGCAGCTCTCGCTGGGAGGCTCGGTCGATGAGGGCCCCAGCGTTCGCGATCGCCGCAGACGGCGCCCATCCTGCGGAGACCGGCACCCCGGCTGTCATCCCGGGTTCGATGCTCCACACGCCCGTCGTCTGCGGTGCTTCGAGGACCATCACGGGGGCTGACTGCGAGGCGACCGGCATGTGCATTCCGGCCGCGCTCGGCGAAGGAAGCTCGGGTTCCGCAGGCGCCACCGGTTCTTCGTCGACGAACAACGGCGGTGAATAGACGACCGGCTCCCGTACAGCCTCCGGCGGCGCGGTGAAATCGATCCGGGGGTACGGAGACGGCGGGAAGGATCCCATGGCCGGATCGGTGACGTCGACCTTCCGGACGCTGTAGACCTGCATCTCCTTGACGCTCACCGTCTCGGAGTCGGGGTCCCGAGGGTCGGTGAGGATCTCCCGGTACCGGACCTTGCCGTGCACGGTGACGATGTCACCGACGAGCGGGCGCGCCAGAGGTGAGCGATTGTGCTCGGCAAGCTCTGAGTCCCACATCGTTCCCGGGATGGACTGGTCGATCCCGTCGATTCGGAGGTTCGCCATGCGGCCCTTCGAGTACGCACGCTCCGACCACGCTCCGAGAACGGCCAGCACGTGGACGATCTCGCCGGGACGGTCCGGAACCTGCTCGACCCGCACGGGCTTGCGATCGAACTGGGAAGCACCCGATGCTCGGATCGTCACCGTGTCGACCTGGTCGGATAGCGCAAGCAGCGGATGCTCGCCCAGGGAGACCAGCAGGCGATCGCGCTGGCGAGTGGCCCGCTCGAGGACTCCCCACTCCATCGGCGGAGGAGGGAAAGCCTCGAGCCCGGCCGCCGCTGCAGTGAGCGTCTGTCCGAGTCGAGGACCGAAGGCGTCGACAGCGCCGGAGTCGATCAGATTCCGGATGTCGTTCGACTTCACGGCTGCCGCAGTCGTCTTGTCTCCGTCAGCACGGGGGACGTTCACGAGTCGGATGATGTCGTGGAGGGACTCGAACTTCCCGGAACGCTCTCGCTCCGTCACGATCAGCCCACCGAGCGCCTTGTTCAGGCCCTTGATCTCTGACAGCCCGAACCGGATCGCGCCTGCACGCTCGGGGAACGTCTCAGCGCGGGAACGGTTCACATCTGGTGGGAGGACCTCAACGCCTTCCTCCCGCAGCGAGCGGAGGATCTGAATCCGCTTCTGGTCGCCGTCTGTCACCGCGAGGGTCGCGGCCGCGAAGTCCGTTGGCCAGTTGCCCTTCAGGTAAGCGGTGACGTACGAGAGAAGCCCGTAGGTAGCCGAGTGCGCGCGGTTGAACGCGTACTCGGCGAAGCCCACGATCATGTCCCACAGCGTGACCGCCGTGGTCTCTGCGAACGCCATCTTGATGACTGCGCCGGATGCGTCCCGGATCTCTTCGACGGCGCCGGAGACGAACCGCTCGCGGGTCGCATCCATCATGTCCTTCTTCTTCTTCGAGACGGCCTTGCGGAGCTTCGAGCGCTCCGAGGCATCCATACCCGCGACGACGGTGCCGAGCTGCATGATCTGCTCCTGGTAGCAGATCACCCCGTAGGTCTCCCCGAGGACCGTCGCGATCTGCGCCTGCTCGGCCGGGTCCGCGGTGAAGACCCGGTAGTCCACGGGCTCCTCGCCTCGCTTGCGGCGGGTGTACGTCTCATGCATCCCGGCAGCCATCGGACCGGGCCGGAAGAGCGCGACGAGTGCGGAGACGTCGTTGAGGCTGTTCGGGGCGACGCTCATGGCGAGCTCCGTCATGGCCGGGGATTCGAGCTGGAAGATGCCGGCAGTGCGCCCCTCAGCCATGACCTTCCACGCGGCCGCCACCCGTGACGCCTCAACCCCGGTGTGCGTTGCGGCTGGGTCCGGCAGCGACATCCAGTCCAGGTCTTCGCCTGTGGACTCGCGGATGTAGTCGACGGCCTTGTCGACGACATCCAGGGAACGGAGTCCGAGCACGTCGACCTTGAGGAGGCCGAGCTGCTCGGCGTCGGTGCCGGACCACTGGATCACCCAGCCCCGCTTTGAGCGGCGCAGCGGCACGAGGTCGGCGAGGGGGACAGCCGACACGATGATGCCGGAAGCGTGGATGCCGTAGCCGGCGATGACGTCGTGGAACCGAGCCGCATACTCGTGGATCCGGCGGGCGTTCGAGTCGTTCTCGACCATCCGCCGATACTCAGCTGCTGCGGGCTGCTCGGGGTCCATCATCGCATCGGGCGCCATCGGCTTCGCGCTGACCAGAGGGACCAGATCGGTCATCTTCGCGCCGAGGGCGTCGAGCGAGAGGATGCGCGCTGCATGCTTGATCGCGGCCTTGGTCCGGTCGACCATGAAGGTTCCAAGGAACGCGACATTCGCGCGGCCGTACCGGTGGCCGAGGTACTCGATCACCTCGTCGCGACGCGACTCCGGGAAGTCGATGTCGAAGTCTGGCGGCTCGCTGCGTCCGAGCTCGTAGAACCTCTCGAACAGAAGACCGTTCGGGCGGGGCGGGACCTGGGTGAGGTTCAGCAGGTACGCGACCTCAGATCCGCCTCCGGATCCGCGACCGGGCCCGACGAGGATGGGCTTCTTCGGCTCACCGCCTGGGGCGACAGGACGGGTGGATCGTGCCCAGGAGATGAGGTCCTCCACGATCAGGAAGTAGTCGACCATGCCGGCGCCGGCGATGACATCGACCTCGCTGCGGACGCGGGCCTGGGTGTCCGCATCGATCCCGCCGTAGCGGCGGTGCGCGCCGGCACGGAGCATGTGGAACAGGTACGACAGGTTGCTGTCGTGGCCAGGGGGTGTCTCGAACGACGGCATGAGGTTCCGCCAGGTCGGAAGCGTCCTCGGCGCGCAGCGGTCAGCGATCTGCTGTGTGGTGTCGCAGGCCTCTTGCCACCAGTCCTCGGGGCGGAGGGCGCGCATCTCCTCCTCGCTCCTGAGCCAGTAGCCCTCACCGTGGAACGCGTACTTCGGGTTGTCGAGGGTGCTCTTCGATTGCACGAGCAGCCAGGCGGCGTGTGCATCGGCATCCTCTGCGTGAGTGTGGTGAGAGTCGTTGGTGGCGACGATGCCGACGCCGTACTCCCTCGCGAGGGCGACCGCGTCGCCGAGGATCTGGGATTCGGCTGGGATGCCGTGCTCCATGAGCTCCACGTATACGTTCTCGCGGCCGACGGCGCCGATCAGGGCTTCGAGGTTCTCGCGTGCGGCGTTCGCGTCCGCGGACGCGTCGATCAGCTGATTCGTCAGCTGCGTTCGCTCTTCGTCTGACAGGGCCCCATCGCTGCCCTGCTTCGCGGCATCGTCCTGCAGCTGAGCCTCGAGCTCCGCCATCCGTTCGACCGCGGCCCTCTGGCGACTGAGCGGCCCCAGGACCGGCCCGCCAAGGCATCCGGTGAGGACGATTAGTCCTTCGGCATGCTGGGCGAGCAGATCGAAGTCGATACGGGGTTTCTGCCAGATTGACTCCTGGGCGAGGTTGTTCAGACGGACGAGGTTTGCCCAGCCGGCGGACGTCGCGGCGAGCACCGTGAGGTGCATGTACCGTCGAGCCTTCCGGCCATCCGCGCCGCTGCGCTGCTCCTCGCTGCGCTCTTCGTCATCGGTCGCAGTGTCCTCATCGGGCCGGGCCTCGTCCTCGTCGGCGCTGTTGTCGTCCGAGTCGACCCACAGCACGTTCCGGTCGAAGCGGCTGCCGATCGCGAGGTAGAACTCGCATCCGGCGATGTACTTCACCCCCATGGCGTCTGCGCGCTGCTGCGCCGCCCAGCACGCTGCGAGGTTCCCATGATCGGTTGTCGCCACGGCGGTCTGTCCGAGCGAGGCGATGTGCGGGAACAGGTCGCTGACCCGAGTCAGGCCATCGAGGGCGCTGTACTCGGTGTGGACGTGCAGATGGGCGAAAGCCACGGCGTCTCCTTCCGGAAGATGCGTTCACAGAGCGCATACCCGGTGCTGGACGCGTCGTGTCCTCAGACGGTCATCGTCGTCATTCTCCGGTGGCTTCGGGGTCCTCCATGGACAGCAGTTTGCTCAGCAGGACGGGGACCCCCAGAGCGCGCATGGTCGCCTGGTCCTCACCGGAACCACGCAGTCGGGCGCGGGCCTGGATGTCTCGGGAGCCGTTCTGCTTCCACTCCTTCGAGACGAATGCTCCGCCGTCCTCGGTCCACACCTGCCGCCACGTGTCTGTGGCCCGCTGCCCCTGAGGGATCAGGTCTGGGAAGTGCCGGGCAGCGAGGTTGAACGCGGTCTGAGAGGAGAACAGCGCGATCAGCTCGTCCCCGTCCTTCGCGCGGCCGAGGTAGCCGATCTGCTCGCCCTGTGGCTCCCACGAGTCGATTCGCGGGTTCATTCGCCAGCCGACGGAACGGTTGAGCCAGTCGGCGTTCTCTCCAGACTCCACTGGACGTGCGCCGGAGATGGTCGGGTGTGCGAGGTGCGCCTTCCCGGATTCGAGAAGGTCACGCAGCGCCGCCATGAGCCGGTGAACGATCGTGTCCGCCCGGGCGTTGCTGACATCGATCCGTGCGCGACGGACGATGGAGGTCCGAAGCCTCTTCGTGTCGCTGAACGGCTGCAGGACGGGGTCGTCATGCTTCAGACCCGCCCACTTCCCGAGCGCGAGCAGGACGTCGAGCGTGAACAGGATGTCAGCCCATGTGCGGGCCTGGCGCGATGCGACTCCGCCTGGGGCGCCTTCCTCTTCGAACCGTCGCTCCAGATCTTCCGCGACCTCCTCGATGCTGTTGTGAGCGAGGTCGTGCAGGTCAGCCCAGGTTCGGAGCCCCTCGAGCGGGATGTCGTCCCGCAGGGCGAGGTCGGTCTCGTTGATGTCGACGTTGAGCCAGAACCGGATCATGGCAGCCGTGAGCCGGGACAGTGGCTGGTCGTCACTTCGCGTCAGCTTCTCGAGGTGCTTCGCACGTGCAGAGTCGGTGTCCCCGGCGACGAGGTTGATGTTGATCAGTCGCTGGCGGATCGACGGGGTGGTCTGACCGTTTTCGGCGGTGAACACCTGGACGGCACGCGGCAGCTGCACAGCCCTCTGATCGCCGTCGGCGGTTCCTCGACGGCGGCCGCCTCCGTTGGTCTTCGCGCGGATGATGTTCTCGATCGCCTTCGCCTGGTTCTCCTGCTCACGACGGCTTGCTGTCGGGGCGATGTCGTCGATGAAGAAGATCGGGGTGCGGCTGACGCTGTGCTCTAGCGCCGCGAAGGTGTCATTGCCGCTGCCGGGGAGGCTGTTCTCGGTGAAGACCCGACCGGGTGCGGCGACGAAGTTGGCGATGAACGACGCCAGGTAGCTCTTGCCTGCGCCCGAGCCACCCGAGACATAGAGGTTGCAGACGTTCTGTGCTGGCGCTGTCGCCCGGAGGCCGACGGCGACGGCGATCGGCCCGATCGTAGGGTCCTTCCACGGCGACTCGACGACGAAGGCGCGGACCACAGTCTCGATTTCCGCGCGGATCTGAGCCTTCCAGCCGTCCAGATCCTCGGCTTCCAGGTGCTCCCAGTACGTGTCGACGACACCGAAGCGCGAGGCGCCGTCGAGGACCTCGTTAGTCACCCCGGGGAAGTTGCTCGCCTCGTCACTACGCGTGCGGCCGAGTACCTGGTTCCCGATGATGTACACGGGCCAGCCACTGCTCGTCGGTACGTAGCCCATCACGTCCCACGTGTCGGCACGTTCCGTCTCGTCGGCACGGAAGGCCTTGATAGCCTCACGGAATCCGTCCGCTTCCGCTCCCTTGCGAGGAGGGAACCGAGGCAGAGCAGCGACATCGTCGGGGATGTGCGCGTTCGCGCGGTTCCAGTCCGTGGGACTCGTCAGAAGGAGGTCACTCGTGCCGGTGATCTCCGCGGAGCGCTCGACCCCGTCGGCGTCTCGCCAGTTGATCTCGATGACGCACTGACCCTTTTTCGCTGAGCGGATGACGTTCTGGGGCGTCGCCTTGCCAGTCGTCGGGGTGATCTCGCTGATGGCGTGCAGCGAGCTGATGCGCTTGACGCGGCCGCCATATGGCAGCCGAGGCTCCCAGATGACCGCGGTATCGCCGGTCGCGTCGGTGCGCTTGACGCACTCCTCCACGGACAGCCCGTCATCGGTGACGCGGAAGTCACCAGGCCGGTATCCGCCGGCACCCTTGGTGCGTTCAGGTGCCCCCGGAAGGCCGGACTCAAGCAGCTGCTCGAGGTCTTTCCATGTGCCGACGTGCGAAAGGTAGTCGTCGATGCCGACCTTGCCGTCGTACCCGGAGGTGAGCGCGTCCTTCTCGGCGGATGCGCCGCCGAGGTCGAGCAGCTTCGGCGCGCCCTTCCTGGTGAGGATGAACTCCCACATGCGCTCCGTCTGGTCCCAGACGGCACGGTTCGTTCGTAGGTCGCCGTCGAAGGCGAGCCAGACATCGCGATTCGTGAGCCGTACCGAGTTCCATTCCGGCTGCTTGTGCCAGTTCCCGACGCCGACGAGGGACATGACGGTGACCCACTCACGCCGGGGGAGGGATGTCATCAGCGCCTGCAGAGCGAGGCGGGCCTCGTGCTGAGTGCCCTCAGCGATCGCGCTCAGGGCATCCCGGTCGATTCCGGCGTCGAGCAGCTTCGCGCTGAGCGCCGCGTCCCCCTTCATGCAGCCCTCGGTGATCAACACCGTCGGGGACTCGGTCAACCACTCGAGTGGTGTGGCGGGGTTGACGTCGAGTACGGAGTCGTGGCCGGCGAGGAGCTCGTACTTCGGCGCCTTCTTCGTCTTCGCGTTCATGAGGGGGCGAGCAGGACGGACCTGGGTGCAGGCGCTGTCAGCGGTCGTCTGCCGTGACGCAACGGCAGCGAGGGAGTACCAGGGCAGCACGAGGAAGTCGTTCGCGTCCTGGGTCATCGTTGTCAGCCGTCGGGTGAGGGCCCTCTTCTGTGTTTCCTCGGCGTACGCGAGCGACGCGATGCTCTTGGCTCCCTCCGCGTCCTCGACCGTCGAGTACCCGCGGGACTGCGCGACCAAGGGAGCGACCTGGGAGTCCGCCAGCTTGATGGCACCGGACCCGAACACCTTCAGGGAGGCATAGTCCTCTGGGGTCCAACGGCTGACCTTCTTCTTGTTCGCCATGACCATCGCATACCCGGTCTCCGAGAAGTCCGAGTTCCGGGTGTAGCCGGGCGTGCTCTGAGCATGGTTTCGATCGATGCGAACGGCGACATCCACGACGGCCGCGGTCAGTACGCGGGACACATCCGCACCGGACCGGCGGGGTCGCTGTCCGATGCAGACCGCGCGGATATCCAGCTCCTCCTCGACCGGCGTCGACAGCTGCAGGATCGTGGGTACCTCCCGGCGGTCGCCACATGGTCGACGTCGACGAGCGCGCGATCGGCGGAGGGCATCGAGGAGTGGCACGAGCAGGCGAGGCGGAACGCCAGCGTCGGTTCCGGGTATCCGCTGATGCCAGACGACTACATGCCGGGGCAGCAGAGGAAGGCTCGCGGGCGGTCGGTCGGAGGGAACCTTCGGGTCCCGCGGCGACTGTACGAAGGCGGCGGTCTCGCACTCCGCATGTATGACGTGAGCACGGTCCGTCAGTTCGCCGCCGAGAACGGCGGCACCTTCGAGATGCCCATCGAGCTCGAAGGGCAGGCAGGGAACTCCATCATCGGGCACGTGCGCGTGACGAAGAACGGTCCGGGCCAGTGGTCCGTCGAGCCCTTGGGCTTCCCGGCGAACGTCTCGTGGCGGGCATCGGAAGCCGTCACTAGCATCCTCGAGTCCCGGCGTCCCGCCCATGCCCTTCGAGAGGCTGGAGACCTCCTCGAGCGGCACAAGCAACGTCTGGCGAAGGCAGGCGCTGCCATGGAGACCGACAGGCTGAACTCCTCGTGGGTCCGCGGTGTCGGATACAACCGGGCGTCCGAGGAGATGATCATCCAGCTCGGCGATCGCACATACGGATACCGAGTCGATGAGTCGATCTACCGTGCCGTTCGCGAGTCGTCGTCCGTCGGGGGCCAGTACAACGCGCTCGTCAAGCACAACGCGGCGCGCGTTCCCGTCGAGCAGTGCGGCGACTGTCGACGGTGGTTCAACGCCGACCGTGGGCACCAGTGCCGACGGCACACGGCACCCACCACGGTGGTGACCCCGTACGACGCCCTAGTCCGCGCGCACGTGGCTGTAGAAGCCGGCGAAGCATCCTTCGACGAACTGCTCTCCGCACGGGAGCTCTACAACGCGCGGGCGTGAGATCACCGGGTATTTGAGGCCCATGACAGAGCACAAGCATGGGCCTGCAGCGTACGTCTGGACGGACTACGAGACCACCGGGCTCGACGAGAGGCATGATCATCTGCTGGAGGTGGCGTTCATCGTCACCGACAAGGAGCTCCGCGAGATCGACCGCCGTTCATCGCTGATCCGGACCACCGATGAGGCCTGGGGGCAGTTGAACTCGAACGAGTACGTCAAGCGCATGCATCACGAGAGCGGGCTCTGGTACGAACTCGCTCTGAAAGGGTGGGATGCGCCCACGCTCGGATGGGTCGACCGGGACACCAGCGCATGGCTGTCCGCGCTGGCAACTCCCGGTGAGACGTTGAGGATGGCAGGCGGGGGAGTAGCGAACTTCGACTGGCCGTGGACGAAGCTCCACCTCCCGGAGGTAGCCGCACTGCTGCACTACCGGCCGCTGGATATCTCGATCGTCGCCCAAGCATTCAAAGACGCCACGGGCTCGACCGCGATGAGCAAGCTCAATAACGGCGGTGCGAAAGCGCACCGGGCACTTGCGGACATCGAGGAGGACCTCGGGGTCGCGCGTACTGCGTGGGATCTGCTTCGCAGGATCCCCGTGTGAAGCATTCCCGTCCAGACCGGGTATGTGCATGGCAGAGGCCGCATCCCCGCGGCGTCTGACCCTCCACGAACCGAGTGGATGGGTGGTCGCAAGGAGAAAGGGAACCCACGGGTTTCCAGAACGGAACTAGAGAGATGAACGAGACGAACGTGGCGGTCGTGGGGAATGTGACGGCGGATCCGGAGCTGCGCTACACGCAGAACGGCATCCCCGTGGCGAACTTCACCGTCGCCTCGACGGAGAGGGTGTTCGACCGCGAGGCGAACGCGATGAAGGACGGCGACACGATCTTCTACCGCGTGGCCGCATGGCGCGAGCTCGGTGAGCACGTCGCCAACTCGCTGGCAAAGGGCCAGCAGGTTCTCGTGCTCGGCAAGCTCAAGCACAAGCCGTACCAGACGCGGGAGGGCCAGACGGCGTACTCGCTGGAGATCGAGCCGACTGCGATCGGACCCAGCCTGCAGTTCGGCACCACGGTCTTCACCAAAAGCGCGCCGAAGGGGCAGCAGGCAGCTCAGCCGCCTGCTGGCATGGCTCAGCCGGTCCAGCCGGCGGCACCTGCGCTGACGGCTCCGGTCGTGGCGACACAGCCTCAGGCCGTTCCGCAGCAGCAGTACGTCCCCCAGGCAGCTCCGGTTCCCCAGGGCGCCCCGGTCCCGCAGGCGGTGCCCGCCGGCGGTGTCGAGGCCATGTCGGACGACCTGTTCTGACCGACTGAGCGAAGCCCCGGAATCCCCGACGGTTCCGGGGCTTCGTCGCGTCAAGTCCACATACACGGGCGCGCCGGGCGTGTGCGGTACATGACGACCGATCGACACGGAAACCAGCATCGCGGCGAGGGGCCCGGGGGTGGGCAGTTCGCCGGACGAGAGCGCGCGGAAGCCGAAGGCACGCTAGGGCCCGCCGCAGAGCGTGTGCATCGCCGGCCCCTGAGCATCGCCATTCTCGAGCGTCGCGACCCAGAGGGCGGGTTCGATGTCGCACTCGACGCACCGACGGGACGCATCTACCTGCACAACGGGCAGAAGCACCGTGAGAACGGTCCAGCCTACGAGGGCATCGATGGCGAGCAGCAGTGGTGGCAGGACGGCGTTCTCCACCGCGAGGACGGACCCGCCGTGATCCATGATGACGGCGTCGAGGAGACGTGGGTCCGCGGGGAGCCCATCGCGATCTGACACGAGGTGTTCGCAGGGCTGGACAGTATGTTGCCGGTCGACCCATGGATCCTCGCCGCCGTCGTCGCTCTTGCGGTCCTGACCGTCGTAGTCCTCATCGCTCGTCGACGACCTGGCGCGCGCGATGAGCGGCGCATGTACACAGCCATGGAACGCGCGCAGGGGTTCGGACGGGCCGCCCAACAGTGTGAGTACGACCGCTGGTTGCTCTGGCGATGCACCCGAACGGCGCAGCACGGCGACCACTTCTATCCCTGGTCCAGAGGTGGCGCAACGAGCATGCGCAACTTCGTCGCAGCCTGTGGGCGATGCAACACCAGCAAGGGCGCGAGAATCCCGACATCGACGCAGCGGCTTCGGATCGAGCGCAGACGGAGGAAGTACTTCCCGGCGGGCACACCCGTCGGTGTCGGTGAGTGGGTGAGGGCATGAGCGAGAGCACGGGAAGCAACGCGAGCAGCGGAAGCTCGAAGAACAACGGGACAGACGACGAGTCGTCGATCGGCGCTTCCCCGGGCAATCCCTCCGCGGACGCCTCGAAGCCAGGGCGTGAAATGCGAGCTAGGACGCACGGAGCAACCGGCGGGTCAGCTGCGCGGAAGCACGCGGACGAGCAGATGAGGCGACGGCGCGAGCAGTCGTGGTCGTCCTCCTCGAAGGCACCCGGTGGCGCATCCGAGGGGTCGAGCAGCGGGCCTGGACGTTCGGGACGTGCGGGGTCAGGAATCGGCGGCGCGGTGGGAGCAGCGGGCGGAGCGAAGGCCGCCGGAACGACGAGCAAGCTCGGCGCCGGCTTGGCGAAGAACGCCGCCGGTGCGGCCATCAGCAAGATCGGTGGTCCGAAGGGCGCGAAGCCCTCCGGCGATGATGCCGGTTCGGAGGGCAAGCAGGCGCTCAAGGATGTTGCGGCCGGTGCCGCTCAGGGAGCACTTCAAGGCGCTGCGGGTGGCGTGGCCGGTGCAGCAGCGGGCGCCGCCAAGGGAGCCGCTGTCAGTGCGGTCCGCAACCGGACGACCCGACGGGTGATCATCGGTCTCGCCGTGGTCATCGTTGCGGTCATGGTCGGAGTGCTGACCCTTCCCATGATGCTCGGTGGTGCGTTGGTCTCCGCGCTCGGCGGGTCGCAGGAGCAAGGTACAACCCGTTCGGTGGAGCAGTCCGAAGACGAGAACGTACGGCCAGGCGAAGCGCGCCAGATCGGTGACGAGCACCAGCTTCCCTGGTACTTGGTGGCCAGCATCCAGGCGCAGATGAAGGAAGGGAAGTCCGTCGACGAATGGTCGGCCGAAGTCGCTCGTGAGTTGGACAAGGTCGACAAGGAGAGGCGCCATCGAGACCTTCGCACGGGGGGACTCGCATACTCGGACAAGAGCTATCTGGTGATCCCGGCCGCGGACACAGACCCCCGTCATCAGGCAGCCGAGCAGGTCCGGGAGGTGCACCTTCAGGCGCTTCAGGGCGTCGGCTTCACCGAGGGGGAGGCCGGACAGATCTACGACCGTGCCCTCTCGTGGGCTCTTGGCGAGGACCAGTGCACCAGCGGCGGTGGAGACTCTGGTCAGATCGTGGGCGACGAGTGGGTCTACGGCGGGGAGACCTACACGAAGGAGCAGGTCGCGATCATGCGGACGATCATCGGGATCGCCAAGGCGATGCAGCCCGGCAAGGAGCAAGAGGCTGCGATCATCGGACTGATCACCGCCAGGGTAGAGAGCAGATTCCAGAACTACGCCAACGACGGCGTCGTCACAGACCTGGACCGCTCGAACACGCCCGCCAGTCAGCTGGAGCACTACAGCAAGCTCGAGTACTCGCTCACCCTGCCGCACGACGCTGTCGGCACGGACCACTCCAGCGTCGGGATCGTCCAGCAGCAGGTGATCGGAGGGTCCTGGGGCACGGTCGGGGAGTCCGACTGGAAGACCGATATCGAAGGCGTGATCAAGCGCCTGATGAACCCAGCGTTCTCGATCGCACGGTTCTACGAGGCGATGGGCAAGATCCCTGGGTGGGACACGCAGCCACCAGGCGACGTCGCCCAGGACGTCCAGGTCTCCGCGTTCCCGGACAAGTACGAGAAGCAGATCGAGCTCGCCAAGGCAATCTGGCAGCAGTTCGGCGCCGACACCCCGGCTCTTGCCCTGCCTGATGGGATCGGCGGGATCGGGTCTCCGGAGATCGACGACAAGCCGGCTGGCTGCCGCGGCGGAACCGGTGACGGCACGGTGCCCTCCGGAACGGATCAGGAGCTCGCACAGGAGATCATGGCCGCGGCCGCCGCCGGGAAAGTGCTCTGGTGGGAACCGGCCGCGCGAGACCAGATCGGCGCGTACGCGAACGGCGAGAAGATCTCCCCTGCATGCACCCTCGACACGGGCGTCCTCCAAGCGCTCGTCATGGCGACACGTATGTACGACGTGTTCTCCATCAACTCCCTCAACCGCCGCTGTGTGGACGATCACGCCGGCACAGGCACCGCGAGCTACCACTGGAAAGGGAAAGCGATCGACTTCGGGCACTTCAACGGGATCCAAGTCACCGGCTCTGACCCCGAGAGCATCCGCTTCATCCTCGCGTTCGACAAGGTCGCGCCCAGAGACTCCGGCGTCGGCCAGCTCGACTGCCGCGGGTGGCAGAAGATCACGACGATGCGCGAGTTCAAGGACACATGCCACCACCTGCACATCGAGATCGGACTGAGCAGCACGACGCTCGGCGACACCCCCGCGAAGCCGGAAGGATGACCATGGTCAACAATCGAGTCCTCAGGAACATCCTCGCGGCGGCGGTGGCACTCAGCGCCTCGATAGCGCTGACGAGCTGCTTCGCGCCGTCGCCGGAGCGCACCGAGACACCAGCACCCACCGTGACGGCTGCGCCGAGGCCAGAACCCGCGCCGGGGAAGACAGAAGCACCGTTCGATCCGGCCGGCGTCACTACCGGAGAGTTCGCCCCTCTCGCGCTGCCTCCCGAGATCCCTCACGGACTGCTGACAGGGCCCATCGACCCGGAATGGCTGCAGCCCGATCAGCCCGAGATGGCCGAGATGTTCATGGTGACGATGGCCAACCATTCCTCGCCGGACGTCTTCCCCTCCGTCGCCGTGTCGATCGACAGCATCAGCGAGAACCTCCCATCGGGTCCCGAACGCGATCTGGTGACCGCATGGACCGGCGCGGAACCCGGTGCGCCGGCCGCCGCCCCGGACGTCTACGCCATTCAGAAGGTCGTGCTCCGCATCCGCGAATTCGCCCGGAGCGGGACAGGGGACATCACGGCCTTCGAACCGCTCCAGTCGATGAGGTTCCTGAACTTCGCAGGCGAGAGCGTCGAAGCCTACCCCGGAGACGGGCAGTTCGGGTGCTCGGCACTGGCGACACCGTTCGCTGAACACGGGCTGGAGACGAACGAGACTGTCCAGCTGTGCGTGTACGTCGCGGCGAGCCCCGCGACGTTCAACCGAAGCGAATGGGTGACGTCCATCATCACCGACAGCAGGCCGGACGCGGTCGTCGGGACATGGGGTAGCGGATCGAACACGCTCGTTGTGACAGACAAGCGTCCCGAACGGCCTGACGGCGAGTAGACGCCGCGCCGGGTATGTGACCTGCATGGCACCTCGCAAGCCCGCACCCCCAAAGACGTTTCAGCACAGCGTCGACGCACCGGAGCCCTGCAAAGCTGCCCAGGTCGCGCAGCTCGTCATGCGGCGCCTCAAGGTGGGCACGTGGGGTCAGGTCGTGGAGCTCGCCACGCGCGAAGACATCCGATTGCTCGTGCGCCTCACACCGGAGCAGCAGGCCCTGCTCGACCGGTACTCTTTCATCCTGCCGTTTCTGAGGGTGAAGCCGACCATCACGGTGGCAGCATGCGCCGCGTGCGGACGGTACGGATTCACCGGACCCGGGAGTTTGCCCACGCGGTGCTACTTCACGCACCGATGCGATGGGAAGCTCGTTCGGGCGCGGTCCACGGCCGCGGCCGCAGCGAAGGACGCCGCATGACCACGCGGTTGCGAGGACTGGGTATGTGGCGGGCATGAGAGGAACGAAGCGCAGCATCTCCATGGAGCAGATCGTGACGAGGCTCGTTGCCTTCGCGGCCGTCGTCGCGGTCGTGATCGTCGTCGCCGTGCAGTCGCCCAGGTGGTGGCCAGCCGTGGCAGAGCTTCTGGGGATCACCACCACTGAGATCGCCGAGCAGGTGCCCGGTGACGACTGGAACGTGCCGCTCCCCGACGCCACGGTTCCTGAGAACGTGCCGACGGTCGAGGAGGCGTCGCAGGCGGTGCAGGCCGCGTGGGAGAAGGCGCAACAGGGAGACATCGTCCCCTCCGACGTCCCCGGCCTGGACGGAATCCTTGCCTCCCTGCAGCCACAGAGCACTTCGAGGATTCCCGACTACGACCGAGACCTCTTCGGGACGAGCTGGTTCGATGTCGACGGCAATCTCTGCGACACCCGCAACGACGTCCTCCAGCGCGACATGCGAGACATCCACCTCGCTGCCGACCAGTGCAAGGTGATGTCCGGCGTCCTCGACGATCCGTACACGGGAAGCGCGATCAGCTTTCAGCGAGGTGAACAGTCCTCTCAAGCAGTTCAGATCGACCACATCATCCCCCTCTCGTACGCATGGAAGCACGGAGCTTGGTCGTGGGATGACTCCGCAAGGCTTGCATTCGCCAACGACCCAGCCAACCTCCTCGCCGTCGACGGGCCGACGAACAACGGGAAGGGCGACAAGGGCCCCGCTCGTTGGATGCCGCCGAACGAGTCGTACCGGTGCGTCTATGCGACGAAGTTCGTCACCGTTGCCGCAACCTACGAACTCCAGATCAGTGAAGACGATCGCCAGTCGCTGGCGGCGACCATCGCCTCCTGCAGCTGAGCCCGGAGAGTAGCAACGTGAGCACGAGCACATCCGAAGTGAAGATCAGCCTCCATCGGATCTGGTGGCGGCACGCGTGGGTCCTCTGGGAAGGCGATCCCCTCACCTTCGAGGATCACCGACCGTGGACCCACAAGCGCCCTGCAGCGACCATCGCAGCCGCGACCTTGGTCACCGCGTCTGCCCTGGGGGTGGTGATCGGACTCGGACTTCCCGAGTACCTCGCCGCCATTCCTCTCGTTGCCGCGGCCGCGCTCGGCTCCGCCATCTTCTCGGCAGAGATGAGATTCGCATCCTGGACCAAGAGGAACATCGCCACCGAGCCGCTCGATGACGCCCTGCGAGGCCCCGGTCATCACCATCGCCTCTTCAGCGCCGAGCTGCCAGACGGTCGCGACGCGGCTGCCGCGGTCGCCGATGCACCAGGACTCGTGCGCCGGTATCTGCGCGAGCATGGCATCATCCTGAGCCGTGCCGCGCGTCGCACAGACCAGTGGATCTCAACCAGGGACGCCCAACGTCGTCAGCCCTTGCTGGGGATGTTCGAAGCCGTCGAACGGTTCCGCGTGGTGAGCGAAGAACGCGGAGGATTCGGTGAATGGGAGGACCAGTTCGCGGAGCTCAGTGGCGACCCGGCGGACGAGGACCAGCGGTATCTCGACGCCTGTGGCGACGTCGTGGAAGCCGCCAACCGGCTCATCGAGTCTCTCCCCGGCGCGGTCACCGCGCCGACGGTAGCACTGAACACGCACGCCGCGCTGGACCGCCGTTCCTTCGATCACGTGCGCTCAGCGGGAACTGCGCAGTCTGAGGAGGCGCAGGGCGAGAACGACCTCCCGGAGGATCCCGAAGCGCTTGAGCGGCGCCCGCCGACTGCCAACGCCGCGCAGATCGCGAACTTCTACCGCCTCCACGGCGCGGAGCGACTTCGTGATCTGCGGCTCAGTTCCGGCGTGACGGCTCTTGAGCTGCTGCTCACGCTGCCGGGACTCGCGATCGGCGGATGGCTCTACGCTTCCGGTGCGCTGGCATGGGTCGCACATGAGCTTCACACGTTCCCGGCCATCGGATGGATGTTCCCTCCCGAGATCACCACCGTCGCACTCGCGTTCGCTTCGGTGGCAGCATACGGATCCGCGGCACACTCGTTCACTCGTTCCCGAACAGGCCGCGCCTTCGCCGGCGGCCTCCGGGACGTGATGGGGTTCCTGATGACGGTCACGCTCATGATCGGAAGCGCCACCGGAGTCATCAGTCAGTTCGTCGGCCCCGCCTTGGACCGCACCCCTCTGTAAGACATCCACGGCCGGGTATGTGCAGATCATGCCTGCACAGATCCTTGCCGGGACGACGGGCCTCGCGACGGTCGACGGCACGATCACCGAACCCGCGATCCTCGCCCGCATCCACCCCCGGCTTCCGCATCCACAGGAGCCGAGCTTGCTGATGATCGACTGGGTCAAGCAGCGCTGCAACGCCCGCTGGGTCGCCGCGGAGCAATCCTGGAGGATCCATGGGCTCGGCACGCTGACGCCACAGCAGACACTCGCTGAAGCCGGGATCACGGTCGACTGGTCCACCTGCCCCGAGCCGCTCCGGGTCGCGCCGTCGCTGAACGCCCTCGCGATGCCGCTCGCGAAGCTCCACAGCAATGGGCGCCTGGTGATGGTCCGCCACCGCCTCGCTGGGTACGACCTCACGAAAGAGCTCCTCGGCGCCGGTGCGATCTGGGATAAGGAACGGGAGCTGTTCTGGACCTACGTCGCTGACGTCCTCGACAAGAACGGCGACATCCGACCCGGTGTGATGTGGCCTGAGGACGCAGTAGCGGCCGCCTATCAGATGAGGACGCTGCCGAGCGTTCCAGAGGCACTAGCCCCGCTTGCGCGACATCTCTCCGCAGCGCTGCACATCAACGACATCCCTGGCGATCAGGTTCGGCGGATCGCCCCTGCCGGTCTCCCTGTCACTGCTCGCGACCCTTACGACTATCAGAAGGCTGGTGCTCTCGCTGTCGCCGCTGGGCGATCCTGCCTCTTCGACGAGCCTGGCCTCGGCAAGAGCCTGCAGGCGCTGCTCGCGGTCCGGATGCGTGACGCGCGGAGGACGATCATCGTCTGCCCGCCTCTCCTGACCACGAACTGGGCACGGGAGGCGGACATGACCGGTTTCGGTTCAGTTGCGGTGTTCCGCTCTGGGCGGAAGGAGCCTGCACTCCCCGATGAGGGCGTCGTCATCATCGCCGACAGCATGCTCGCGGCTCGACCCGCCACAGCCGAACGGCTTCGAGCCTGGGCGCCAGACGAGATGATCGTCGACGAAGCGCACCGTCTTAAGACCATTGGATCGAAGCGCTCTGAGGCGGTGCTGAACGTCGCGACTCGAGTACGGAACGCGCCGATCGCACTCACGGGCACCCCGATCTTCGCGGCACCGCATGAGCTGGTGCCCGTGCTCGAGCTCACGCGAATGCTCGCGCCGGTCTTCGGAGGCCGCGGGCCCTTCCTCGAGGACTTCTGCACCCAGGACCGATTCAACGGCTGGCACGCCCGGAAGTCCGCGCTGCCGCGGCTGAAAGCACTCCTCGAGCACTACGTGTGGGTGCGCCGGCGGAAGCGGGACGCCCTTCCTCAGCTCCCCCTGAAGCAGCGGACCAACCTCCCTCTCGACGTGCAGCTCACCGGCTACCGGAAGGCGCACAAGGACGTCATCGCGCGTGTGCAGTCGTGGGTGACCTGGTTCCGCAACGAGCATGGCCGTGACCCGGAGAAGCCTGAGATCGAGGAGTACGCGAAGACCGCCTCCTTCGAGATCGTCAGTCAGCTGCGACGAGCGGCGGGCCTCGCGAAAGTCGACGCGGCGAAGGAGCTCATCCAGGCTCACGTCGACGCAACAGGGTTCGCGGAGTCCGGCGGCATCCGCCGGTGGAATCGCCCTCTGATCGTCTGGACTCATCACCTCGACGTTGCCGCAGCGCTGCTGGACGCCTTGCCGCAGGCGGAGGCGATCATCGGATCGACAAGCGACGCAGCCCGGGACAGCATCGTCGACCGCTTCCAGGATGGGCAGATCCCAGTACTCGTGGCCGCGATCACGAAAGCCGGTGTCGGCTTGACGCTCACGCGCAGCTCAGACTCCATCTTCGTTGAGACGGACTGGACGCCGGCTCTGATCGTGCAGGCCGAGGATCGCACCAACCGCATCGGAGCGACGCAGGCGTCGTCCTATACGACGCTGGTCGCCCTGGGGACCCTCGATGAGGCCGTGCAGCGCGTGCTGGCTCGGAAGTCGAAGGTACTCGCCGCCCTCGGCGACAACGACTCGGTCAACACGATGCCGGAAGAGGACATGGTCGGCCTGATGGAGATCGCCATCCTGGTCATCGAGGAAGCGATCCGCACGTCGTCCCGGGCGTGATGCCATTGGAGGCGCATCACTCCTCGGTGAGCACCGGAATGCCGTTCTCCTTCGCCCATGCGGTGTATGCCCGGCGGTAGGCCCGCTGCACCGCTTCATGGTGCGCCCAGTACTCGGGCTCGCTCCAGCTCTCGTCGTTCTCGTACCCGTCCTTCTCGTACTCGAGATAGACCTCCCACGCGCGCTCCCCGAGCTCGTCACGCTGCGCATCTGTGAGCTGCGCTTCGCGTTCGGCGCCGATGACCGTCTCGACATCGAATCCGTCGTCGACCGACTGCCGGAACGCGCCACGGTCGCGGACGACGCCCGCAAGTCCTAGGTGGAGGCGCGCGGCGTCGATCGCGAGATCGAAGTCCCTCTCGGAGTACTCCAGGTAGTTGACCACCTGGACGGAATCGCCCTCCAGCTCCCCGCGTTCCCGAAGCGCCTCCTGCATTCGATAGGCGCTCTGCACAGTGACGTCGTATGCGGAGCGGAGCTCGGCTGTGTCCATCGAGCGGATCTCGCCGTCGCTCATGCCTTGTGGGCCCCCGTCGATCTCCCAAGTCGAAGTCGGGCGTCGCTCCAGACCTCCATCCGGTTCGCTCCGGACGTGTCCGTCGAACCGGCCGCTGGAGTCGTGGATGTTGCCGTGAGCATCTGTGGTTCCCATGCTCGGTGAACGCCCGGCTCGGTGCCAGCGCTGGCCACTGCTGCGCTCAGGCCGGGCGTGTATCCACCATGGCGACGATCGACGAGCAGGGGAACATCCACGACAGGGCCGGCCGGTTCGACGGACATGTCCGCACCGAGCCCGAGGGAGCGCTCGGGACACTTGAGCGTCCCACGTTCACGGGATACGCCAGCGTCCAGGAGAAGGTCGAAGCGATGCGGGCCGAACTCGCGGACGCCGTCGACCGGCTCAGTGACGACGAGGAGTGGAACAGATTCCTCGACACCATGGGGAAGTTCCACCGCTACAGCTTCCAGAACCAGGTGCTCATCATGATCCAGCGTCCTGGAGCCACCCGCGTCGCGGGATTCCAGACCTGGAAGAGCCTCGGCCGCAGTGTCCGCAAGGGTGAGAAAGGCATCGCGATCCTCGCCCCGAAGGTGGTGAACGCCAAGGACGACGATGGCAACGTGGACCTCGATTCGAACGGCAAGCCCCGCAAGAAGGTCGTCGGGTTCACGTCCGCGACGGTCTTCGACATCTCGCAGACCGAGGGTGAGCCGCTCCCGGAGGGGTATCACTCGTTCAGCGAAGAGCCCCCTCCCGGATTCACCGATGATCTCGAATCGGCAATCGCTGCTCAGGGGTACACGATCTCGTACGAGGAACTGAGCGGCGGCAAGCAGGGGTACACGACGATGAGCGCGCCGCACCGTGTCGTGATCGACTCGACGCTTGCGCCAGGGGAGCGCGCGAGGACCCTCGCGCACGAGCTCGGACACATCATGTGCGGCCACACCGGGGAGGAAGAGACTCGCAGTTACTCGACCGACCACGGCGGCAAACGGGGCGAGATGGAAGTCGAGGCGGAGAGCTTCGCCTACGTTCTGTGCCGCATGAACGGGATGCAGGCGCACCAGCGCACAGCCAGCGAGTACGTCGCCGGGTGGCAGGCCTTCGAGCCGGACGCGATCCGCTCCGTCGGGGAGAGGCTCTCGAAGGCGTTCAAGCGGACCATGGAGCTTCCCTGGCAGAACGCGCGGGAGTGAGAGCGCTCAGTCGAACAGATCCGCGACGGGAGACTCAGCGGGTGCACCGAGGGAGATCGACGGCGCCTCTGCTGCGAGCCGGCGCGCGAGAACTACGTTCACCGATGTGAGGGACCCGAGATCGGCGATCGCCTGCTGTGCAGATGTGAAGGGCTGCCCCGGGAAACTACTCAGCCGCCGGGCACCGTCCTCGATCACGAGCAGCACCGTCTCGTCGGGACGGCGCTGCGTGCGCTTCACCGCGCGAGCGACCGCTGCCACCAGCTCGCCGTCACGAGCTTCCGACCGCACGACGAATCCTGCTCGCTCGGGATCGAACTCCTCCGTGCTCAGCGCGATTGCAGCAGCGACAGGGGCGGGGATGGCACGTCGGGGGAGATGCCTACCCGCGAGGACGGACAGTGGCTCATCCGCCCATGTCGACTCGGCCTCGATCCTGAAGACGCTCACTACCGCACCTGGTGCCGGCAACTCCCAGTCGTAGCCGACCTCAGGGTTGGGCACGGCATACCGGTCCCGTGCCCAGATATCGACCACGACGCTGTCGTCAGTGATCACACCGGCCGTCGTCAGGGCGTCATCGGTGCTTCGGAGCAGCTTGTCGAGGTCGGGTGTCGTCGTCGGCACTGTCCGCCGCGATTTCGGGTGCCCTTTCGGACGCGGAACGTAGAACTCGACCGTCAAGAACACCGGTCCGTCGATTGGCCGGAAACCCGGAGATCTGCGGATCGCTTCCACCGCGGCAGCGACGACGTCCTGGCGCCACGGTCGCACCTTCGACGAAGACTCACCGAGAATCGCGCGACCCTGAACGTAGCGCTTGACCTCCTTCGAGCCCTGAGGCGCAGGAAGGCCACGAACTGTGAACTGGAGGTCAGGTTCGACGAGCGGGGTCATGACCCCCACATACCCGGTGGCTACAGGGCCGGAGCCTCAGCAGCATCAAGCTCCGGATGCCCGGGCTGCGATTCGATCCAGAACTGATCGCACTCGGCGAGAAGGCGCGCGAGACCGGGGATATCTGCGGCATCCGCGGTGAACGTCGAACCATCCGGCGACTCGAGTGTGAAGGTTCCCGTGCCACCGACGGCGATCTGAGCGGTCGCGCGCAGCCCGCTGACGTCATCGGTCGTCTGAAACTGCGTCAGGAACGTCACCGTCTTCGCCATCGCACCTCCCGGGTGATCTCCCTACAGGGTACGGCGACGCACTGTCGTTCTTGTCGAGACGAACCGATCTCATGGAGATCAAGGCCGGAGCGGAGCGAGCGCCGGGCGTGCAGGAGGTGGGCAGCACAGATCCAGGACCGGAGGAGTCGGCATGATCATCCGCCAGCAACGGGGCGCGCCGGGCGGCCACGGTGGTGAGTTCGCACCGCATCACCGTAGCGATCCTCTCGGCAGCCTCGGAGAGCCGACGCCGGACACCATTGCGCGGGCGTCGGCGTCAGGTGTGCAGGTCGTGTACGAACGCGACCCACGCACGGGACGTATCCGCATCGTCGTGCTCACCCTTGACGAGGAGCTCAGCGCACAGGACGGAGCCGAGGCGTGGGTTGAAGAGGGGCATGTCCTGACGCGGACGCCGGCCACCGTCGATCTGGAGCGAATTGCCCCGGTCATCGCCAGCCAAGCGGCTGAGCTCGGAGCTGCTGCGGACCGTCACGAGGCGATCGCGTGGTTCCTCGCCGAACGGGAGGACCGCAAAGACCCCTTCCTCACGCGAGGTGAGCGAGGCCGCGGCGGCGAGCTGCCGGCACACGCGATCCCGCTCGGATGACTCAGATACCGGGGATGTGAACACCATGACGATGATCGATGGGAACGGTGCGATCCACGACACTCGGGGGCGGTTCTCCGGGCATGTCCGCTCGCAACCGGACGAAGACGGCCTGGCCACGACGTCGGCCAGGAGAACGCTCAGCCGCACGACGAATGGTCTCGTCGATTCGTGGCTGTGCGACCTGGAGATCCCGGCGGGGGAGGAACCCACGAGAACACAGATGCGCGAGTTCCTCTCAACGGGGCGAGCAGTCGAAGTTGAGCGCTTCGGGGCATGGTCGGGAGCGTACGAGGGTACCGAGTGGGCGTACGACTCGGAAGAGGCAACAGCCGCCGCCCGGGAGGTCTCGGAAGCTCTCGCTGACGGGCAACAAGGCAAGCTGACCGCAGCGGACTACCTCTGGGACGGGGACCGCGTCGATCTCTCTCGGATCGTCACTGAGGAACAGTACGACGAAGAGTTCGCGGAGTGGGCTCGCACGAACTTCGCCACCGTCACGCGATCCTGCAGCGCGGGCGACGGCATGACGGAGATCTCGCTCAAGGATCGCTCGGAGACCGTGCTCGTTGCGTCCGGGACTGCGCTCCCTGTCGTCACCGTCCGGTTCCGTGGGCAGGAACGCACCGAAAGGTCTGTGCTCATCGAACTGCGCAAGGACCACGGCATCCGTACACGACCGGTCGACGGACTCGACGCCGCGGTTGCAGCTGCAGGGCTCTCGCCCGATCATCCGGATTTCCCCGAGAAGGGACTCTCATGACCATCACGACACGTGTGCCGCGTGGAGTCTCCTCACACGGCGGGGAGTTCACCGCGCATCACCGAACCGAGGCCGACGGGACCCTGGCGCCCGCCCAGCCCACACCGCTCGAGACGTTCCGCGACGCGTCGCCGAAGAAGCAGGCGACCATGATGGTCGATGCCCTCGACCGATTCGACGCGCTGACCCCGCTGCAGAAGATGGAGGAATGGAGGCGCGCGGGCGACAGTAAGCTCGCGGTCGTCTTCACGGCGCACTCCCCGGAGGACTGTGCGCGATGCGGTGGTTACTGGTTCCTCGAGCGGGACGATGAGCAGCCGTACTGCCCACAATGCGCCGGCATGATCGAGCGGTGAGCGGACGATGAGCACCGACGCCAACGGGAACATCCACGACGTCGCCGGCAAGTTCGCCGGCCATGACCGCAGCGCCCCAGAAGCGGGGCTGGCGACAACCGCAGAATCACCTGCCGGGGTGCGGTACCGGCAGGCGGCAGCGGAGTTCTGGGAGCAGCAACTCCCGGCGATGCTCGAAGCCAGGAGCCGCGCCCAGGACGCGCAGCTCGACCTCGCGCGCGCCGAGGCGGTGATGCTGAACCCGAAGGCGGTGCAGATGCGCTTTGCCTGGCGAGACGACGACCGCCTCGGATTCCCCGATGAGATCTACGATGCCGAAGGCGAGCCCCTCGACATCACCCTGGACACTGAACTGGACCTGTTCGACGACTACGACGAGGCACGGTCGCGGTTCTTCCTCGACGAGGAAGGACGCTTCATCATCCCGATCGAACAGTGAACCCGGGCCGGGCAGGGTATGTGAACCCCATGGGAACCGGCATCCTTCTCCTCGTCATCGGATTCATCGCGGTCATCGCCCCCGAGATCGTTCTCCTCCCTCTCAGCCAGGTGCTTGCTCTTGATGCGCGGACGACTGTGCAGCTGAGCGGCTTCGTGCTCACCATCTGCGCGGTCTTCCGCGCGGTCCTCTGGGTCCTCCGGCGGAGGGAGGGGCGCGCTGCCTACTTGCGGTCAGGGCCGGTTGCACTCGGCGCGATGGGAACAGGGGTGGCCGCGGTGGCCGATCGAGGCCACCTCGAGACGATGCCGATTCGAGCTCGGCATGAGGCTGCCCACGCTGTGGTCGCCCTCGCTTTCGGGATGACGGTCCACCGGGTCGACATCCTGATGCGGAACAATTCCGGCGGGCAGGTCCACTGGTCCGCCCCCGATTCGACCCTTCGTGCTCCGGTCGACCAGATGTGGGCGAGGATCGTGATTGGACTCGCGGGGATGGTCGTTGAGCATGGCGACGACATTCACGACTCCGGGCCCGACGACGATATTCGGAACGCGATGCTGTGCGCGATGAAGATCATCTGCATCGGTCGCCGACCGCACTCCTACCAGAACGGTGAGTTCACGGTGGAGGGCATTTTGACGGCTGCCTCGAAGGAAGCAGAACGGATCCTCGATCGAAACGCTGAGATCGTCGAACGGATCCAGACTCGGCTCCTGGAACCCGACTCGCTGGGGCTGATGGGCGCCGACCTTGTTGAGTTCGACGTGGGCCGGGTCTGAACTGGCCCGCAGCCGGAGATGCCGGGCGAGGAGGTCATGCCGGGATCGCGTCGAGAACGGTCAGCGCTGCATCCACTTCGTCTTCGAGGTCGACGGGAATTCGACCATCGTTGCAGGCCTGACGGAGCTGGGCTGCGAACTCAGCGGCGGTGAGGGGCTGGGCGACGAAAGCGTCGAGGATGCGGTTCGGTGCGGTGGCGAGTGAGGTGTCCATGCCCACCACATACCCGGTGTGTCAGATCAACGCTCCCCGAGGTATGCCGCCTGCGCGACCTTCTCCGCCGACACGCGGCGATAGATGCCGACGGAGGCGAGAGATCGGTGACGGGTGACTTCGGCGATGTCGCCCTCGGCGACGCCGGCGGCCGCGGAGAGTGTCACGAACGTCGCCCGGAACGAGTGCGATGAGAACCGGTTCGCCTCGTGCTCATCCAGCCCGATGCCGATCAGGCGCTTCCGAAGCATTGCGGTGATGACTTCGTCGGGGTTGCGCAACGCCTCGAAGGTGGTGCCGTTCGACCCGCGCACCCGGGGGAAGAGGGGCGAGTCCGGTGTGGCACCGCTTGCGCGGTAGAACCGCGTCCACGCGTTGATCTTGGAGACCGGGTCGAGGGCTCGCGCGCTGGCATCCGTTGCTCGCTTGATCGGGATGTCTGCTCCGACTCCGGTCTGGTCTGTCTTCGACTTCCGCAGATGCAGGACGAGCCCGTCGATCGTCGCCGCTGGCCGGAGGTCGCGAAGCGTCAGCATGGCGACGCTACTCGCACGGAGCGCTGCGGCTGTTGCAGTGGCGATCAGGGCGCGGTCTCGCAGGTCACGGGCAGATGGGTCCCCGGCGTGCTCATAGAGGCTGCGGAGGAGATCCAGCGTGAGGGGATCTGCCTGACGCACGGGAAGGTCGGCTTCTCGCCTGGCCATGCCATGGAGGCGAAGTGTGATCTGTGGATGGGCGAGGGCTGTGATGGTCGATAGGTCGTTGGACCTCATCGCGCGCCAGCGGATGGCGTGGATCGCCTGGGCGGCTGTCGAAGGTTTCACTCCAGACTCGACACGATCCGCGAGGTGAAGGATCAAGCCAGCGACCCAGCGGTCGCGCTCTGGGCCAGATTCTTCAGGGCACAGGGCCGCGAGATCGTGCGCCTGCGCCCAGACCCACCACGAACGCCAAGCTCGGTCATACGTCCGCCGGGTGTTGGCTGACACCGCCTCGTCCGCGAGGTCCATCGCCGTCCTGACGATGCTCGCATCGACTGACTGCAGTGGGGCCAAGGGGTTCGTGGTCATGATCGCAGGATAGGCGCCGGCGCGGATTCTGGGCGGTCACTGGCCGAGCGAGGCGAGGAACGAGACCGCGGCTACAAGGGCGGTAGGGAGGACGAGACCAAGACATCCGGCAGCGACCGTCATCCGGACCTTGATGCGGTAGCGGTGGTGCAGGCGACGTTCAGCGGCGAGCATGCCGATCGCGGCGTTCAGCGCTTCGTCGAGATCATCCCTCTCAGTCGGCAGGATCCCATAGAGCCGATTCTCGGCAGCATCGGCCTCATCGAGTCGGCCGCGCCGCTCGGCCCGAGCGGAGTCAAGAACATGGCCGACGGCAGCATCGATCACCGCCTCAACGGTGGTCAGCTCGAGCTCGACCACCGAGTGCTCGTCGTCCACCTGGTGCGTGACGATCCGATCGAACTCGTCGTCGGCGTCGGGAATCTCATCCATACCGACCACATACCCGGTCGTCGCTGTGCCTCATTGGACCGCATAGGTAACCGGGCGCAGCGATCTATCCGGGGTAATCTCACTTATCCCGAGCCGGGTTATCCCGGGTAGATCAGTGACCGCGGTGGGGATGTGATTGGGCAGGAGCGTTGTCGGCGATAGCTTCGCGGACTTCGGTGACGACCATCTGAGCGAGTGTGGAAGTCGAGCCCCACCGTGCGCATACTGCTTCGAGATCTGTGACGAGCGCCTCGAGTCGTTGCTCGCTTGTCGGTCGCAGCCCCTGTTCGGAGGTGTCCAGCAAGGTAGTCATGTCCTCACCTCCTCTCCCAGGTGTCAGCGTGCGACGAAGATGCTCGCGACCATCGCGAGGTTCCAAGCGGCGACGGCGGTCGTGATCGGGCCCCAGAAAACCCGCCGGACCGTCCGGCGAAGCCGGTAGTACCGTGCAGTCCCTGGAGACGGTGCCGTAATCTTCATGCTCACCACATACCCGGTGCGTCAGGCAGCTGCCCGCCGGTCGCGTGCGCAGGTGCGGCACTCTCTCACTCCGCGCTTGTTGACGTAGACGTTCTCGGATGTGAGGTCGTGGCCGCGGCCACACATATCGGCGAGTCGCCGCGGGCGCCGCGCCGTCACGCCTGACGCCTTCCGCATCTTCCGTCTCTCGGACTCCGTCGTGCCGCCCCAGATGCCGAACGTCTCGCCGGCAGCGAGGGCGTACAGGAGGCAGTCCTCGCGAACCATGCACCGATCGCAGACCTCCTTCGCCCGCTGGGCGGTCTTCCCGGAGTTCTTCTCCGGGAAGAAGAGATCGGGGTCCGTCTCAGCGCACAGTGCTTCTTGGGTCCACGGCTGGGGCTCGATTAGCGCCGAGCTGTCACTCCACGCCGTCGGAGGAGCAGCCCCTGTCCTCGAAGCGAGGACGGTGCCGAGGCCGTTGTGTTCGTGCATGATCAGACTCCCCTCGAGATGAGCCACCCGACTGCAGAGTCGGTGGAAGTGAACCGATTGCCGAGCGCGCTGAACGCGCCCATGTACAGCGACCGCGTGATCTCCGGGTAGGCGAGCTGCGTCTTCAGCAACCTCAGGTCCAGGCACGCGACCATGCCGGTGTCGGATTCGGAGCGGATCAACCGGCCGGCGGCCTGAGCAAGCAGGAGCGCGGCATCAGCGGCGTAGATGAGATGAGACGAGGAGAAGCGGTCCAACTGAAGTCGCTCCACCAGATCGTCGACGCGGGCTTCATCGGACGGGTTCTTCGGGCTGCGCGGCACCCGGTCGATGATCACGAGCGAGCATGTCTCGCCGGGGGCGTCGACCCCGGTCATCAGGGACTTCGTTCCCACCAGGACGCTGCCGACATCGGCGCGCCATTCTGCAGTCACGGCTCCCGTTGTCTTCGCGTCCCACTGGGTGTGCACACGGATGCCGCGGGGAAGGCGCGCGCGGAGGGCGTCGGCGTAGCGTCGACCGCTGGCGGAAGTGGCGGACAGGACCAATGCACGACCCGCGTTCCCTCGAACGAGGTCGACGATCTGATCGGTACACCATTCCGCATGCCTGCCGACGTCGAACTGCGGCTTGCCGTACCGGCCTTCGCGGGTGACCTGGGAGAGGTCCTGGCCGGTCAAGTGGGGGATGAACAGCGCGCTGCGCTCATATGCGCGAGCAAAGGGGGTCGGGTAGGCGGTTGCTTGGGCGTTGAGCCCGGCCTGCTGTGCGAATCCGGCGGGGATGGTGGCGCTCAGTGCGAAGACCGGCAGGCGTCGGGACTCTCCGTCCTCCTCCAGCACAGTCCAGAGGTTGTCCTGGAGGAGCCAGCCGACGGAGACCGGCTTCACGCAGCCGACGAGCCATGCACGTCGGTTCTCGTTCGGCTCGGAGTGTTCGACCCACCGGGCCCACCCGCTCCGATGCCGTCCGATCTCCTTCACCAGGGCCGGCATCTGAGCGAGCCTGTCCGAAGCTGACGCGGCACGAATCTGCTTCGTGACGTCCCGGCTGTGCGTCATGGATTCGAGAGCGGCCATTCCGCGCTCGGCCCAGACCTTCACACGGATGTCCTGATCTGCGAGCGGAGCATCGTCTGGTCGCAGGCGTCGGGTCTCATCCGGTTGATGCCTGTGCGGGGCGAACGGCCGTAGCTGATCGTCGATCTCGCCGGCGATCACCTCCGCTTCGTCCATCCACGATCGAAGAGTCGACGGGGAGCCCGCGGCCCGATACGCACGAGCGGCCGCCGTGAGCAGGATTCCGCCCGAGAGCTTTGCCTCGCCTTGGCTGCGTACCGCTGCAGGCAGCTCATGTGCCTCGTCGACGATCACGAGGTCGAACGTTCCGAGGCGTTTGCCGCCGGTGACGATCCGAAGGCGCTTTGCCGCTTGGACAGCGAGCATCGAATGGTTCGTGATGACGAAGTCAGCTCGGGATGCTCGGTCCTTGGCGAGCTCGAGCCGGCTCGTCACCCCGAAGCGGCTGCCGTCGTCCGCCTCGCTCGACGACGCCGAGACAGCACGCCAGCCATCCTCCGTGTGCGGCATCGGGCAGGTGTGGCGGTCACCTGGCTCCCGATCGGTGAGGTGTACGCGGAGTGCCCACCTCACCAGCTGAGCGAACTCGCCGGGATCGCCGACGTCACCGAGCTCTACGAGGTCTGCCCTGTTCGGGATTAGGGTGTCGAGTCGGCTGGCGAGACGGACGAGGTCGTGATCGTCGGTTGCGAGAAGCACCTGGGCGGTCGCGATCGCCTTCGCGGGATCCGCGTAGTTGTTCGCACCGCGGAGAAACGCCACACGCACGGTCGCTTCGGGATGCGTCTCGGCGAGAGCGACATGCATGGTCGGCACGTCCTTGTCCTCCATCTGGCCCATCAACGACAGGGAGTGCGTGGACAGCAGCGTCCGATGACCGGATCGCACAGCGGCCCGGAACGCGATCGAGAGGGTGATGAACGACTTGCCGGACCCGGTGGGAGCCAACGCGATGACATCGCGGTCGTGCTCGAGAGCTGAGATCGCATCCAGGTAGAGCGCCTGCTGGCCTTCGCGTGGCCGCGCGTGAGGGAGACCTGTGGCGCTTCGCACAGCCGCGACGAGCAGGTCGAGGTCCTCGCCCTCGTCCTGGGGAACCGGGGGAGCGTCCGTCGCGATAGCGGTATGTGCCATGCAGCGCACATACCCGGTGATGAAGTCAGTCAGCCTGCCGGAGGGCGCGGACGGCGACGGAACGGTCCATGCCGTCCATTTCGACGAAGTCCTCGGCGTCGACCTCGTCTGGGGATCCGCGGAATGCGCCGACCACGCTCATCGAATCCGCGCCGATCTCTTCGTCGTACTGATCGGAGAACTCCGCCGCGGCATACTCGGCAGCAGCGTCTGCGGACTCTGCCTCGATCAGACGCGTCTCGTGATCATCCCCCTGCACCACCCACGTCAGCTTCCTTCGATTCCCGTGAGCGGCCTGCAACGGATCAAGCGCGCCGAGCGATGCCGGAACGGGAACGGGCTCAGCATCCGGGTAATGGGCGAGGAGCTCCTCGGAAAGGGAGCGTTCGGGGTCGATCCTGATTCGTCCGTCGAACCGGCCTGTGCGGTCGTGGCTGTTGCCCTGCTCATCGATTCGTCCCATGACCTTGGTGCGCCCGGCGACGTGGCCCTCATGGCACCGGGTATGTGCCGGGCATGGAGACGACCCGCGACGCAACACAACGCAGGAAGACCGCAGCTGACGAAATCCGCGCGGCCGCATCCCGGGCAGCCTCGGACCCAGCTGTCGAGCATGCGGAGCGGCTGCGCATCATGGGCGTACTGCTCGACCCTGACCTCGAAATCGTCTCCAGCGCCGTCCGCTCATACGGCACATTCACGCAGATTGAGCGGGACCGGGTCCAGGACTACGTTGTGCGATCTCTCGAACGAGTGATCCTCGGCACGGGCGGGCCTCGTGAGCTCGGGGAACGGCGACGAGTGGAACTCGCATCAATCTCACGAGCGCCAATCGCGTGGGCATCCAAGTACGCCCGCTCCTGCGTCCCCGGTGGCATCACGGAGATCAGGCGCGCGCGAGCGCGCAGCGCGGCGCCGGCGTCCTCGTCGAACGGGTGGATGCCACCGATCCCCAGTGCCGAGGAGGCTTACCTCGAATCCTGTGAGAACGCAGTCATCACGGAGATCGCGGATCGTATCGAAGCGTGGGACCGCAAGAAGATGCTCCCGCACGAGATCGAGCAGGAGACCGCCACCGAGTTGCTGCGGCTGCACGGACTGCCGAAGCCATTCACCGCGGATACACGAGCGCGGCGGAGGATCTCCTCCCTGCTCGATCGCGAGGACGCGACTGAGATGCTCGCGCGTTCGCTGCTCCACATGCTCGCGATCATCGAAGGCCGAGTCGTCCCTGCAGGCAAGGACCCAGATCATGACCTCCTGGACCTCTGGGTCGACTACACCGTCGACGACGCAAGAGTTCTCCTTGAGGAAGGGCCCCTGGTGATCGCCGCGATCGTCCGAGGAACCGTCGTGATGCCCTCCCGGCCGAGCGAAGCCCAGCGCCGTGAGCTGCGGCGCGCCGCGAAGGGCCTATCGTCCGCGCGCGGGTGGTCCAGCCTGATGCAGCAAACGGAGGCCGCGTGGGTGGCGGAGCATTTCGCCCCCCGGAGTGCGCGCGACAACAGGAGCCCACTCAACGAGTCTCAGGCAGAACGCATCCGCGCCGCGGCGGCTGGGCACTGGGAAGAGTCGGCGATGGCTGTTCTCTCGTTCAAAGGACAGCCGCTGGGGCGGCACGTGCAGACGATCGCTGACGTCAGCGACTGGTTCTTCGGCGCCCTCGAGATGGTGCGCTCGGATGGGTCGGAGCTTCGGTTGAAGCAGGCGGCCTGACGCGAACCAGACCCGGCATCGGCACCGTTCACCTGAGCTAGCCCGCTGGTGAACGACAGCTTCGGCCGGCGTCTTCTCCGCGCGCTAGTGGAGACCGCCGAACATGAGCGAAGGCGGTCAAGCCGAAGGCAGGGCGATCTCGGACGACGGCGCGAGGAGATCACGATGGGCCGGCATAGACGTGGGCCCCGTCGGTGTCACGCGGCGTCCGCGACGAACCACGTCACGGGGCCGATGGAGCTGATCGATCGCAGGAACGAGGTCTCTGTCGAGGGATCGAGCCAGACGATCGAATCGCCGACAGGCTGAGGACGATCGGTGAACGGCGCGTACCCAGTCGAGATCAGGATCAGCGGGATGTCGGAGTCCCAGCGCTCGAAGGCAACGGCCTCTCGCACACGGTCGTGAAGGAGCACCGTGAGAGCGTCCTCGTCGAGGTCGTAGTGGTGGGCGACATCAGCGAGGATCGTGGCCTGCACGGCATTCGCGTGGTCGGCGAGGAAACGCGCACGGAGCACAAGCCGCTGGTCGTCTTCGGCATCCGCATGTCCGTCGATCACTCCATCGACGAGTTCCGACGCGGTCTGCGCCTCGGTAATGCTGGCGCTGGTGTTGTCCAGCAGGGCATGTCCGTCCATCACGCGGCCTCCAGCTCGAACTGCAGCATGCCGTCGCAGGGAGACAGGAGATCCATGCTCCCGACCGTGACCTGCAAGGAATCGACGCCGGCCTGATAGCCGAGGTGCGCGGCCACCCAGCGGGTCCACCACGCCGGGCGCAGCACGAAATCGCTCATCACCACATCGTTCGTTCGGATCGAGCGGAGCGCCCCATCCAGGGCTTCCCTGCCATCGGGACGCTTGATGGCGACGAGCTCTTCACCGCGGACGGCCTTCGCGCCGAGCTGCACTCGTTCCCGTCTGCTCCACGCGACGATGTCGGTTGCGCCGACCATGCGAGGAACGTTGTCCGCGCGAATGGTGACGGCCCAGCCATCGAACCGGTTCAGGGAACGAAGGAGCCGATCGAAGTTCGGTCGAAGGGCGGCGGCCCCTGGCCGTACATGCGGGAGGTCTGCGATCGCAAAGGTGTATGACATGTGTGGGGTACGCCCGGCGAGGCTGGCTCCGTGGTTCTGAGTGTTCACGGGAGATTCTCCCTTCCTGGTCCGAACAGCTCGAGTGCGCGTTCCGCCCACTCGGCCGTAGTGGATTTGCTGGGGATAGCCGTCTGCGGTCCGGAGATTCGAACGAGCAGGACGCCTGCCGAACGGCCGCCGTCTGCGATCCGCCTCAGGTGGTGAATAGCTTCGGCCCAGTCTTGGGCGACAGGGATGTCGTGGATCAGGACCATGACGGGGGCGACGGGGGCACCCGGAGGGAGGATCAACGTCCGCGCATCCATCAGATCGGTCACTTCGGCGAGCACCCGACTCGCTGCAGCAGCGTCCGTGCTCAACGACCGCAGCCAGGGCTCTGCCCAGGCGTAACTTCCACGGGCGTCGGGAGCGATGACGTGAACATCGGCGCCGGCGTCGATGGCGTCGATGACGACGGAACCGATCTCGGCATCGACGGACGGCGACGCCTTCTCGGAGCTGACGCTACTGATCATGCCGATCACATACCCGGTGCAGGTGCGGTCTGCTTCGCCACTCGAGTCACTTCAGCGCGCGCAGCGTTCGCTCGAGCGAAGCCGGTGAGCGGCCTTCCCGTCTCCGGGTCGATCTCCCAAGCCTCCAGAGGCCGATTCGCGTCGGCCGCGGCATAGTTGGGCGTCTCCAGCTCGCGAGCATGCTCGGCGATCTGGGCCAGCTCAGGGAACCGCTTCCGTACGATCGATGGATCAGGACGCGTCTGATCGAGCTGCGTCGGCGGCAGCCCCTGAATTCCTCGCGCGCGCAGCAAGCCGATGAGCTCCTGCTCATCTGCGTAGAACGACTTGAAGACGCAGGCGGCCTGCCCGGAGAACTCTGCGGTACCGACGCCCATGGATGCCTTCGGGTCGTTCTTGACATGGGCGGGGACGACTGGGATCGAGGTCACATCCGAGTGGATGTTCTTCCGGTTTTGGTCGGAGGCATTCGAACCGAGGAGGGCCTTATGCGGGAGGTTCGTCCGCAACGCGACGCTCGCTCCGGTGTTGACCGTAGCCACCTGGGATGAGACGACCAGATGGAATCCGACGAAGCGCTGCTCCGCCGCGATCTTCTCGATGAAGGTCCGGATCAGCTCACGAGCGTAGTTCTTCGACTCGGCTTCGATGCGCAGCGGGTCGTCTGCGGCAAGCCGGCGCGGGACGGAGTCCATCGTGAAGAGGCCGGTGAGCTCGTCCACGACGATGAGGACGTCGTGCATCGTCGCACGGATATCTGCCGGCAGTTGTGACATCTTCTTCACGCCATAGCGCTTCAGAGTCGCAGCCCGCCGCTCGCCCTCCTTGTACAGCTCCTCGAGAGCGACTGCGTTCTCCTGGAACGACTCGCAACCCCACCCGCCCGGCCGGACGAAAGGCCTCCACGCCTCGAAGTCGACAGCCTTCTGGGGGACGTCGATGATCACCATCTCTGCACGTGCGGCGAGAGCGCCGGCGATGAGGATGTTCACGGTGACGGACTTGCCTCCACCGGTCACTCCACCCAGTTGCATGTGAGGCGCAGCATCGAAGTCGAGCGTCAGCACGTCGTTCGGAACATCGCCGCGGTCGGATAGACGTTCACCGAGTGGGATCGGTTGGATACCGCCTCCGGCAGGCCGGGGGAGCAGATCGGCGGGGTACCTGATGACGTCAGCGAAGGTCGGAGGCACCGACGGGACGATCTCCCCGCGAAGGGTCTTGGCGTCACCGGTGAAGTACCAGCCCACCTTCCCGACGGCAGTCTCAGCGACTTCCTGCAGCTTGGCGTCGTGAGCGCTCGGAGTGTAGGACTCCGGGAGATCGAGCAGGAATCCGCCACCGTCTCGCGGGCTGATCTGGACGTCCCAGGGCTTCACCCGCAAGGCGTTGGCGACCGCGCTCCTGCATCGACGCTCAGCTTCGGTGAGCTGAGAGAGCACCGCACGGTTGATGTGCGGCTCGAATCGGGTCAGGAACCAGCCCTCGTACTTCGGGTTCGATTCGAGCATCGCCGCGGTCTTCTCGCCATCCGAGGCACGCATCTCGCCACCCAGGTTGATGATCTTGGTGCGCTTGGTCGCACTTTCGACGCTGTGCATCACGCCGCGGTTGATGAGCGTGACGTGCGTGCCGTCGAAGTCGACGACCTTCCAGCCCTTCCCTCCGCCGCGCTTCTCGATCCGCTCCAGGAGCTCGTCAACGTGGCGCGTGCTGTTCGGGTTGAACTGCGGTCCGACCTTGATCTGCGTACGCCTCATATCGTCCAGCCCTGCGAACAGGAAATGACCCGGCGTCGCACCCACGGCAAGGTGCGGCGCCGGGTCGGGACCGGGCGCAGAGCAGGGGGGAAGGCGCCCGGGGTCTGTGGTCAGCGCAGCGCGAGCAGGGCCTCCTCCTTCTCGCGCTTCCGGCGGCTGATGCCCTCCGGCGACTGATCTCCGAGCCGGAGGAACTCGTCGCTGGGCCGGTGCTCGACGGTCGCGAGACGGTTCCGGAGGTCCGCGTAGTAGAACACGCTTCCACGCGCGACACCACCGCTCCCATCCGGGAGGTGCTGCAACGAATCCCAGTTCAGGCCCCCGCCATCCCCGTGGTAGCGCTCGGCAGTGATCCGCTCCAGCGCACGCGGGTTGTCGATGTTCGCCAGCTGCAGTGCGGCGGATGCCTCTTCCTCATCCTTGATGTGGCCGATCAGGAATCGGCTGATGTAACCCTTCAGACCGATCTTCAGCGGTCCAGACGGGCGCTGGTTGTAGAAGATCGGGAACACGCCCCACTGGCCGCACAGACGTCCAACCTCGTCGAGATCCGAGGGGCTCGCCTTCTCGAGCATCCAGGACTCGTCGAAGTGCAGGACGCCGCGGCGACTCGACAGGGACGCCAGACTGCCCCACACGAGCATGCGGATGACGTTCAGCGAGTTGCGCACGGCCGGCTCAGCGCGCGGGAGGTCTGCCGGGTCCATGCCCATCGGCGGAAGCTCGACCTGGGTCGCACCGGATCGCACCAGGGTGAGGCCGTCGGCAAGATTCAGTGCCTGGGTGTGCGGTTCGATACCGAAGGTCGCGCGGAACATCGGGTACACCTGGGCGTGCTTGAAGATGGGGTCGATGATCTTCTGCTCGATGAGGCCCGCCTTGGCTGCCATCATCAGCGCCTGGCCAGTGGCCTTCGCCCCATTCTCGATGCCCCAACTGATCGCGAACGAGATGTCGTTGGCGTAAGCATCCACGCGCGAGTCGTGGTACGGATTGACGCGATGGATCATGCTCGTCGCCTTCGCGATCGCGTCCGCACGGTCAGGGAAGATCCGGACCGGGTCGAGAGGGCCGTCCGCGGAGACCATGTCGTCGAGACTGATGGTCTGCCCGCCGGAGTAGCGCACCATGTCCGAGAGGTCACTGTTCTTCTTGAAATCGATGATGACCTGCGGGTGCAGCAGCCGGTTGAACTGGTGAGCGATGTTCTGCAGCAGCATCGTCTTGCCCGCACGGGTGGCGGCGAGGACATACAGGAACGGGAGCGTGTCCTCATCGGCGGCGGCGACGGGGGAGAGGTACGCCGGCTGGCGGTCATCCTCGGTGAATCCGATCATCGCACCGTCAGCGTCGCCGATCCGTGTGAGCGTCGGCAGGGCGCTGTAGCTGATCGTGGTCTGAGGGAGGTCGTGCTGAAGCGGGTTCGCCCGGACAGCGGAGTTCGCCATCGTCTCGTGCCACGCCGTTCCCTGACGGTTCAACATGGGGGACAGCTCGGCGCCGGGAGGGGAGAACTTGTCGATGTCGTCGATCACTCCGCTGAACCCGACGATCACAGACGTGTCCATGAGAGTCGCCGGGCCACCATTCGCGTAGGCGCGCTCGATCGACGTCAGCTGGGCTTCACGTTCCTCCAGCTCGGCGCGATCCATCTTGCCCTGGGCCTGCAGTTCGCTCAGATCGGCGCGATACCGACGCTGCTGCCCGCGTAGCTCGTTCCGAGTCACCTTGGAAGGCTCGACCTTCGCGCGGATGGAGATGACCCTCGCACCGCTCTCCAGCAGCGGGATCACCCATCGAGCCTTGGCGTCCGTGGCGGGTGTGAAGTCCAGGTCGAAGGACTCGACGGCCGCGAAGCTGATCGCGTGTTCTCCGATCGCCTCCGGCCAGTCGCGGCAGTCGAGCCGGTTGATGTCGACGGCAGCGCGTGCTTCGGCCGCGGAGTGGAAGAAGTGGATGTGCTCGTCGTGCAGGAGGACGGGGACGCCCTTTGCGAGTCCGTAGTTCCACCAGCTGTCCGCGAGATGCAGCTCCTGGAGGCTGGGCACGGAGAAGCCGGCCCGCGAGAACACCATCGCCATATCGCGGTGGTCCTTCTCGTAGTCGGAGAGAGGCGATCCGCCGTAGCGGAGCGTTTCCCACACGGAGTCGACGGCGCTCTTGAGGGTCCCGTTGCCGGTTGTTGCCTTGAGCCGCACGCCGAATAGCAGCACACGCTGGATGGTCGGACGATCGCCATACTCACGGTTGAGCTCGTCAGCGATCGGCGACTTCGGGTTGGCCTTGAAGGTCGTCGGGACGTTCAAGAGCAGCGCATGCGTGTCACGGTAGGTGGACTTGACCTGACTACGGTGCGCGCCGCTGCCCGCGAAAGCAGCGAGAGCTTCGTACGCGTTGGCGAGACCGTGACCGACGGCGACGGCACCCTCCTCTGTGCGCGCATCCGGCACCGAGCCCATCGGTACAGACCGCCACAGCCACATGGAGCCGTCGATCCCGGGCCACAAGCCATCGAAGAGCGGGCGGCGCGCACGCGTCTCGAACTGAGGAAGGATCGGGATGGTCAATGCGCTGTTCGCGGGCTTCTTCGCCATCATGGTGCAGGCGTCCCTTCCGGAGCAGGAGTGTCGTTCGGGTCGGGGGACTCGCTCGGATCTGGGGTCTGCGAACCTTCTCCCGGCTCGAGGTTGCGGGTGTCGACGCCGGCGATGGCGTTCGCCTCGGGCTTGAGGTCGGGGCCGGTTCCGGGCTCACCCCAGGCGACGACATAGGCGGCGTCAGTGTTGGCCTGCAGCACGAGGAGGTCGTAGGTGATCTTCTGTGCGGTCGGCGGCTTCGGGCCGAGGAGCTCTTCCTCGGTCGGCGTCTGGCCGTCCCACCAGACCTCGAGCGTGACCTGGACGATCATCCTGGTCTTGTCGTCCTTGGTCTTCCCATCTGCGGCAGGGACGACCTTGTAGCTCGCGGTCGTGATCTTTGCCGACTGCAGGGTCTCGATCCCCGCCAGGGGTACGTAGGTGCTGCTGGCATCCTGATCGCGAGTGACTCGGCGGAGAGCGGTTGGGTCGCCGCCGGTGAATGCGCTGGCCCACTCCTCGACTGCGCTCTGCACGGCTTCCGACGGAGTTGCGGTCCCGAGGCCGAACCAAGGCGACGATGCTGTCGCGGGGGCATCGAGGATCGGCAAGAGGGTGGGGGTCCCCATCACGCTGACGCCGGCGCCGTCAACGACCACCTGGACGGAAGCGCTGTACAGCGAGTCCTTCCGTTCCAGGGTGAAGCGGTGGAGCTCGAAGTGGTAGCTCACCGGCTTCTCTGTGTCGTCGACGGGAGCCGGGGCCTCCTCGACGTCGAAGCCATCCCAGGAGATCAGCTTGCCGTCCGGCAGCGGCGAGGGGTCGGCCGTCAGCCAATCGATCAGAGCGCGAGTCGCCGCGGGCTTCCCTGCGGAACCGTTCGTGTCGAACGATGCCAGCTGGGCAGGCTTCTCCGCGTTCATGCCCTGGATGAGGCCGATGGATACGAAGCCGAGCAGCACGGCGAGTGGGAAGGCGCCGAAGGCCATGATCCAGACGCCGACGCGCAGGATCTTCCCTCGACGGTTCTCCTTCTGGACGTTCGGAGCCTCGGCGTTGTATCGGGTGCCGGGATCCTCCCAGACGCTCCGGGGCTGACGGCCGGCCATGATCAGCGCCCAGCCAGTTCGGAGACCTGGTCGAACGCAGCTCGCTCGTCGTCGCCGATCTGTTCCACAGCCTGGGCGAGGGCGACTGCGGCGGCGCCGTCCTTTGCCGGGATCGGCCCGGTGACGACTCCTGCCGCGACGAGCAGCGCCCACGCCTGCTTTGCGTCCTCCCTGCTGAGCTGCATGGCATGAACAGTCGCCTCGTGGGGAGAGCGCGCGGCGGCATCGGCAAGATCAGTCACCAAGGAGATCGCTGGTGTGCTCTTGCCTGCGACGACGGTGGCCGCGAGCGACGCGAGGTCGTCTTCGGGCGCCCCGAGGCTGACCGCAAGGATCGCGACCAGGTCCTCACGGGCCTCTGTGAGCTGGATGTACTTGGCGATGGCTCGTGCGGCACCTGCCCGCGTGATGGGCTGACGAGCTCGCGAACTGGTGCGAGTGTTCCGAGCGCTGCTGCGCTTCGGGCCGCTTGCCTCGCCCTGGGGAACGTCGACCTCCTCGGTCTCGTCCTCCGCGTCCTGCTCGATGACGTCAGTCTCGTCGCTGACGGTGTCGGTCGAGTACTCGTCGACTGCGAATCCGGACATGGGTCCTCCTGCCGTGTGAATCCCTACATCCGTCCACCCCTGCGAACAGCGTCAGGCGGATCCGACGATTTGCCGATGAGTTCGTCGGCTCTGTCCGGCCAGATGCGGCCAGAGCCGACGAGACCGGGTCATTCCCTACTCCTGACTGGGAACGGAAGCGTTGGTCAGACGGACAGACATCTGCGGATGGATACATACAGAGACCCCGAGGCAACACATGAGATGAGAGAGCGAAGGACAGGAGTCGGGAAGTAGTAGTACTTCTCTAGACGAGTCGTTAACTCTCTTCTCTCTCTGGTCGAGACCCGTGCTGACCAGAAGAGAGTAGGGCGAGACCCGGACAGACAGACTCTGGTCGGGTCTCGCCTTGGCTCGGTCCGATGCCAGCTGACTCAAGGGAACACGGTGGCCAGGCGAGTGATCTGGCCACCCTGGACAACACGCCGTGATCGGATCTCGGCGAACTGAAGTACCGGCCTTCGGGCATAGCCTGGCAGGCGCGACACCCCTTCCGAGGCGAGGGCCAGACGACCGCGATCCGACCGCAGCAGGTGACCAGGAGCGGCAAACAGCCCGCCCGTGGATTCTTCTGAGACGAAGAACTCCGAAGGGGCGATTGGTGCGCCCGACGCGGATCTCCACCCTGCAGACCGGGTATGTGCAGCCCATGACCCAGACTCTGCTGCCCGACACCGCCTGGTCCGGAGGCCATCTGCTCCTCGGCGACCCGGAAGCGGTCGACAAGGTGCGCCGAAAGGTCCTCTCAGCCTCGGTGGCTGCCAGCACGCTGAAGTGCCCAGCGGCGATGGCCGCATCACGCCTGCTCCCTCGGAATGAGGACCCGTTCTCGGACGCCGAGATCGGCACGGCGATGCATGCCGTCTTCGAAGACTTCTACGCGCTGCCAGGGCCGGAGCGCACCCACGAGAAGATCGATGAGCTCGTCAACGCCGCGGCGTCGCAGAAATGGGCCCTTGAGAAGCTGGAAAAGCAGACGAAGGATGCTCTCAGAGCGAACGACGCGAACCGGCGTAACTGGATCGAGCAGATCTCCGCCCTCTGCCATGGCATCTTCGAGATCGAGGACCCTCGTTCTGTGATCGTCATCGGCATCGAGGCGACGCTGTTCGTCACGGTTCGCGACATCCCCTCCATCTGCAAGATCGACCGGATCGACTGGGTGCCGTGCGCCCCGGATGCCGTCGGGGCCGTCACCATCGAGCAGCTGCGCAGCCAGCTTTCCCTCCTCGTCTCCGAGATCGACGATCTGCCTGAGGTCGCGGACGGTGACAAAGAAGCCTGGAAGGTCAAGAGGAATCTGGAGGACCGGCGGGACTGGTTTGAAACGACGATCGCCGCCGTCGAGGCGTCCGGTGAGCACTCGGGCAAGATCGCGATCCGTGACTACAAGAAGTCGAACGACGCGAAGAAGCTGAAGACACCCAATCCGATGTACTCCGACGACTACGGGGATCAGCAGCGCCTGTACGCCTTCGGAGTTGAGGTGTATACGGGGATTCGCCCAGCCATGGCCACCCTCTACTTCCCAGCCCTCGGGAAAGTCCGCGACATCAGCCTTTCCGCGCCGGATATGGACAAGATGCTGCTCGGCTACAGCGGCGCGTGGAAGCTCATGAATGACTCCGCGGATCGAGCGAAGTTCGAGACACGTCCGTCGAAGGTCTGCGCATGGTGTGAGCTGGTGAACTCCTGCCCGTCAGCGCACCCGGCAACCAAGGCAGCTCCGGGCACACCGGAGGAGCGGATGGACCGCTTTCAGCTCACGGCCCGTCGACAGTACGGCGCCGTGGAGTTGGGCATCCCAACTCTTCGTCCAGGTGCCGCGGCCGCCGAAGCGCGCACGAGCGAGCCTCCGCGAGAGCGGAGCGTCGACGTCGACACTCCGATGGTCTTTGCCAACACCCCCGAGCCCGAATCCGCGGCTGCCACCGTAGAGACGCCGGACCCCGAACAACCGTCCGAGCCGATCCCGGCACAGGGCGATGACCTGTTCCCGATCACCATAGGGGGCCCGTCCGCGGCGGCGGCGACACCGGATGCAGTCACGCCGGTCGTGAACGCACCGGCTGACGAGATGGCGCCCGCGCCGGGTATGTGTGCTGAGACAGCACGGGAACCGAACCAAGGAGGAAGCGTGACCGAGCAGAACATTCGAGTGCGAGCCGAAGCCGCACCGCAGCAGGAGCTGATCGGCTTCGATCTGAACCTCAACTCGTGGTCCGCGATCGCTCTCGCCGGCATCGTCTCCCAGTCCTTCAAGCACATGGACGAGCAGAACATCCCGGTCAGCCGTGAAGCATGGGCGCACTTCAACAACGTCCTCGGCGGGATCGTGCTCCGGGCGCAGGCTCAGCTGACCGGTCAAGCCACCTGGCAGGCGGGCGCTCAGACGCGGATCCGGGGCCTCCTCGCCGCACGCCTGGAGCGACGGCCGTTCCCGTTCGGTCGTCCCGTCGGAGAGATCGAGAAGTGGATGGCGGACACGGAGAAGTTCCTCATCGTCGGCATGACGGAACTGATCGACCTTCACGGTCGCGACCTGCTGCAGAACGACTCCCACAACTACTTCGCTGCCGCCGCGCAGCAGTGACGGAAGGAACCACATGTCCATCGAAATCACCGATTCCCTGAAGGCGCAGATCCTGCTCTCGGCAGTGACGTCCGCCGGCCCCGGAGCGACCGACGATCAGGTCAACGGTCAGATCAGCCGCATCGTCGACATGCTCTCGGACGGTTCGCCGCAGCTGCGGATTTTCGACCACGCCGAGAAGAAGGCAGAGAACTCGACAGGGGTGGGTCACTTCGTCGGCACGATCGTCTACGTCGACCTCGAGGGGAACGGCGTCGACGGCAAGCAGCCCACGAACCGTCCCATCGTGTTCATCCGGACGGGGGTGTCGAAGTACTACTCCGACGGCATCGAGCACATCCGCCTCGACCGCATCGACTCCCGGGACGGAGAGCGCGCAAAGCAGCTCACCCGACAGGCCGAGAGCCTGATCGGACACAAGGTCCTCGTCACCAAGCGTGGTGAGAAGGTCGGAGGGGAGAGCCAGCGTGTTCTCGTCGCCCTCGAGGATCGCGGACACGACCCGGACTTTCCCGCGGACTTCACCCTCCAGCAGGGCGCGTCGATGATCGACTGGAGCTCGCGTCAGTCCCCGGATCGGGTGTCCATCGTGCCGCGCCTGAAGCGGCTGCCTCAGTTGCTCAACGTCGCCTGACGTCTCCACCGAAGGCCGGTCATCACGACCGGCCTTCGGTCTGTTCTGGCCAGGGATGCAGAGGACCGAGGTCGAGCACGTGCAGATGTGGATGGCCGTCGTCGTCCAGACGGATGTCGACGCTCTGGTCAGCGCCGGCCGCATGGGACAGGGCGGCGAGCACGAGGTCCATCTCGGGGCGACCGAGAGCGCTTATGTCGTCGTCGAGTCGAACGGGTTCGCCGCCGAGCAGCGAACAGGCGATGCGCACGACCCGTTGCTCGCCGCCGGACCAGGCTCCGGCATGCCACCGCAGGGCGTCCACGTCGATGGACCACGACCCCTCTTCCGTGCTGATCAACCATGGCGCGCGAACATGGACCGCGCGCCGGTGGCGAATGAGCAGCTCGACTGCAGCTTCCGTCGTGCTGGAACCGCGCGCCCAGGCACGCAGACCGTCCCTCAGCTGCTCTGGTGTCACTTCCATGGCCATAGGACGATCACCGCCCCGATGGCTCCCCACGCGGCGTACAGACCGGCCAGGGTGCCGAGCACGTGCTCCTGCGGGTCCTTCCCGGTCGAACCCAGGATAGGGACGGCGAAGCGCCCCGACGGCTTCCACATCCACTTGAACAGGACGGCCCGGCGGATCGGACCCGGCGGCGCCGGCTGGAGCGGCCAGAGCAGAGGGACACCGCCGAAGGTCAGCAGGTCGCCGGCGATATGAGCGGCGTAGCCGACGCCGATGCAGACGGGCAGCCAGGCGAACTGGGATGGCATCAGCAAGGCCACCAGCCCAGCGAGAAGTGCGCCGAGCACCCATGCGGTCAGCCAGCGCCTCCCGCCAAGGACCTTGAACGCGAAAGCGGTCGTGGCGGCAACGGCGGCCGCCGAGCCGATCTGGATCGGGATCTGCCACCCCTGTGGTTGCCACTGGAGCTGCCCGAGGAAGAACATGCCGACCACGACGCCTGCGATGGCGAGTAGGGAGTGCATGCCCTTCCGGTGGCCACCGGTCACGAGACCCACCGCGCCCGCGGCGACACCACCGAGCACGGGCACGGAGTGTGCGATCGTGGCGTTGTGGTGGTCAGCGTCAGGGAGCAGGGCAGCACCCGCTGCGACTGAGGACCCTAGGAGGACCGCTTCCGCGGGTAGCGGGTACCAGCCGAACGCCGGGATCGCGGTGGATGTCACAGCTACCCACGCGGCCGCACCCGTTGCCGCGTGGTTGACACCCATCATGGCTGACCCGCCAGGTTACGGATCGTCTCTTCATACGTGGACACAGGGTCGTCCTCTCCGCTGCGGCCCGCGGGCGGTCAGCAGCTCGGTTGTCAGGTGAACAGGTCCTCGACCTGGGGTGGTGCGGGTGAGGGCGAAGAGACGTCATCGAAGAGGTCATCCGCAGGAGTTGTCCGAGGGGCGTCATCGAACAGTTCGTCCGGGATCATCTCACCAACGTCCGACGCCGTCGGGGCGACGGGCTCGGGCGGGGCATCGGCACCAGGGGGCTCAGCCGCCAGCACGCCAACGACAGGCTCTGGGTCCGGTTCGAAAGTGAACTCGAGATCGTCGTCGAGGTTCAGCACGACGTCGACGATCTCCTCCTCATGCTCCTCGGTGAGCGGGTCCTCGGACGAGGTGATCTCCTCGCCGAACACCTCCACGGTCTGCTCCGACTGCGAATCGGACATCGACAGGTCGAGCTTCTCGTCAGCGGTCAGAGGCGGGCGGACCTCGGCGATCTTCTCCGCGAGGATGCGGAAGTGGTCGGCCTGCGATCCGCCTGCCCACCAGGTCTGCACCGCGAAGGCGGACTCCGAGGTCGACTCGAAGACTCCGCGACCGCGGGGGACCGATGGGCCCAGAAGCCCGAGGGCGCTGCTGGCGTCAGCGAACGCGCTCATCATGTCACCGAAGCTCATCTTGCCCATTGCCAGCCGGGACATCTGCGACTTGATGGTCGCCCCGCCGGGGATGTATTTCAGCTCCTCCCGGGTGAGCTTCTGGCCGGCGAGGACGAGTACGAGGCCCAGGGCTCGTCCTTCGCGGAGGATGCGCCCGATCGCGGAGCCGATGAGGAGCTTGTAGTTGTTGATCGCGACGGTTGCCGCGTACTCCTTCCGCTCTGCTTCGTCGGCGTTGTCACGCAGCTTCACCACGGCATCCGGGATCACGAGTGATGTGAACTCGTCGAGGTGCAGGCACGACAGCCGAGGGCGGACGTCGTCAGGGAGGTCGCGGATGTTCGAGACGCCGTACTGCTCGTTCAGCTTCTTGTGCTCGTCCAGGAGCCGCAGTAGATGGCGGACGACCGCGACGGTCTGGGTCCACGTCGTCGCCCTCGCGCGCAGCCAGGGATCCGCGAAGAGGAAGTCGTTGAACCCCTTGATCGGGTCGGCGGCGTACACGTCCCAGAACGACATGATGTTGTCGGCCGCCATCGCGGACATTCCGATGCCCTTGCCGGAGCCGTTCTGGCCGAGCACCATGAGGTGGCTGTCGTTGTCGAGGTGCCAGGTGACCGGCGCGCCTTCCACGCGGGTGCCGAAGGTCGTCGATCGCGGCGCGACCACTCCCATGCGGTCCCACATGAACGGAGCCGGGCTCGGCATCGGGTCGACGTCGCACACCAGCATCGTGAAACGGGAGGGGTCGGCGTTGTGCCGGACGTTGATGAACGTCTTCCCGGATGCTGCGCGGAGCTTGTCGACCGTCTTCTGCTCCTGGAAGTCGGTGATCGCCAGGGAGCGGGGGAGGGTGAACTCGAGGACGTCGACCTGCTCGTTGGTCTCCAGGGGCTCAGCGGCGATGAGCCGCGGGGCGACGCCGTCGACGGGCGAGGCGAGGTTGGCATCCGTGAAGCGCTGCTCCCAGTCCAGAGCCAGGGTGAGCTTCTTCGCCTCGGGGCGAGCGAATTCGACACCTCGGGATTCCGGCACGGCGCCGACGACAACGCGGACGTGCTCGCCGCTATCGGTCACCCTCAGCCAGGGGGTCCCGCCCATGCCGCCTCGGATCTTCTCGGCCTTCTGCTTGACCTCGGACAGGACGACGCCGTCGTAGAGGCGCAACCGGACATCCCAGATGTGCCCACGAGAGTCGGCAGTGGTGAGTGCGGTAACCGCGACGACCTCCGGTCGGGCGAGTTTGGCCGCATCGAATCCGCTGTTGATGGCAGCGGAGATTGCCCAGCGGAGCGCGTCGCCGGGCCTCCCGCGGCCTGGAGGCTCCAGGCGTGCCGGGTCGAGAGGGATGGGCTGTGCCGACCACAGAACGCGGAAGGCACCAGGGTGTCGCTCGCCGGCCTTGTCGCCGCGGCCCTCCCACCCGATGACCGACACCCACGGTGCGTTGCCCAGCGCATTCGCCAGCGCTTTCTCCTTCTGCTGCGTCAAGAAGTATGCGCCGTTGATGCCCTGCGGCGTCATGAACGGCTGGCACTCGATCGTCTGACCGGTCGGAAGCTGGGCGGTCTTGTACACGTCGGACTCGGTGCGCGGACGTGCTTCGCCCATCTTCAGCACATCGCTCCACCGCTGGCTCCAGCGTGCCTCCCGTGCGAGCTCCACGAAGCGGTGGGCCTGTCGGTCATCGGCGTAGTGCGTGCTGTCCGCGGTCAGGGCGCCGACGTACAGCAGGCCGGTCTTCTTGTCGTAGACGCCATCGGTTCCCAGCGCAGCTCCCACGTCGCCGGCGATGGCAGGGAGGATGCTGGCAGCCGGAGCGTCCGTGGCCTCACACAGCACAGACCACGCCGCGGTGCTGTCCTTGTCTTCGGTGTCCCACATCGGCTCGACGGCGGTCACCATCAACTGCGGATAGCTGCTGCCGGCGATCGCCAGGGCTGTGCGGATGCGCTCGCGCAGGAGACCGCGGTCGACGGCAGGGTCTGAGACGTCGATGGGCTGGTCGACAGGCCATGTGGCGACGCTGAAGCGGGATGGGTGTCGGCTGCCGGGGATCGGCTGACCGGAGCTGTCGACGTCAGGCTCGTTGAGCACGGCGATTGCCTGACCAGCCCCGATGAGCGGATGGATCTTCGGGCCCATGCCGACCATTCCCGACGCACCCTGAGTCGGCGGCGCATCGAACGTGTCGAGGATCAGCGGTGCTGCAGGATCACCGTGACGGGAGTGAGAGGTGAGGTAAGGGCGAGGGTCCATCTTCAACGGCTCCCACCGCTGGTGCCAGATTTCGCGCGCCTGGACAGTGCTTCGCCAGTCGCTCAGGGCGTCCGGCAGTGCGAGAGCTCGCCACAGCACCGCGGCGAACATCGTCGCGACTCCACCCAGCAGAAGGGGGAACGGGACGAAGAGCCAAGTGATGCCGAGATGGGTTGTGAGGAACCACGTACCGATCGCGGCCGACGCTCCGCCCACTGCAGGAAGCAGCAACGCCACGGTGAGCTTCACTCGGGACGCCCCAAGGAACTTCGAGAGGAGATCACCGACCGTCACAGGCGGAGCGGGGTCCTCCATCGCGGCGTATCGCCGGCGGGTCGCGAAGTACTGGACGGTCGTGATGTACGCGCAGACGGTGTTCGGCCACATCAGCCAGGCACCCGAGTCTGGCATCCACCCCCACAGAGCCAGCGCGTCGACAGGGAAGGTGAATACGGCAGCGGATAGTCCGAGCGCGCCGATCGACGTGAACGACATCGGCACGACCAGCCAGAAGATGAAGATCGCCGCCTGCAGGACTCGCGCGAGGTTCTTGAGCGGTCCGTCTGCGAAGCGGTTCGCATGCTCGAGGTGCGATTTCACCTCGGAAGGGTCGTTGAACAACCAGTCGCGGTTCGGCACGAACAGGCGCCATCGGAGCGCCGACCAGCGGCGATGGCGGAGAACCGCCGCATGCTCGCCTGGGTTGCCGATCGTCGGGTAACCGGCCGCGTCCTTCTTGCCTGTCAGTGGCGGTGCCGAGCTCATCATCCCGGCGACGATGAGGCCGATCAGGAGAATCACGAAACCCGGGAGGCGGAACATTGACGCCGCGACGCACAGGACGACAGCGATCACACCAATCAGTGGTGCGAGGTTCGGCTGCGGGGCAACGCTTCGTGGTGCCGCCATCATGCGTCCGTTCCGTTGACGAGCTGCGACAGGATCTGCACGATCACCGGGTCTGCGGGAGCTGCACCCGTGAGCCGGGGAAGCCGGCGTCGCAGGGCCTTACCGTGAACGACGACAGCATCCTGGGGACGGTAGGCGAAGGTCAGGAGGCTGCCGTCACCTGCAGGCCAGACCGCCAGGATGTTCGGCCCGAACACCGTGTCTCGAGTCATCCGGGAGTCGAGGTGACGCCGAAGCGCAGCCTGCGCGGTGGGCAGCGTCCTCTTGTCCGCGAAGTCGACCTTCTCCAAGCCCCGGCGGGTCCGTCCGGCAGCGGTCCAATAGAGGCCGTGGCGCCAGACCTTCGAGTCGATGATCGTGACCCGTGATCCTGCGACGACGACGTGGTCGATGTTCGCGCTGAAGCCAGGGATCGGGATGCGAAGGTCGTGCAGGACCGTCGGCCCGCTCGGGAGACGGGCGAGGTCATTCAGCACAGCGGCGGTACGCTGCTCGCCGCCGCGCCCGATGTCGGCGACCGCAGCGTTCTTGGCCCAGCCAGCATCGACGAGGGAGCCGCCGGGGCGGCCGATGACCGTGCCCGGGATGCCGGTCATGATCCCTGCACCATCCCGACGATGTTCACGACGAGAGCGAAGAGGAGAGCGCTCCCGATGCCGACGACGGCGACGATGCTGAACCACATCCCCTTGCGGGAGTGGAAGTACGCTCCGATGTCGTCCGCGTCCTCGTTGACGCGCTCCGCGAATCGACTGGTGAGGTCCTTGATCCTGCCCATGATTGCTCCGCCTCCATGTGTTGCCGTATGTCGTCCAGCCCTGCGAACACGAGCGCTGATCGGGCACTAGAACCGCAGGCGAGCAGGCGGCTGAATCGCTCCGCCGATCTCCCGGTTCTTGCTGCCGAGGTCCTGGAGCCGGACGCCCGTGCGGCGACTGCGCACCGGGTGCGGTATCGGATCCAGGCCGGCTTCCCGGAGCGGAAGCATGTGCAGCTGCGGCCGGGCGTCGACGGGGTCGCGCAGCCAGTGCGGGGTGGCGCGGATGCCGGATACGTTCGTGATCACCGCTGTGGGGTCGATGGGCATCCGGGAAGGATCGAAGGGCACGGATTCCTCGTCGAGGAGGTGCGCGTCGGCCCATCCACCCGATGGTCCGTTCGGGCGCTGCGCTCGGAACGTGAACAGGTCCGCGGATGCCTCTCGGGGAGCCGGGAACAGGTCCGTCCAGTCGGCGTAGAAGATGCGATCCGCGGTGCGATTGCTGGCGATGCCGGGCACATCTCGTGTGGCGCGGGCGATCGCCTTCCGGGCTGCGTAGTGGACAGACTTCTCGGCGCGCACGTCGACGCGATCGACGCCGACGAAGCAGACGACCAGGCCGTTGGTCTCAAGAGGGCGGCGGGCGAACACGTCGCACCAGCTCTTGACCTTCTTCACGAACCGGTGCATCCCGCCGGTGTGCGCTGTCGTCTCGATGGCGATGCGCAGCCCATCGCGTCGGACGATGACGGCGTCGGCGGTCTGGTTGCTGACGCCCGGCGGCTCTGGTGCGCCGGCACCGGAGTAGGCGAGAGTGCGCACACGCGAGAGCCGCTCGCCGAGGACCGTGCCGATCCGAGCGAACTCTGCGAGCCGGAGGCACAGCTCTGCGGTGAGGATGTTGTGCCGGTCGAACTGGCTGCCACTCGTCCACGACTCCCCGCCTGTGACGGACACGGTCTCGGCGTACGTCAACAGCGGGGCGAAGAGCTTGTCGAACACCTCCGTGGTCGCGGGCCGCCAGAGAGCGGCGCGGTCCGCGCCGGCCGCCTCGGATGTGGGCGCCCAGATGGTGCCGGAGTCGATCAGCCCGAGTGCGAAGAGGTCGCCGATGACGCGGTCGCGTGTGCCCGCAGCGACCGTCCCGGCGAACGCGGCCTGCTGCTCTGCCGTGAGTGTTCGCCACCCGGCAAGGGCCCCGAGGATGTCGAGCTTGCGCTGCCAGTCGGCGTCGATCCGGGCGAGAGCTTCGGCGGGGTCTGTGCGCAGCCGAGCCGGCAGCTGGCCGATCACTCCCGCGGCGCGAAGCCGCTGCGCGTGCTCCCGCTTGACCCACTGTCCTGCAGACCCGAACTGCCACAGGCCGTCCCAGTATGGGTCCAGCCGAAGAGCGGTCCTGTTCGGCGCATCCGGTGTCGCGGAGGGAATCTGATCGAACCGCATCATGCCGCCCAGGTGCCGGCGTCTCGCTCGCCTCGGTAGTCCGGCATGACCGCGTTGAACGGCTCGAGCTCGCTGCCGTCGTACGTCGTTGAGATGATCGCCTCGTACCTCCGGAGGTTCACCAGGTCGGGGGTGTCCCACGTGGTTCCGGAGAGCGTGAGCGTGGCGACGATCTCCCGGACTGTTGTGCCTTCCTTCTGCTTGAAGAGCACGAGCGTCCCGAATCCAAGGAGGACGCGCCGCAGCTCGGGGATCAGCGTGTCCGGTGTCTGCGTCGCGAACATGCAGCGGAGCCCGTACGCTCGCGCGTCGTTGCGCATCCAGGAGATCACTTCGGCGGAGACGTTCGCGATGTGCTTCACCTCGTCCGCGAACACCCAGACGGCGCGGCCGCTCTCGAACCAGCCGACGCACGTCCGCCGGATCGCGCTGCGCAAGGTGAACAGCATCAGGCTCGACAGGTCCGTCCGGAGCTTCCCGTCGAGCACGTGCCCCCACGGGCTGATGCCGGTGTTGATGACGACAGCTCGGTCCTGGTCGAGCAGCTCATCCCAAGTTCGAGTGGAAGGTCGCGACCACCAGTGCTCGGCGGACACGAGCGCGGAGATCTTTGTGCGCGGCGCTTCCACCAGCTGACGTCGTTGCGCCTGCGTCACACCGGAACCGTAGATCGGTGACAGCGTCGCGACGGCCTGCGCCAGCTCTGCTGGTGCGTCCGGCTGAACGGCGGCATCGGCGAGAGCGGCGAACAGCTCGGTGCCGATCTCATCTCCCTCGTTGGTGAGTAGCAGGTTCGCGTAGAACCATGGCGACGCATCGGTGGGGAGCGTGCGCAGCACCACCCGCTCCGCGATGCCGTGACGCGCGATCAGCTTCGACGCCTGCATGACGTTGGTGAGCGTGTCGAACGAGCGCGCACCGATTGACTCTTCACCCCAGATGTACTGCATGGCGCTGACGACGTCGCGTGCCCAGTCGTGGGCCGTCTGACCCGGCAGATCCGGGAACAGCTCGATCCCTTCGAGCGCGGTCGGGTCGGCCACGTGGAAGACATCTGGCTGGTCGCCGGCGAACTCCATCCACTTCGCGTACTGCTCGGTGGCTTTCCCATCTCCCTTCGTGTCGAAAGCGACCATCGCGTTGCGCGCGGGTAGTCCGAACGCGGCGCCTGGATGCTTCCGATCGCACGCGAGCGAACCCCACAGGTGTTCGAGCAGAGCCGTCTTTCCAGAGCCCGGCTGGCCGATGGCAGCGAGGCACTCCCACATGTCGGCGTACGACAGATGGACAGGGCTGTCGTCCACGACACCTGCGCGCGGCCCGACCTTCGCGCGAAGCTCGCCGGGGACGGAACGCGCCGCCGTGGATGCGGAACCGGACCCGGCGCCAGTGTGCGGAGAGACGAAGGCCAGTGGAAGGTGCGGGCCGACGAGGAACGCGTTCTGCTGAAGCGGGTAGTCACCGTCTTGTGCGGGTATTTCGGTGAGCGCACCGGTCTCCTTGTTCTGCACTGTTCGTGCGGCCTTCGGCGGCTGCCAGCGTCCGAAGCGGCGTGACGGGACCGGCACTTGGCCCCACGGCAGAAGGCGCCGCACCGACCGAGCGAATGACGGAAGAACCTGGCGGCCGAAGAGCACCGCGACGACGACAGATGCCACAGCCGCCGGGATCGACGTCCACCACCACGGCCACGCGATCTGCGGGATCATCATGGATGCGATCCCGGCGCCGATCAGGAGCACGGCGAGCACGATGAACGACGTCACCAGCTTCGCGGGGGACACCTTCTCGCCGGTCACGTTGAGACCGAAACCGGGGATCGCGCTGGCGGTTCGCACGGTCAGGTCCATCGCGCGCCGGGCGTCCGTCCCGCCGGCGAGCAGTTGCATCACGACCGCGTTCGGAGCGAGCGAATGGTGAGTGCGAACACCGAAGTGCTCGAGCCAGATCTTGTTGTGCCGGCTCTCTGCCTTGGACGGCTTCCGAACAGCCATCGCGACCCACTCGCCGGGCTTCAACATGTCTCCGATGACGCGCGACAGCACCGTGAAGTCTGCGCCCGCTTGCGTGTCCGGGCGCGGGGTCGATCCGCGGTCGAGGCGTAGCCGGGCGACGTGCGCAGTGCGGGTCAGATCCGGGACCTCATCGACCTCGTCACTGCGGGCGTTCATGCTCCGCGCGATCGCGAATGCGACGGACTCGGCGTCAGAGAAATCAGGGGTGACGAGCACGTGTTCCAGGCCGGTGTCGGTGCGCGTCGTGAGGAACGTCGCACCAGGAGGAAGGGCGACGATCGCGCTGGAGGCGACGTTGCCGAGATCGGTGGCGGAGGTGTGCATCGCGCCGGCCTTCGTGAAGCGGAACGCGCGCGCTGAGTGTCGAGACGTCATATCGTCCACCCCTGCGAACAGCGACCCCGAGCGCTGGGAGAAATACGCCCGGGAAATCGACCGCACGCCGTGTATGTGGCGACGTAATTCGCCCAGCGCCTCCACATACACGGCCCCGCCGCTCGACCCCGCAGTTCCCTGGGCACAGGGACGTGCCGCCGGGGCGGGGTCTTGTCTCGCCATTGAAGGCTCGACGGAGACGCTTCGCGTCTGCGCTTCGCGCGGGATGGTTGGGTGTCTGAAGCGGGCTTCTGCCTCTGCACCATCCGGGCGGATCGACGACGATCCGCTGCGCACCGCTGGTGCGCTCTGCTGCTGCTTCACCGGGTACACGCCCGGCATGCCCACGAGGGTGGACCTGCCTTGTCCGGGAGGGGCGCGCGCAGCGCAGACAATTTGTGCCCTTCGGGCGTCATGGTCGCCTTGACAAGGTCAGCACCGGCACAGCCGGGCAGCGTCACGTCGACGGAACGACACGGCACGAAACGGAACGCACGAGACGGCACAGGACGCGACACCACGCGACGGAAAGGACGACAGGGAACAACACCCAGGCACAGCGTGCGCAGCACCAAGAACCCGGCACCCCGATACGCACGAACAGCCCGCAGCACGGCAGCGAAACGACCCAGCGCAACGTCACCAGCACGACAGCACCACGACGGCGGAACGCCACACGCGACACCACGGCAACAGAACGGCAGCGGCAAGCCGCGCCACGCGCGAGCGGCCGACGAAGGAGGCCGCGAGCTCTTATGTATGCGGGGGATCGGATGGGTTCTGCGCTGGTCGGCCATGTCGGGCTATCGCCTGCCGGCGCTCGGTCTGTCTCGCGCGATCCGTGCTCGGCTATCGCCTCTCGCACATCCCGGGCCGAGATGTGCTTGCACGGTTTGTCGTGTTCGTAAAGCGGGTGGATTCAGTGTGATCCGATGACGCATGCTGGTACGAGCATCATCGGCGGTTCCCACCTAGTCGCACCCGAGCGACCTCGGTACGCTTGGCCGGTGCGATTGGGAGGTCTCCTGTGACGTTGACGACGCGCCTGGCGATATCTGCGTTTGATGATCTACGAGCAGCGGTACGGATGGATGCGCCGACCGCCTCGGTGATTCTTGTTGCGTGGACTCGTAGTCACATGTCTTGCGGTGTTGTCGGCCTTGAGGACGATGAGGGTGGTGCCGTCGAGATCCCACCATCGAAGCTGGCGACGCTGACAGCGCTATTGCCAAGGCCCGTTGATGAGAGCGCGTTGCGGTTGATGTACCCGGAGGTGCTGGAGGGCGTCGATCCGGGCGAGGTTCCGGAGGCGGAGCGCGTCCCCGGGATGCTGCGCGGGCCCGGTCCCGTATTACTCCGAGTGCAGGTTGACGAGCCGGCATGGGCGGCGGTGACGGATTATGTGGTCGAGCAGGTGAACGCCGGTCTGTGGGTGTCGGATGACGATGTCCGCGACGCGCTCTATTCGGTGCTGTCCGTGCCGGAGCTGCCGAGTGCGTGGATGGATGTCGAACGCCGGAAGGCGGCGCCGGAGGTCCCGGGGGAGCGGGTGTTCGAACCGGTCTCCGTGTCGGATGAGACGGGGCGCACGATGAGCTGGGAGAGCGCGTCCCGGTGGTTCCCGATCGCGGATGCTGCGGAGGCCGCGGCGGATCTCGCGAACGAGCTCGCGGAGCGTGCGCAGCGTGAGCGTGGCGCACGTGGTGACGGCTCGATGATGATGACCTACCGGATCAGTCTGGTCTGACCGATTCGAGCCGCCGCGGTCAGGCGGCTTCCGGTTCGCTGGGGTCCCATCCGGACCGGACTGCGTTGTGCACGCAGGAACCGCACATGCCGTAACCGGCGTGCATGTCGAGGTAGTCGATCTCCTCACCGCATTCGCTGCAGGCGTCGTCAGGATCGTCATCGACGACGAGTCGGATCAGCACCAGGCGCGCGTGCTCGATGTGCTCGCCGGTGACGACGTCGAGGTTCCAATAGTCGTCACCGGCGTTCAGCAGATCGAGCTGGGCGGCGATGATCTCGTGCGCGGCGCCCGGGGCGAGCGAGATGTCAGAGCGGGTCTGCACGAGGATCGGGTTCGACGGGTTGTGCTGCGTGCGCGCGTACTCCGGGCGCGGGTCGTGAACGTATCCCATGCGCAGCCGCGCCGCGGATGCCGGGGCTCCGTTCTCGTCGGCGACACGATGGTCGTATGCGCGACCGGTGAAGTCCTGCGCCCGCCACGGCTGCGGGTCGTCGTTGAACGGCGGTCGGCTGCTGAAGAGCATCAGGTCTCCTCACCTTCGAGGTCGACCACCAAGGGTTCCGCGTAGTCGGGGGAGGGGTCCTGGTCTTCGCATGTGAACGCCAGATGTCCGTCGGACCGCATCTTGCTGAGGATCTCTTTCGCGACGTCAGTGTCCGCATCGCTGCCGGTATCGAAGGCTCGTCGAAGAGCGGCAAGCTCAAGGGGCGAAGCATCCTTCAGTTCGAAGGTCGCCCAGCAGCGTCGGTCGTATCCGATCTTCACCGTGGTCATCGTGTTTCCTTCCGGTGGATGCCGTGAGTGAGTTCGCAGCTAACGGTCATCGGCCTGCGCTGTCCTTGAACACGTGGACGGGCTGGATGAGTACCGCGAGTTTGCCTCCGAGCACATCGCCACGCGTGGCCTGGACGGGCTTGAGGATTCGGTTTCCCGGCGCATGGCCGGCACCGGTGTAGTTCAGCACCCATGCCGCTTCACGTCGGTGTTTGTCTGTCTCTCCAGGCAAGCTGAGCTTGCCGAGCATGGTCAGGCGGTTGAGGTCCATCCCGATCCCCGCGGGCAGGTCGTGCTCAGCCGTGTCGTGACCTTTGAATGTCGGGAACAGTCGCTCGATGGGTGGGAAGTTCCCGTCGTCAGCTGTCAGCGTGACTGGCTGCGTAGCCGCCGTGCGGAGGTCAGCGTCGAACGTCACTACGTGCTGGGCCCGGTTCGACCCCGTGGGCTCGAAGCTGAACAGCCCTCCGGACTTGGTCGCGGCGACACGCTTCGCGTCTTGGGCCGAGAGGAGGACTGAGGATTCAGTCTCGTCGGAGCTGAGCGGGAACGACACACGAGCCGCCGTCTTCCGGTCGCTCGCGTAGGCCATCGCAGAGTCCTGTGTCACGTCGATGCGGATGGACTTGAGGATGCTGGGCTCATTGCTTGTCAGAGTCGGCGCGACGTGAACGAGGCTGGCGATGGCCTTGATCTGCGAGGAGGAGAGATAGAAGTCGGCCATTGTCAGATCCCCTCCATGATGTCGGCGGCACGGCCGAGCACGACGAGCAGCTCTCGTTGCGTCGGTGCGCTCTCACCGCCCGCGAGTTCGTCCAGGGTGAGTGTGTATCCGCGACGGTTCGGTTCGCTTAGCGGAAGTTGGCGGATCGCCTCCCATGCCGCGGCGTCCGGAGTGCCGAGGTACGCAGTGAAGGCCTCCCCAGGAAGGGGCTCGGACGGTGCGAGCTCGAACGCCCGGTGCACGAGCGCTCTCTCGTCGGCCGTGATGAACTTGAACGCGTCCAGGTGGCGGCTGATGATGTCCGCGAAGACTGTGGTGCTCATGCGCATCACATACCCGGCGTCGTCGTTTGCGGATGCGCATCGATCATTGACTGAACCCACGCGGCGTACTAGCGGGCGCGCCCTGCCGCGCGACGATTCTGGTCGGCGTCGTACAGCGCGCTGCCGCCCGCGTCGGCGATCTCATCGAGACTCGCCGCGCGCGCAAGTGCGGCATCGCGCTTGCCGATGCGGAAGTCTGTGGAGGGGGCGGGGGCGTTGCGGGTCATGAGATCCACATACCCGGCATGTGGTGCCGTTACGTTGTCGAGTGCCGCGTCTTGCCTGCGATGAGAAGCGCTCCGCCGACGCTTGCGAGGACTCCGGCGATCCCGAGGATCGGGGTGAACGCGCGGAGCAGCTGTACCGGCTCCCAGTACTTGCCGGCGTGACGCGGTTCCAACATCACCCCGGCGAGGGTCGGGGAGTCGATGACGTACAGACGCGGGCCGTTCGTCGTCTCGACGGAGCTCAGGCGCTGCGGCAGGCCGTTGTACTCGACGAGCGCGCCCGCAGCTGGAAGATCGGCGCATTGCTCGTGCGTCAGCGTGAGCTCGTAGAGGATCTGGATGTGCCCGCAGCTGGTGAACTGCGGCGGGCTCGCGAGGCTGCAGAGCCCGAACCAGAATGCGGTGCTCGTGACGAACAACATGGCGGTGAACCTGGCGCCGGCAAGGGCGGACCGCCCAGCTTCGGTGAGCCTGCTGGCGGTGGCGGGGGAGAGATGTCATCCCCGTGCGGCCTCGGCGAGCATCGCGAGGATGCCGTCGCTGTTGAGGTGCTGGAGATCGAGCGCCACTGCGAGGAGGTACTTCGCGTCGGCGTTCCCGCTGAACGCGTCCGCGAGTTCGGTGGCGCGGGCGTGCACTTCGGGGTCGCCGTCGGCTCCGTAGTTCTCGTATGCGATGTCGATCGCGCGCACGTGAGCGAGCCGATCACGATCTGCCCGGTCCGCCACGATGGCGAGCTGCATCAAATGGAAGGTGTCGGCAGATCCGCCGCCCAGACCGTGCTCGGCGGCGACGTCGGAGGCGATGTCGCGTGGTGCGCGGAGGCGAGTTGTCCGAGCGGCGGATGCGGCGGTGTGCGGGATGTCCATGGGCACCACATACCCTGCGTTCAGGGAGACCTACAACGGCGCCAGGTCAGGCATCTCGGTCATTCTCCTGCCCTCCGTTCGGGCTCTTAGGCTGGGACCCGTCGCGGACGACGGGGAGGTAGCAGCCGGTGTCGATGTAGTGCTGCACGCTGGCGTTCGACGTGAGATCCGGCTGGTTGCGGCGGAGGACGTCATCGAGGGTCATGCCCTCGATCTCGGGGCGAGTGCGCTTCGGTCCGAGCCGTTCCGTCGACCACTCGTTTCGGATGACGGGGTTGTCACGCGCATCGTCCTTCGAGGTCATGTAGTCGACGCTTCCGACGGACACGGTGTAGCCGCCCCAGAGGTTGCGGGACACCTTGCATCCGGTGAGGCGTGCGCCGGCGATCAGGTATGCCGTCAGCTTGTCGGTCATGCTGACCACATACCCGGCGCCGTTGTGTTCGGTCAGAGTCCGAGGCGCTCCGCGAACTCGTCGGGGCTGATCGTTTCGACGCCGAGCTGTTCGGCCTTGGCGAGCTTCGAGCCGGCGCCGTCTCCCGCGACGAGAAGGGAGGTGTTCTTCGATACGGAGCCGGAGGACTTCCCGCCGTTCTTCTCGATGAGCTCGTTCATCTCGTTCCGCCCGTATGACTCCAGCTTCGTGCCTTTGGTCGAGCCGGTGACGACGACCGTCATCCCGGCGAGCGGTGCGCCCGCGGGCACGGCCTCGTCGGACGTGGAGGTGACTCCGAGGTCGATCAGGCGGCGGATGACCTGGCGGTTGTGCTGCACGCCGGAGTAGATCACCTCGGCGCGTCCGGCGGCGATGCCTTCGACCTGCTGGAGGTCTTCCGGCATGGCCTCCAGCAGCGCGTCGAGGGAGCGGAAGTGAGCGGCGAGTCGTCGCCCGAACGTGCGCCCCGTCTTGCGGATGCCGAGGGCAGTGATGATCCGGTTCAGGGGCTGCTCCCTGGCGGCCGCGATGTTCCAGTAGAGCTTCGACGCCCGGGTCTCCCCGAACACCCCTTCGCCGAACGGAAGCGACTCGAGCTGGTTGAAGGACACCTCGAACAGGTCAGCGAGGTTGGACACGAGGCCGGACTCGACCATGGCATCCGCGACCGACCGACCGAGCGTGTCGATGTCGAGCACGTCGCGGGAAGCAGCGTAGGTGATGAGGGCCGCGACGGAATCTGCCGGGTTGGTCGAGCGCAGGAACTTACCGGCGTACTCGTGCGGGAATCCGTCCACGTCCTCCGTCGGCGGAACCCACGGGGTCGTGTCCGGTCCGTTCGTCACGGAGAGCACCTGCGGGATGATGTCGTTCGCCTTGTAGACGACCGCCTTCGAGCCGATGCGGATGTCCTTGTCGGCGATGAGGTCGACGTTGTGCAGGGAGGCGCGGCTGATCGTGGACCCGTCGACGAGCACCGGATCGAACACGGCGGTGAACGACAGGTTCCCGGTGCGGCCGACCTCGACGACGATGTCACGAATGGTGGTCTCACCCGTCTGCGCCTCGTACTTGTAGGCGACGGCCCAACGCGGGGCACGGGACGTCTCACCGAGCAGGCTCCGCACCGTCGGAGAGGTCGCTTTCAAGACGACGCCGTCGGTGGGGTACTCGAAACCTGCTCGCAGCAAGCCGAACTCTTCGATGGCGGTGAGGATGTTGCCCTCGGATGTCGCCACAGTCTCAGCACTCCATCCGATGTCCTCAGCGAACAGGAACATCTCTTCGGCATTGGCGGGGATGCCATCGTGGTCGTAGGTGACGAACGTGAGCCGCACGTCATACTCGAGCTTGTCGGCCCGGACGGTCCCCGCTGTCGCGTTCCGGGGATTCGCGAAGGACGCCTTTCCCGCAGCGACGCGGTTGGCGTTGCTGACCGTGAAGTCGTCGTGGCTCATGAGCAGCTCGCCCCGGACCTCGAACGCGACGGGCGCACTGGTCGGCAGGTACCGCGGCAGGTGCGCGATCGCGACGTTGTCGCGGAGGACACGGGAGGTGACGTCCTCTCCGGAGCGGCCGTCGCCTCGGGTGACGAACTGGACGAGCTTGGCGTCTTCGTACCGCGCGCGGATGGCCATCCCGTCGAGCTTCGGCTGGACCGAGACCCGGGCGTCAACGGGATCGGGTGCCGCCTCAGCGACGCGTGCGAGGAACTTCCGGATGTCGCTCTCATCCGTGACCTTGTCGAGCGACAGCATCGGCGTTGGGTGCGCCACGTCACCGGCGACCGGCACGCCTGCAGCGACGGTGGTGAAGAGGTCGTGGTCGACCTTCTCGTCGGGGTAGTCGACCTCGTGCTGCATGATCTCGGCCAGGAGCTGGTCGTACTCGGCGTCGGTCATCGTCGGCTCGTCGCCGTTGTAGTAGGCGAGCGCGGCCTCCTGAGCGCGGGCGATGGCGGCGGGATAGTCGAAGGTCATGGTTTCCATAGTGCCCACATACCCAGCCCGGGGCCGCGCGCAGCTCAGCGCAGGAGCGGACTCATTTCGCGTTGATGGGTGGGCGCCAATGCATCAGCAGCGCGGATTCGAGTGCGGCCGCACTGACCGCGGACTCGGTTTCCACCCATGCGAGCTCGCAGCTGTGGATCCACGCTGTCACGACCCTCACCTGATCTGGTGTCATGGCTGACGGGCGCTGTCGGGTGTACGCGCGCTCAAGTCCGAGTTCTCGCACGGCGACCCACGACCGCAGGGTGCTTCGGCTGAGGTCAAGAGAAGTGGCGAGGTGCGTGGAGAGCCGGGATCGCAGGCTCGACGCCTTCCCGAGGTAGACGCAGTTGCCGTCTCGGAACCAGGCATAGACGCCTGGACCGCGGGGGATCTGAGCGGGGGCAAGGGACCCCGCTCGGTGACGGTGCTGAGACTGGACGGTGATCCAGTTCTCGCTCTGTGGTGTCTCGCTCATCCAGAGAATCTATCGGCTGTGCTGCCGGAGTGGGATCTCAGACGAGGTCTCGCGCCCGACCCCGGATCACTGCCCGGAGTGACCGGTAGGTCTTGACTGCGTCGGAGTTGCGCCCCAGCGGAAGCAGCAGGTTGGCCATGCCTTCGAGGCATCCCACGGCGCCCAGCATCCACTCGTGCGACCAGTGGTGGTGGGCCAGCAGCAGCGCCCCGCCGGCCGCCGCTTGAAGCATTGGACCGGCCGGGGAGATGAGGAGCTGAGCGGCCCACGTTCTGTTCCCTGTCGCGCCTACGGAGAGCCTTGAGCCCGCGATTGCGAAACTCGTCCACCGGAGGCCACAGGTGCGGAAAGCGAGAACATGTCCGAGCTCGTGGATGAGCTGCAAGGCGAAGTATCCGCCGGCGAACAGGACAACGAACCACAACGGGTTGAGCTCGGAGAGGTGAACGACGCCGAGCTCGGCTGCGGTCAGGTGGGTGACGTAGGCGGCGAGGCCGCAGATGGGGTATCCGACCAGCATCCCGAGTGCGGAAGGCTGCACGTGGATGCTCACCCCAGCTACCGTGCAGGCGCACTTACTCATGGTCGCCACATACTCGGTCGTGCCACGTGGTCTCGGTTCACGCCTCGAACTCCACGAGCCAGCGGAGGTTCACCTGCATCGGGTCCCAGACGACCGCCTCGTGGTTGCGGACGCCGCCCGTTCCCGCGTTGACGTTGATCGAGTCGTAGGGTCTGCCGCTCTTGTTCTTCTCGGCCCTGGCTCGCCGCGGGATCGACGAGTCATACGCGGAACCGGTGGGCCGGTACTCCGATCCCATCGCCGTCTCGGTGAGGAACATGAACACGGACTGAGACTTCCCTCCGCCCCAGTAGCCGACCGAGTACCCGGCACTCTTGCTGGCGGACCGGGAGAGGTAGATGCCGTCCCCGAACATGCGACCGGCGATGTGAATGCCAGACCCGGTCGGCGGCGGGATGAACAGGCCCTTGGCCAGGATGGAGAGCACGTTGGCCGCGCCCGTGCCATGCCAGAGACGGCGCACGTTCCGCACGCGCTTCGCGGTCGACGCGATCTCTTCGCCGTGACGAGCATCCTCAAGCGCGTACACGCGGACGGGCTTGAGGGTCGTCGACCAGGCGTGCGCGTCCTGCTTCGTATCGTTGTACCGATCGATCACCGCCCGGAAGTCGTCATCCGTGGGATCGAGGACACGGACTCGATAGCGGAACAGGTCAGCGGGCACGCGCCCGCTCTCATCAGCGGCGGCCTGCGAGGCGTCCGCGTACCGGACGGACGCCTCGAGGGAATCCAGAAGCTCCGACTGCCTGCGCGCGCTCGTGTGAGCGTCGAGCCAGCCTTCCGACCAGCCACGTCCTGCGGAGACCGGCACCGCCTGAGGGATCAGCCGCAGGTACTGTTCCGTGAGGCGCCCACGGTCAGCGCCGCGAGTCATGCCGCTCATCTCGTCGAGGAGCGCTCGGGCGTCCCGGATCGATCGGGCGCTGATCGCGCCGAGCGGCGTGGTGACCTGGCCGGCCATGTCCACGGAGATCAGGCCGCCGGAGGCTTCCAGCAGCTGATGCTTGTTCACGGACACGAGCCGGTCGATGAGGTCAGCGAGAAATGGGTCGGCGCGGCCGCCGGTCAGCTGAGCGGTAGCCGCGCGCTTGAGCGAGGCCGGCGGAGCCGCTGTCGTGGATGCCGCGGCGCCGATGACGTCGACGACGGTGTACCCACGACGCTTCTTCTGCGCGACGACGTCTTCGTAGGCGTAGCGTCCGCCCTTCTCGACCTTCGTCCGACCAGTGGCCCCGACCCGCCCCCAGTTCTTCACGACCGTGCCGTCATCGTGCAGTTCTGCGCGGTAGAACTTGTTGGCGTTCGCGCCCGAGTCGACGTTGATGAGGTAGGTCTCAGCGATCTTGGTGCCCATGCCCGCCACATACCCTGCGGCAGGCCCCACTCACTCCTCGGAGTTGCCGAGCATCTGCTGCCAGCAGTCGGGGTGGATGCCCGAGATCAGCAGCTCCCGCGTCGCCGCATCGAGGTTGTCGAACGCGAGCTGTGTCAGCGCGCCGGCCTGCCAGGACGCGAGCCGGTCAGCGTCAACGACGACGGTGGATCTGGCACCGCAGTTCATGCACGGCGGCGTGGTGACGGCGACCTGGAGAGCGGGAGAGGTGGTGTCCATGTGCGCCACATACTCGGTGCCGTGGGTGCAAGTGGTGCCCGATCGCCTCACACCGCCGGAGGTCAGTATTTCTGCGTCTGCAGTTATTCGGCGACGCCTGATCCGTAGGTACAGCAGCTGCTCTGGGATACTCAGGTGTGACCAAGAAGCCTGGGTTCAACTTCGGCAAGCTGACTGCCGGAACAGCGATTCGCGCCATTACTGAGCCGACGGCGCTCTTTGATGCTTTGCCGAACAAGGAGACCGGCTACGGCTACCTGCGCGCCGTGCAGGGTGCCGTCCTCGACGCTTGGTACCCACGCAGGACCGAGACTGACCTCGTCATCAAGACGAATACGGGCGGTGGGAAGACGATCGTCGGGCTGTTGATGCTGCAGTCGGCGCTCCACGAAGGGATGGGGCCGGCCCTGTATGTCGCCCCTGACCCGCACCTCGCCGAGCGAGTTGAGGAGGAAGCGCGTGCTCTCGGGCTCGCGGTGGTGACTGACCCGGAGCACAGCAAGTTCACGGCTGGCGAGGCGATCTGTGTCACCACCATGCAGACACTGATGAACGCCAAGACCCGCTTCGGCATCGAGGGGTCCGCTACGCGTCAGCCGATTCCCGTCGGCACGATCGTCATCGACGACGCACATGCGGCGCTTGCGATCGCCGAGGAAGCCGCGCGCTTGGCCATCCCGGCGACGCACGCGGTGTATAAGCCGTTCCTCGACTTGTTCGAGGAGGAGCTCAAGACGCAGGGGCTCAACGCGTATCTGGACATCCGTGACGGAGATCGAAGTGCCGTCCTCCGCGTTCCCTTCTGGGCTTGGATTGAGCGACAGGAGCAGGTGCTGGCCATTCTCCGGCCCCATCGCGCGACTTCGGATTTCGAGTGGTCCTGGCCTGTCATGTCGGACCTGCTCGCGATCTGCGAGGTGACTATTTCCGCTGAAGAGATCGAAATCAAGCCGCCTTGCACGCCCGTCGAGAAGTTCCCGTCCTTCGCAGAGGCGAAGCGCCGCATCTATATGACGGCGACTCTCGCGGATGACAGTCTGCTGGTGACGCATTTCGACGCCAACCCCGATAGCGTCGCGAACTCGATCGTGCCCGACACGGCGTCCGACCTAGGAGACCGCCTCGTCCTCGCGCCGCAGGAGCTGAACCCCACGATCAAGGTCTCAGAGATTCGTGAGCTCGCCGGCGAGGTCGCAGAGGACCACAACGTCGTCGTGCTCGTGCCGAGCTGGCGGCTCGCAAATGAGTGGTCGAAATTCGCGGACACGACAGTCAGCAAGCCTGACGACATCAGTGCGGTGGTCGCCGAGCTACGCGCTGGTCACGTCGGCTTGGTCGTCATCGTCGGGCGCTACGACGGCATCGATCTTCCAGACGATGCATGCCGATTGCTCGTGATCGACAGCCTGCCCTTTGCATACACCGGCTCCGAGCGGCGCGAAGCCATTGCGCTGCGTGACAGCGAAGCCATGGTCGCCCGCCAACTGGAACGACTCGAGCAGGGCATCGGGCGGGGGGTACGCAGCCGTGATGATCGTTGCGCGGTCGTCCTCATCGGTCCTCGACTGACGCAGCTTGTGGCGAGGGCAGATGTCGCTGACCGGCTCTCGCCGGCAACGCGCGCGCAGCTGAAGCTCTCCCGGACGATCGCCTCAGACCTGGACGGCGCCACGGTCGAGGACATCGAAGCTGTTGTCCGACAGGTCATCGGCGGCGACGCCGACTTCCGCACCCTGTCCCGCGAGGCTCTGCTCGGGGTCAAGTACGACCCAGGTGCAGTCTCCGATGTCTCACGCCATCTGCGTGCCGCCTACAATTCCGCGCGCGCCGGTCGGTATGAGGAGGGGGCGGAGCATGCGGGGAATGCTGTCGACGCTGCGGTTGTCGCCGGTGACACGCGTCTCGCCGGATGGCTCGGCGAGACCCACGCGGCGTACCTCGGTCACGTGAACGGAGTCGCCGCGCAACTCGTGCTCGACCAGGCCTCGCGGAACAACCCGGCCGTGCTGACCCCGCTTGCCGGCATCGACTATGAGCACCTCGGGCAGAAAGACGACCAAGCACAGCAGGCGAAGTCGTTCCTCTCCGCGACGTACGCCAACGGCGCCGAGTTGATCGTCGGCATCGACGCACTGATCACCGATCTGGCGTGGGACCCGATTCGTACGGACGAGGCGGAGGATGCGCTCGCGTCGCTCGGGCAGCACCTCGGGTTCCTTGCGCAGCAGCCTGAGCGAGACTTCAAGATCGGCAGCGATGTGATGTGGTCGATCGGTATGCACCGCTACGTAGTGATCGAGGCGAAGACCGGCGCGACAGCCAATGTTGTCTGGAAGAAGGACATCAACCAGCTCGCCGGCTCCGCGAACTGGGCCCAGGGCGAGTACGGTGCCGACGCGACAGTCATCCCGGTCGTGGTTCACCCGAGCCACGTCGTTGAGCGCGCGGGCACGCCACCGCATAACTGCCACTCGATCAACCGGGCGGACATGAAGGAGCTCAAGAAGGCGATGAAGAAGTTCGCCCGGGCGCTCGCGCAGGACGACGGGTACAAGGACGCGACGGCGATCGGCGCGCAGCTTTCAGCGCTCAACTTGACCGCGGATGGGTTCTTCCAGTGCTACACACGGCGCACGAAGCGGGAGCCGCGCGAGAGCTCCTGACCCCGGACGAGAACGGCGCGGGTCAGCTCCGCCGCGCCTCCACGGGAACGACGCTGTAACAGTTACCATCTGTTACATGGTCGACGTCGGGCGCCTATCGTTGGATGAGCTGTCGGCGTTGCGTGCGAGCGTGACCAGCGAGCTTCGCGCTCGACGGGACTCCAATCGCACTTGCACGGCGTGCGGACGGCAGTTCACAGCACGGAGTGACGCTCAGTACTGCAGTTCGCGGTGCCGGGTTGCAGCGCATCGGCTGCGTCAACGGAAGGGAACCCCTATGAGCATCTCCGGCATCGGATACGAGGGGCTGACCCTAGACGCCTTCATCTCGAAGCTGCGCATCCGTGGCATCCAGACGCTCGTCGATGTTCGACTCAACGCCATCTCGCGAAAGCGCGGCTTCTCGAAGCGCGCTCTTGCGGATGCGCTGGGCCATGCAGGCATCGCCTACGTCCATCTGCCGGCCCTCGGGAACCAACGCGACAACCGCGCCGGGTATGGCGAGCTCGAGTCCGACCTGGCGAACGAGGTTCGCGACCGCTTCCGTCAGGAGCTCCAGTCAGAGGCAGCCACGACGGCACTGCAGCAAGTCGCTGATCTCGCGCAGACGGGCGAGGTGGTGCTGTTCTGCTACGAGCAGGACCAGCAGCACTGCCATCGTGAGCAGGTGCTCGAACAGGTGCGGCTGCTGATGACCCGCGACCTGGTGAAGTCCTAGAACAAAGTCGGCGCGGGAGCGACCGCGTCCTCGGAGCGTGGCCAGTAGACGCCGAGGACACTGAACTTGCCACGGCGCGCAGCGAGCTCGAAGTTCCCCATGTAGAACCCGGCCCGCCGCTCGGCAGCGAACATCTGCTCGAGGAACTTCTCGGTCACGCCCGCCTTCACGTCCTCGCCTCGATGGCGAAGCCGATTCTGCAGTGACGTCAGCTCCCAGTCGAGGATGCGGCCCTGGTGACCCGCGCAGGAGGCATCCTCGCACCGGTAGCGGTAGAGGACCTTGAACTCGGGCTCCTTCAGGATGGCAGGAATCGAACCGCTCATCGGGATGAGCGCCGTCGACTCCTTGTCGATGCGCGCCTGCATCTTGGCCAGCTGCTCCGGCGTCCACTTCGGGTGCGGCTCAAACTCGAGCCGATCGACGTCCGCCGGGTAGACGAGACCGAGGGAAGGAGCTGACCCGTCAGCTGATGCGGCGCGCATCAACTCACAGGTCGTCGTGGACTCCAGCTGCCCGATGACCTTATGCCGGGCCTTCCACGGCGGGAGATTCTGGACGACGTTCCACGAATCCTGCGTCGGCGAGTAGCTCTCGCGGCGGGTGTCGGAGTCCTTGCGGCGCACCTCCAACTCGATGACGTCGTACTTGTGGAACTGCGCGTCGCCGTCGAGCCAGCGGAACGCAATCGGGTACAGCCGAATCCAGCTCGGCTCATCACCGTCGATTCGGACGCCGGCAACGCAAGACGTGTCCCCGTAGGTCGTCGACGGCTGAGGCGTCGCCTTCACCGTGATGAGCACGCGGGCCCGTTCACCTTCCACCCTCATAGGTGGAGCATATTGCCGAGATCGGACACCGCGGTGTAGAACACCACGGGAGCCTCCATTCGTGCCATGATGCGATATGCCCTCGCCCGAAGATGCTGCCGATGGACTCACGTCCGCCCCTAGCGTTGCACTTGTTGTCGAGGACGCCGACTGTGCGATGCTCGGCATGGACCCGGAACGCTCGGTTCCCACGCCGCTGATCGCCTTCTGCCAAGGTGCACTGGGGATTCTGGCGTTGCGGCCCGATGAGGTGAAAATGGTCATCGCAGGCGACTTCGTCGAATCGGTGAAAGCCCGTCTCCCTGATGGACCGTACCGCGACTCCTTCGACCTGGAGCGTGGGGCTGGGTCCGTCGGCGCGAAGACTCTTGTCGTTGATGGCGAGGTACACGTCGTGTTTCCCGCATTCCTCTTTCTTGATTCAGACGCGGCGCGTGAGCACCTCTCACCGCAGGACGCAGAGCAAATCACGGCGAGCGAAGTTGCTCGAGCCAACATGGCACGGCGCACCGCAAGCCACGAGGCACAGCATGTCGCTATGGAGCAGGCTGGCGAAGACAAACCAGACTTCACGGCAGCGGGCTGGGCTCGACAGAACTTCTTGAACGTGGCGCATCAGGTCATCTCCGAGTACCGTGCCGAACTCGGTGTGCCCCTCGAACTGCGAGAAGAGTATGAGACCGAGTTCCCATTGGACAGTCTCAGTCATCTGCAGTCAGCACTGCAGCGCTACGTGGCCAACTACGACCGGCACCGGGACATTGATCGCCTCGCCCACGAGGTTGTTCAGGAGACACACCACGTATGGAAGGCGCTCGCCTACCTCGTTGCTGCGCGAAGGGTCACAGGATCGGAGGTTGGTGCTCCTTTCGCTGACAACGTCGTCGAGTCAGACCTATGGAGGCTCATGGCGGAGGACCATTGGGACGATCTCGAACGTCTTCTGAGCGTCGTCCCGTTCGGTGGAGTTCGGATCGACCCAAGCGACCTCGAACGATGGACGGATACGCTTGCCGACGCGCTCGATGCATGGCTGGCCGATTTAGGCTTCGTCTGGGAAGACCTGGCGGATGGACGCTCGAGATTCTGGATGGTGCCAGCCGACTTCATCTTCTAGCTGTGATGTCCAGGGACGTTGTTTCGGCGACACGGCCGTGAAGAGCTGAGAGGTGAGGGCCTCCGGTTGTGAAGTGGAGCTGTTGAGTTCAACCGCTTCAGGAACCAGGAGGCC
>NZ_SCOG01000030.1:0-42674 GCF_005502545.1 Microbacterium sp. Beta
CGCCCTGCCCGGCCCACCCCAGCGCCCTGAGCGGATGTCTCCCACCGGCATCCGCTCAGGGCAGAGCCGCTCAGGGCGGATTCGCGCCGTCCGCGATGTGCTGCGGCCGATGCTGGGGGCATGAGCGAAGACAACCCCATCCCGCAGTTCGGTCCCGAAGCCCGGCGCGCGCTGTTCCATGAGCGGGTGCTCGTGCTCGACGGCGCCCTCGACGACGACAACGGCACGCTGTTGATGACGCAGCTGCTCGCGCTGTCAGCCGAGGACCCCACGGCAGACATCGCCTTGTGGATCCACTCGCCCGGCGGGTCCGTGCCCTCGATGCTCGCGATCCGCGACATCATGCGGCTGATCCCCAACGACGTCGCGACCCTGGCTCTCGGTCTCGCGTGCAGCGCCGGGCAGTTCCTGCTCTCCGCCGGCACCCCGGGCAAACGCCGGGCGCTTCCGCACGCTCGGATCCTCATGCATCAGGGGTCCGCGGGCATCGGCGGCTCCGCGGGAGAGCTCGAGACGCAGGCCGACGACCTGCGGCACATGCGCGACACCGTGCTCGGACTGATCGCCGACGACACCGGTCAGCCCGTCGCGCGCATATTCGAGGACTCGCTGCACGACCGCTGGTACACCGCGACGCAGGCGCAGGACTACGGCTTCATCGACGCGATCGTGGTCTCGATCGGCGACGTGATGCCGCGACGACGCGCGCGCGTCGGTCTGGGGGTGGACGCATGAGCACCTACTCGATCCCCAACGTCATCGCGCAGCATCCCCGAGGCGAGCGCATCATGGACGTGTACTCGCATCTGCTCGCGGAGCGCGTCATCTACCTCGGCACCGGCATCGATGCGGGGGTCGCGAACGCCCTCATCGCACAGCTGCTGCACCTCGACGCGGACAGCCCGGAATCCGGCATCCAGTTCTACATCAACAGCGAGGGCGGCGATCCAGGGGCCGCGCTGGCGATCTACGACACCATGCAGCACATCCGTCCGCGCATCGCGACGACCTGCGTCGGCCAGGCCATCGGCCCCGCGGCGCTCCTGGTCGCTGCAGGAGACGTGGGGGAGCGGGCGGCCCTCGCCCACGCGCGCATCGTTCTGCATCAGCCCGCAGGGCAGTCGCGCGGTGCGATCCCCGACCTCATCCTCGCCGCCGACGAAGTGGTGCGGGTGCGTTCCGACATGGAGGAGATCCTCGCCAGGCACAGCGGTCGCACGGTCGCCGAGCTCCGAGCCGACACAGACCGTGATCGGGTGTTCACGGCACCCGCCGCGCTCGACTACGGACTGATCGACACCGTGCTCGGCGCGCGGAGCTGAGGCGGCGTCCGGGCTGCCGGACGGATGCATGAGCGACGGGCGGCTGCAGGACCGACGCGGGACCTGTGGTCATGCATCCGTCCGCCGCTCATGCAGGTGACGGGTCAGGACCAGATGACGGGTCAGCGACCACGGGTTCGGGGTCAGGCGGCGAGGGCGAACGCGCCGCGCGAGGGGGCCGTCGATCGCAGACTGTCGGCCACGTCGCTGGTGAGCTCGATCAGACTCGTGTCGAGCGCACCGGCGATCGCGGCGATCATCTCGCTCGACGGCTCCTTCAACCCGCGTTCCACCTCGGAGAGGTACTGCGGCGAGACGCCGGCCTTCTCGGCGGTCTCGGTGAGCGTCTCCTCGCGGTCGTGTCGTCGACGACGCAGCTGGTCGCCGAGGAGGTGACGCCACAGCGGCTCGGGGTCGTTCGACTTCGGGCGGTCGGAGCGAGGAGTGTGCGGGAACGAGATCAGGTCGGCCATGCCTCACGATAGGCCGGGGTGTCCGGACGGTTCGAGCGGTTCTGCTCAGAGCAGAACCGCGGGTCCTCAGGCGTCCGCGTGACCAGGGGCGGAGTCTGTCGAAGCCGAGGAGCCGGCGTGTTCGGTCGAGGGGGATGCAGCGGCATCCGTCGCCGCCCAGCTCGCGAGCATCCTCAACTTGTCGGCCGATGCCGTCCCTGGCTCCGCGGTGTACGTCGAGAGGTGCAGCCCGGGATCGGCCGGCAGCTCGAAGGCCTCGTAGGAGAGCTCGATCTCCCCGACCACGGGATGCGTGATGCGCTTGACCCCGGTGCGGTGGAAGCGCACGTTGTGGGCGGCCCACAGCGTGCGGAACCGCTCGCTCCGCGTCGAGAGCTCGCCCACCAGGTCGGTGAGCTTCCGGTCGAACGGATTGCGTCCGGCTTCCCCGCGCATCGCGGCCACGAGCTCCTGCGTGTTCCGATCCCATTCGGGGTAGAACTCCTGCGCGGCCGGATCGAGGAAGGCGAAGCGCGCGCTGTTCGGCTGCGGCTGCGCGAACACGGGCGCGTAGAGGGCGCGACCCAGGGCGTTCGCCGCCAGGTAGTCGAAGTAGTTGTTGCGCACGATCGCCGGAGCTTCGGTCATGGCGTCGAGGAGGCGCAGGATGCTCGGACGCAGCTCTGTCGTCTTCTTCCGTGGTGCGCGCGCGACCGGCGAGGTGTTCGCGGCGCGGGCGAGGTCGAACAGGTGCGCGGTTTCGGCCTCATCCAGCTGGAGCGCACGGGACAGCGCATCGAGCACGCTGTCCGATGCCCCGGACAGGTCTCCGCGTTCGAGACGCGTGTAGTAGTCGACGCTGACCCCCGCGAGCAGCGCGACCTCCTCGCGACGCAGTCCGGGAACGCGGCGGTTGCCGCCGAACGCCGGGAGTCCGGCCTGATCGGGGGTGATGCGTGCGCGCCTCGTGGAGAGGAACTCGCGCACCTCGCTGCGGGTGTCCATGCATCCGACGCTACGCGCTCGACGACCGCACAGGGAGGTACTGGCGGTACCGGTGACCCCGGGGGCCGTACGTCAGAGGGCCGCGGTCACGCCGGGGAGCAGCTTTCCGAGGATCGCCCCCAGCTGCTCGCGTTCCTCGCCCGTGAGGGGGTCGAGTACGAGCTCCCGCACCTGCTCGACGTGCACGGGGGCCGCCGTGCGGAGCATCTCCCGTCCGGCCGGCGTCAGCGAGGCCGAGAGCGTGCGCTTGTCGGAGCCGCAGGAGGTGCGCTCGACCCAGCCGCGCTCCTCGAGCGAGTCCAGCGCGTGGCTCAGACGCGACCGGCTGAGGCCGGCGATGCGGGCGAGCTCGGTCATGGTCACGGCGCTCTCACCCCGGCCGGCCAGGGTGATGAGGATGGCGTAGCGGGCGTGGTTGAGACCGACCTCTTCCTTCAGCGTGCGGTCGAGCACCTGAGGGAGCAGCTGCACGAAGCGGATGACCGGCAGCCAGGTGTCCATCTCGGTGTCGTCGAGCCGACGCGGATTCTGCTCCGCCGTCCCGTCCGCCTCCGAGGTCATGATGCCCTCCCGTGCTGTCGCGCCTGCCGTCATGCCGCGGACAGGTCGAGTGTGTGCGCCGTGTGGTCGCGCTTGGCCTGCAGGTAGCGGGAGTTCGACTCCGACAGGTGCACCTGGGTGGGTACGCGCTCGGTCACGCGGACCCCGAGGGCTTCGAGCTGCACCGCCTTGTCGGGGTTGTTGCTCAGCAGGCGGATGCCGTCGACGCCGAGCGCGTGCAGCATCTGCGCCGCCACCGTGTAGTCGCGCTCGTCCTCACCCCGGCCCAGGGCGACGTTCGCCTCGTACGTGTCGAGGCCGGCATCCTGCAGGGCGTACGCGTCGAGCTTGGCGTACAGGCCGATGCCGCGCCCCTCCTGGCGAAGGTAGAGCAGGAAGCCGCCCTCCTCCGCGATGCGCTCGACGGCCTCGCGCAGCTGAGGGCCGCAGTCACAGCGTTCCGACCCGAACACGTCGCCCGTCAGGCACTCGCTGTGCGGGCGCACGAGCGGGGCCTCGCCGCCGTCCTCTGCGCGATCGATCGCCGCCCGCCATTCGCCCAGCCCGAGCAGCAGGTGCTCGCGGCCGTCGGCCAGCCCGTCGAAGGTGACCACGTCGGCGGTCGTGGAGAAGCCGTCGCCGAATCGCAGCGGGACGCGGACGCGGGTGCGTTCCGTCGCGACCGGAGCGACGGTTGAACTTTCAATCATGCCGGGTGCAACGCGGCCTGCTGCGGAGTATTCCCCGCGGATCGGATTCCGAGGAGTTCCCTCAGTACCTCCCATCCGCCGTGGAATCGGAGTTGACTGGGGGTCACGCGACAGAAGGAGCATCACGAATGCGCGGAGTAGTCATGCACGCCCCAGGCGACGTCCGGGTCGAGGACAGGGAGAAGCCCACCATCACGCGGCCGACCGATGCCGTGATCCGTATCGCCGCGACCTGCATCTGCGGGTCCGACCTCTGGCCGTATCGCGGCGCGAACCCCGTGGACCACGATCCGATGGGACACGAGTACGTCGGCGTGGTCGAGGCCATCGGTGACGAGGTGCAGACGCTCGAGGTCGGCGACTTCGTCGTCGGCTCCTTCATGGCATCCGACAACACGTGCGAGATCTGCCGAGCCGGATACCAGTCCCGGTGCGTGCACGTCGTCCCGATGGGCCGGTACGGCACGCAGGCCGAGTACGCGCTCATCCCGCACGCCGACGGCACCCTGGTCGTCACTCCAGGACAGCCGGACGCCGACCTCATCCCGTCTCTGCTCGCCGCATCCGACGTCCTGGGAACCGGATGGTTCGCCGCGGTCGCCGCCGAGGTGGGGCCGGGCAAGACCGTCGCGGTCGTCGGCGACGGCGCGGTGGGTCTGCTGGGCGTCCTGGCCGCACGCGAGCTCGGCGCGGAGCGCATCATCGCGATGAGTCGCCATGCCGATCGGCAGGCTCTGGCGCGCGAGTTCGGTGCCACCGACATCGTCGAGGAGCGGGGGGACGAGGGGGTCGCCCGCATCAAGGAGCTCACGGACGGACTCGGCGCGCACTCCGTGATCGAGGCGGTCGGCACGCAGGAGTCGATGATGCAGGCGATCCGTTCCACCCGTCCCGGCGGCCACGTCGGCTACGTCGGTGTCTCCCACGATGTCGCCCTCCCCGGCGAAGAGCTCTTCTTCTCCGGAGTGCATCTGCACGGCGGCCCTGCTCCCGTGCGGCGCTTCCTCCCCGAGCTCATCCAGCTGATCTGGGACCGGAAGATCGATCCGGGCAAGGTGTTCGACCTCACGCTGCCGCTCGAGGACGCAGCGGAGGGCTACCGCGCCATGGACGAGCGACGCGCCACGAAGGTGCTGCTCACGGTGTGATGTGCGGAGGCGTGGGCTCCTGCGGGCGTCGTCGCTGTCGCTGTCGCTGTCGCTGTCGCACGAGCTTCACCTCGCTCGCGAGGATCCCGAGCACGACGAGTGCACCGCCGACGAGCGCGGTCGCGGGCAGGCGCTCGCCGGCGAGGCGTCCGATGACCCCCGCCCACACCGGCTCTCCCGCGTAGATGATGGTCGCGCGTGTGGGGGAGACCGACTTCTGCGCCCAGTTCATCGTCAGCTGGATCAGACAGCTCGCCGCCCCCAGTCCCACCGCGCAGCCGACCCAGATCCAGGAGAAATCGGGAACCCTCTCACCGACCACCGGCATGGTGAGCAGTCCCAGCAGGCCTGCCGTGAGCAGCTGCACGATCGTGATGCGTCCGAGGTCGATCTTCCCGGCGAAAAGGCTGATCAGGATGATCTCGGCCGCGATCGGCAGGGTGCTGATCATGGTCGCGATCTCACCGGTGCCGAGCGTCAGGGCGAAGGCATCCGGCCCCGCGATGAACAGCAGCCCCACGAACGCCAGTCCCGCACCCGCGAACGCCATGGCCGGGGGACGCTTGCGGAACACGGCCCACTGGGCCAGCGGCACCATCGGCACGTACATCGCGGTGATGAACGCCGAGGTGCTGCTGTCGATGGTCTGCAACCCCAGCGTCTGCAGGCCGTAGCCGAGGTAGATCATGACGCCGATCGCGATGCCGGCGCCGATGTCGCGCCAGCGGATGCCGCGCAGAGCGCGTCGGAAGATCACGACGCTGATGAGTCCGGCGATGAGGAAGCGGATGCCGACGAAGAACCATGGCCCGGAGTGCTCCATGGCCCAGTGCACGAGCAGGAAGGTGCCGCCCCAGACCGCGGTGATCGCGATGAGCGCGGCTTCCTGGGGGCGCAGACGCATCCACCGGAGACGAGAGGGCATCGTTGCCCCTTTCTCGACGTTGCCGGATAGAGCCTAACGGGCCGCAGTCGTCGTTCGAATCGCGCGGATGGTGCCGAACAGCCGTCGGATCGAGCCAGTTGCGCGATGCGAAAGTGACGGGAGAAGACGGCCGGGCGCCGATGCCGCTGCGGACTCGGTAGCCTCGCAGCATGAGCGACTTCGTGAGTGCCGTCGAACTGAACGACCTGCTGACCGGGGGTGCGCCGGTGCGTGTGATCGACGTGCGCTGGCGCCTCGATCGTCCCGACGCCGGACACGACGACTACCTCTCGGGCCACATCCCCGGCGCGGTGTTCGCCGCTCTCGACACCGAGCTCGCCACGTACGGCGAGGCCGCGGAGGGGCGCCACCCGCTCCCGTCCACGGCCACGCTCCAGGACGCGGCCCGTCGCTGGGGGGTGCGATCCGGCGACACGGTCGTCGCCTACGACGACTACAAAGGCATCGCCGCAGCCCGCGCCTGGTGGCTCCTGCGGCAGGCCGGCGTCGACGTGCGCGTGCTCGACGGCGGCATCAGGGCGTGGCGGGCTGAGGGGTTCGACATCGCGACGGACGACGTGAGCCCGGAGCCCGGCGATGTCGTGCTCGACCCGATCGGAGACGATGCGTTGTCGATCGACGAGGCCGCGGCCTTCCCGGCGTCCGGGGTGCTGATCGACGCGCGGGCCGCGGATCGGTACCGAGGCGACTCGGAACCGTTCGATCCCGTGGGTGGTCACATCCCCGGTGCGCGCAATCTTCCCGAACCCGTGCACTTCGACGCGGACGGGAAGATCCTCGACAGGGAGACGATCCTGGCGACCTTCGCCGAGGTCGGCGTGACGCCGGGAACGCCCGTTGCCGCGTACTGCGGTTCGGGTGTGACGGCTGCCCACACCGCACTTGTACTGCACGAGGTCGGCATCGAGGCCAAGGTCTTTCCCGGTTCGTGGAGCCAGTGGTCGAACACCCCGGGGCGTCCGGTCGCGGTCGGCGATCAGCCCGGTTGATCCTCGCGGGGGCCGTACCCCCACTGCAGGCCCAGCGCGCCAGGCCCGAAAGCCCGACGCACCAGGTGGACCGAGTTCCCGCGAGGCGGCGGGAGGGGGGTGATCGTGACCCCGTCCGGCGTCTCGATGTGCTCCTCGCACCAGTCCGGGATCGCGTCGGGGTGGAAGCGCGTCCACACCAGCAGCTCCCTGGCCTTCTGCGCCAGCGCGTGGCCGGTGTCGTGGGTCTCCGGGTAGTCGGGCGGATACTCGACCGACCACTCGACCATCGCGGTCTCCGGCGCTGTCAGGGGGACGTCGAGTTCGAACAGCACACCGTGCACCTCGCCGTCCGGGTGGGAGTAGCGCGCCGCGATCCTCCCCCCTGACACGGCCTTGAGCAACGGCGCCGGCGTGCGGACGCCCGGGGTGATCTCCAGGAACGGTATCGCCGTGATCGTGCCCACCGTCGACTGCACGATGCTGCGCGTGATGCTGTACGCGACGTTGCCGTCGGCCCCGACATCCGTCACCGAATGGGTGGTGAGCTCGCGGGAGGTGTCGGGGTAGGCCGCCCCCAGCGCTCGGAAGGCCTCGATCACGGCCACCTCGAGCTCCTCCTCGTCGATCGGGAACTGGTTCGGCCCGAGGGGGCCCGTGCGATTGGTCGAGCGGAGCATCCTGCTCAGCGCGCCGACGCGGAGTCCGAGGAGCTCCTCGATGTCGGCGAGGGCTGCCAGCGACTGCGCGCCCTCCGGTCGCCTTGCGCCCGACCGCCAGTAGCTCAGGGTCGCCATCGACACGCGGTTGCCCCGCGCCTTGAGCTGCCGCTGCAGCCAGGACAGGGTCACCGGTTTGGCGTTTATCGCGTCGCGCAGGGCGCTCGCGAAATCATCGTGCTCGGCTCTGCGCGCGTCATCTTCGATGATTCATCACAGATCCCCTCCGGTATGTGAAGATCAGCGCTTTAGAGTGAGCATACGACCGCACGCGCGTACCTCAGGGGACCGGGTGGGCATGTGGGGTCACTTGGCCGTCTTCGCGGGCAGGGTGCCCGTGCCTGCGAACGACCGGCCTGACGCAGTGATGCCCCCCTTGCTGCGTATGTCGTGAAGCCCGGCAATCGATCTGGGGAGATCCGCCGGGCTTCACGAATCCTCCCCCCGCACGGCTCCCGGCGTCGCGGCCACGCAGCCTTGCGTAGACTGGGAGCAACACCCCGGAGGACTCAGGACCGTCATGTCTGCCCCTGCTCGCGCATTCACCATGCGCCACGTGCAATTGCTGCGCGCGCTGTTCGCCGCCGTCGCCGCGCTCATGATCACGTTCTCGTCTGATCACTCCGCACCCGTCGGTCTGTCCGTCTTCAGCGGTTTCGTGTTCCTCACGGCGCTCGTGCACGTGCTCGCCGCCTGGCTGGTGCTGCCGGCCGGATCGCGCTGGCCGTCCGTGCTGCTCGCCGCCGTCGGGGTGGTCGCCGGCCTCGTGAGCGGCATCCCCGTCTGGCGGTCTGATGATCTGTTCTTCGTCGTCGTCTCCTCCTGGGCGATCGTCAGCGGCGGCATCGAGCTGCTCGCCGGCATCCGCTCCCGTCGTGCCGGCGGCATGCTGTCCCGCGACGCGATCTCCGTGGGGGCGCTGGGCGTGCTGCTCGGTATCGCTCTGCTGCTGATCCCGTCCGGGTTCCTCCAGGAGTACACGATCGACGAGGCCGGCACGTTCGTGCTCTCCGGCATCATCCTGGGCGTCGGCATGTTCGGCGGCTACGCGGCGATCGTCGCGGTGTTCCTCGGCATCGCCGGCCTCACGCCGAAGCAGGCCGACGCGGTCACGACGGCATCCGATTCGAACGACAGCACCGCTCCTGCGGGGCACGGAGGAGAGCGATGAGCGACGAGAAGCCCACCCGCCGGGACATTCTGCGACCCCTGCACCTGCTCCTCATCGCACTCGGCTGCGGTGTGTTCGCCATGGTCGTCACGCTGGTCTCCACCGGTGCCTTCACCGCGCGGGTGAACGCCTCCATCGCCAACGGCACCTACGAGGGGCTGACCCCGATCGCCCTCGGACTCGTCGTGGGCGGCGGTGCGTTCATCGTGACGCTGCTGATCCTCGCGATGCTGATCCTCGCCGTCGATCCCGCCGACGTGACGAAGACGATCGATCGTCCCGTGCTGTACGACCCGGAGCCCGAGGGCGAGAACCCCGATTCCGCGGCGCCCGGTCGCTCCGCCTCTTCCTGATCCGATAGCCCCTCGAGCAGGTTCACCCACTCGACCCCGGCGGAACATCGGGTTAAAGCACTCAGAAGAACGCGCTGTAGCCGACACTTTCGGCATATCTTCTGGACAATCGTCGCTATACATCCGATGTTTCATAGCGCACACTGGCTCCGACGCCTCGCATCCACGATCGGCTGCGAGGCCGCACGGCCCCAGTAGATCAACGATGCTCCGGAGGATTGCTGTGATGAAGGACCCCATTTCCCGTCGCCAGGCACTGCAGGTGGGCGGTCTCGCCCTTCTCGCCCCGCTCGTCCCCCAGTTCCTCGCCGCCCGCCCCGCCGCGGCGAGCACGTTCTCGGCGCAGGCTCCTCTCCGCGCCGTGCCGGCGGGGGCGATCCCGCGCCCACAGCTGTCGCCGTACGCGCTCTGGTACGCGACGCCGGCGACGGACTGGGAGACCCAGGCTCTCCCGATCGGCAACGCCCGTCTCGGCGCGAAGCTGTTCGGCAACCCGGACGCCGAGGTGATCCACTTCAGCGAGCAGAGCCTGTGGGGCGGGGTCAACGACTACGCTCTCGCCGGTCAGCCCGACGGTGCGTACGACACCAGCGTGACCGGCTTCGGATCCTTCCGCGACTTCGGCGAGGTGACGGTGGCGTTCGGTGCGCGCACGACCGTCAGCTCTCCCGGCGGCCCGTACCAGGTGTCCGGCGGCGAGAGCGTCGAGAAGACGTTCGACGGCAACCCCGCCACGAAATGGTGCCTGATCGCGCCGCCCGCAGAGGTGACGTGGCAGGCCGATCTCGCCGCCCCCGCCGTCGTCTCGTCGTATGTGCTCACGAGTGCCAACGACGTCCCTGCGCGGGACCCGCAGGACTGGCGCCTGGAAGGCTCGTCCGACGGAGCGGCGTGGGTCGTGCTCGACGTCCGCTCCGAGGCGCCGTTCCCCCAGCGACTCCAGTCCAAGAGCTTCTCGGTCGCCAACACCACCGCGTACGCCCACTATCGCTTCGTCTTCGCCCCGAAGGCGGGAGTCAGCCACTTCCAGGTGGGGGAGATCGCGCTCGGCGGCGTCGAACTGGCGCAGGGAAGCGCCGTCTACGTGTCATCGCCCAGCGGTCACGCGGACTCCCTCGTCGGCAGCATCGATGCCGATCCCGCGACCGTCTGGGCTGTTCCCGCGACGGGCGGTGGCGCGGTGTGGCAGGTCGAGCTCGCCTCGAAGAACACCCTGAACGGCTACGTGCTCACCAGCGCACCGGACACGCCGGAGCTGGATCCACGCGACTGGATCGTCGCCGGCTCGGATGACGGGCTGACCTGGAAGACCCTCGACACCCGAGTAGGGGAGACGTTCCCCGAGCGCGGCGTGGGGCGGACGTTCACGTACGCGAACACCACCGCGTTCGCGATGTACCGCATCTCGTTCTCCGCGCCGGGTGCCATCCGTCTCGGCGGCATCGCCTTCACCGGCGGCGGTTTCAGCACGGCGGGCGCCAAGGCGGTCGTGGACTACCGGCGTGCACTCGACATCGCGGACGGCACCCACAGCACTCACTTCGCGACCGCACAGGGGACGGTGTTGCGCGAGGCCTTCGCGAGCCGGGAGGCCGACATCATCGCGGTGCGGTTCACCGCCGATCGGCCCGGTGCGCTGACGGCGCTGCTCACTCTGACGTCCAAGCAGGACGGCGTCGCCACCGTGGCCGACGCGGGCGGACGTCGGCTGAGTTTCGCCGGGACGATGGCCAACGACCTCACGCACGCGGCCGTCGTCCGCATCGCCGAGACCGACGGCCGGGTCGTCGCCGCCGAGGGCGGGCTGCGCGTCTCGGAGGCGTCGAGCATCACACTGCTGCTCGACGCGCGCACCGACTATCGTCTGAGCGCGGCGCACGGCTGGCGAGGCGCCGCACCGCAGCCCGCGATCGAGAAGGCGCTGAACGCCGCCGCCTCCCGGTCGTGGCAGAGTCTCCGCTCTGCGCACACCGCACAGGTCTCCGAGCTGATGCAGCGCGCGAAGGTGGAGTGGGGAGCGACCGACGGCACCGTGACGGCCATGCCCACAGATCGCCGGCTGCTCCGCTACGGGAAGGGGGAGGCGGACCCCACGCTCGAGCAGACGCTCTATGCGTACGGCCGGTATCTGCTCCTCAGCTCGTCGAAGCCCGGGGGGCTGCCGGCCAACCTGCAGGGGCTGTGGAACAACAGCAACCAGCCGGCGTGGGCCAGCGACTACCACACCAACATCAACGTGCAGATGAACTACTGGGGCGCGGAGACCGCCGACCTCCCGGAGTCCCATGAGGCGCTCGCGACGTTCATCCGCGAGGTGGCGGTCCCCAGCCGGGTGGCGACGCGCAACGCCTTCGGCGCCGACGTGCGCGGGTGGACCGCCCGCACCTCGCAGAGCATCTTCGGCGGCAACTCGTGGGAGTGGAACACGATCGCGAGCGCCTGGTACGCCCAGCACCTCTACGAGCACTGGGCGTTCACGCAGGACAAGAAGTACCTGCGCGACCTCGCCTACCCGCTGATCAAGGAGATCTGCCAGTTCTGGGAGGACCAGCTCAAAGAGCTTCCCGACGGCACGCTGGTCGCGCCGATGGGCTGGTCTCCGGAGCACGGTCCGCGCGAGGACGGCGTCATGCACGACCAGCAGATCATCTGGGATCTGTTCCAGAACTACCTCGAGTGCGCCGAAGCCCTCGGTGCCGACAAGACCTACCGGAAGACCGTCGCCGACATGCAGTCCCGTCTGGCTCCCAACAAGATCGGCCGCTGGGGGCAGTTGCAGGAGTGGCAGACCGACCGTGACGACCCGAACGACATCCACCGGCATACGTCGCACCTGTTCGCCGTGTACCCGGGGCGGCAGATCACCCCCGACACCCCGGAGCTCTCCGCGGCGGCCCTGGTCTCGCTGAAGGCCCGCTGCGGGGAGAAGGAGGGTGTGCCGTTCACCGCCGCCACGGTCTCGGGAGACAGTCGCCGTTCGTGGACCTGGCCGTGGCGGGCCGGTCTCTTCGCGCGCCTGGGTGATGCCGAGCGGGCGGGGATCATGGTGCGAGGACTGCTCACCTACAACATCCTGCAGAACCTCTGGGCGAACCATCCGCCGTTCCAGCTCGACGGCAACTACGGCATCGTCGGAGCGATCGCGGAGATGCTGGTGCAGAGCCATGGTGGGGTGATCCGGCTGCTCCCCGCCGTGCCGGCGGACTGGGCGGTGAGCGGATCGTTCGCCGGTCTCCGCGCGCGGGGCGGGTATCGCGTGGACTGCACCTGGCGGGACGGGAAGGTCGTGTCCTACGACGTGGTCGCCGACCGCGCGCCGAACATGAGCAACGTGATCGTGGTCGTCAACGGGGAGCGTCGCAAGGTGAAGCCGGGCAACCCGAAGAACGGCAAGCCCATGCGCGACCTCGGTCCGGCGCACTGAGCAGGGGCGGCGAGAGGGACGGCGACGATCCGGAATACCGGTGGGGTGGATCGGCTTGCACCTGAGGTGACTGCCTCCGTCGACCGCGCCTCCATCGGACTCCGGTCGGAGCGCGGACCCATCCTCGGCGCGCTCATGCTCGCCACCGGGCTCATCGCGATCGACGCCACGATCCTCGCGACCGCCGTCCCGAGCATCGTGCGCGACCTCGGCAGCTACCAGCAGTTCCCCTGGCTGTTCTCGGTGTACCTCCTGGCGCAGGCCGTGAGCGTGCCCATCTACTCCCGCTTCGCGGACACCGTGGGCCGCAAGCCGATCATCCTGCTCGGCATCGCCCTGTTCCTGCTCGGGTCCATCCTCTGCGGGTTCGCCTGGAGCATGCCGGCGCTGATCGTGTTCCGCATCGTCCAGGGCATCGGAGCCGGTGCCGTCGCACCGATGTCGATGACCATCGTCGGTGACATCTACACGGTCGCCGAACGCGCCAAGGTGCAGGGATACGTCGCGAGCGTGTGGGCCATCTCCTCGGTGGTGGGCCCCGCGCTCGGCGGCATCTTCGCCCAGCTCGACGCCTGGCGATGGATCTTCTGGATCAACGTGCCCCTGTGTCTGATCGCCGGGTGGATGCTGCTGCGCAACTACAAGGAGCAGAAGCAGACCCAGCGGCACAGCATCGACTACGGGGGAGCGGTGCTGCTCACCATCGGGCTCACGGCGCTCATCCTCGGCATGCTGGAGGGAGGAAACGCCTGGGCGTGGCTGTCCGTGCAAAGCGTCCTCTGCTTCGGGATCGGCGTGGTCGCGCTGCTGGCCTTCGGGGTCGTGGAGCGCCGTGTCGCCGAGCCGATCGTCGACCTGCGGCTGGTGACGCGTCGGCTCATCCTCACGACCACGTTGGTCTCGCTCGGCATCGGCGCGCTCATGCTCGGTGTGACGAGCTTCGCCCCCGCCTACCTCGAGGGATCCATCGGCATCGCTCCCCTGCTGTCGGGTCTCGCGGTGGCAGCTCTGACCCTCGGCTGGCCGCTCGCCGCCGCGAACGCCGGACGGCTGTACCTGCGCATCGGCTTCCGTCGCACCACGCTCATCGGCATGAGCATCACGACGCTCGCCGCCATCATGCTCGCTGCCGTCGCCTCCTGGCCGAACCCGTTCGTCATCGCCGGCATCGCGTTCCTCCTGGGCTTCGGGCTCGGGTGGAGTGCGGCCCCGACGCTGATCGCCGCCCAGGCCTCGGTCGGCTGGGGCGAGCGCGGCGCGGTGACGGGGATGAATGCCTTCGCGCGGTCGGCGGGAAGCGCTGTGGGCGTCGCCGTGTTCGGCGCGATCTCGAATGCGGCCATCGCGCAGGGTGCGGGCGCGGACGACCCCGACACGATCATCCACGCGTCGGTGTGGGTGTTCGTCGCCGTCGCGGTGACCGCGGTTCTCACTCTCCTGGCGGCGTCGTTCATGCCGAAGGACAGCGTCGAGGAGCACTCCGGCGAGTCGGGCTCCTAGCTCCTCCCGGGTTCAGCGCGCGAGCCGCTCCGCGATGCCCGTGTAGGTGGCCGGGGTCAGCGCGAGCAGGCGCTGCTTTGCGGCATCGCCGATCTCGAGGCCCTGCACGAACTCGGCGAGGTCGGCGGCACCGACCCGGTGACCGCGGGTGAGCTCCTTGAGGAGCGCGTACGGGTCGGTGATCGAGGAGCGGCCTGCCACGACCTCGGCGCGGATGACCGTCTGGATCGCCTCGGCGAGCACCTCCCAGTTCACGTCGAGGTCGGCGAGCAGCACGTCGCGCGACAGCGATATCGCGTTCAGGCCGCGGCGCAGGTTGTCGAGCGCGAGCAGCGAGTGCCCGAACGCGACGCCGATGTTGCGCTGCGTGGTGGAATCGGTGAGGTCACGCTGCAGGCGGCTCGTGACGAGCGTCTGGCCGAGCGATGCGAGCAGGGCTCCCGAGATCTCGAGGTTGGCCTCGGCGTTCTCGAAGCGGATCGGGTTGATCTTGTGCGGCATCGTCGACGAGCCGGTGGCACCCGCGACCGGGATCTGCGCGAAGTAGCCGAGCGAGATGTAGGTCCAGATGTCGGTGGCGAGGTTGTGCAGGATGCCGCCCGCGTGACGCACGCGGTCGTACAGCTCGACCTGCCAGTCGTGCGACTCGATCTGCGTCGTGAGGATGTTGAAGCCCAGGCCCAGTCCCTCGATGTACTCGCGGGCGATGGTCGGCCAGTCGGCGTCCGGGTCTGCCGCGAGGTGGGCGGACCAGGTGCCGGTCGCGCCGGAGAACTTCGCGAGATACTCGGAACCGGCGATCTGGCTGCGCACGCGCTCCAGGCGCCAGGCGAAGACCGCGAGCTCCTTGCCCATCGTCGAGGGCGTTGCGGGCTGGCCGTGCGTGCGCGAGAGCATCGCGGCGTCGGCGTGCTCGACCGCGAGCTCGCGCAGCTTCGCGATCACGGTGTCGAGGGCCGGGAGCCAGACCTCCTCGACCGCGCGCTTGACGGTGAGGGCGTAGGACGCGGAGTTGATGTCCTCGCTCGTCGCGGCGAAGTGCGTGAGCTCGGAGATGCGGTCGAGGCCGAGCGTCGAGAGCCGGTCGCGCACGAGGTACTCGATCGCCTTCACGTCGTGCTGGGTGACGGCTTCCTTCTCGGCGAGCCAGTCGATCTCGGCCTGACCGAAGTCGCGGTAGAGCGAACGCAGGCGCTCCTTGTCCTCGTCCGACAGCGGGCTCGTCTCGAACAGCGAACGGTCGGTGAGCGCGATCAGCCACTCGACCTCGACCTCGACGCGTGCCCGGTTCAGGCCCGCCTCGGACAGGAAGTCGGCGAGACCGGTGACGGCGCCACGGTAGCGGCCGTCGAGGGGGCTCAGGGGCTGGGGCGGGAGCGAAGGCTGGAAAGTCAGGGGAGTCCTCCTGATCGGGCCCCTCAGAGGCGGGGCGTGCGGGGGAGACGCAGAGCGGGTTCGAGCTGGCGGAACAGGCCCCGAGTCGCCGCCTCAATCATACCGAGCACGGAATCGAACATCTCCGCGCCCGCGTAGTACGGGTCGGGCACGTCGTGGGTGGTCGCCGTCGGGTCGAAGGCCAGCAGCAGGGTGACCTTCCCCTCCTCGTCCTCGTCGTGGGCCCATTCCCGCAGGATGCGCTCGTGCGTGCGGTCGAGCGCGACGACGAGATCGTTGTCGGCGAAGGCGGCCGCGGTGAACTGACGGGCGCGGTGCTGGGAGCCGTCGTAGCCGCGACGCGCCAGCGAGTCGATCGTACGGTGATCGGCACGCTCGCCCAGATGCCAGTCGCCAGTTCCGGCGCTGCGCGAGACGATGCGCGGGCCGAGTCCCTGCCGCTCGGCGAGGTCGCGGAAGACGACTTCGGCCATGGGAGAGCGGCAGATGTTCCCCGTGCAGACGAAGATCACGCGGAAGGGATCCGGGGATGTCACAGATACATTCTGCCCGCCCATGGCCGTCCTGCACAGCGCGAACCTGCTCGCGCGGCCCCTGCACACCGTGGGCGGGCGACCACCTGTCCACGGGTTGCGTATTCCGGGCGACCCGCGTGGAGCGCGATCCCGAATGCTGGAGCCATGTACTCGTTCGCACCCGAGCAGTCCGGTGGATCCGCGCAGTCGTGGGGGCAGGCCCTCGGGCACCGGGGGATCGGTGATGCCATCACGACGCTGGAGGAGGCGGGAGCGCTGCTGGTCTCGCTCGTCGACGCGACGGACTGGAGCTCGGAGGGGTTCCGCGCGCTCCACGAACTCCTCGCGCGGGTACGCGATGACACCGGAACGCAGCTCGGAAGTCTTCGGATCCGGCAGTGGGAGCTGGAGGGATCGGAATGATAGGGGTCGCACGCGCGCACGACGCCTCCGTTGCCGGCGGCCTGGAGATCGACCACGGCGGCGCGATCGCGATCGACACCGAGCAGTTGCGCGAGGTCGGCGCGCACCTGCGGACGGTCGCGGCGCGATACGAAGAGGCTCGGGATTCGGTGGTCACCGCTGCGGAGGCGATCTCGTCATCCGATGCTCCCGCGCTGCGCGTCGACATCGGCGCTCTGCGACTCAGCGGCGAGCGGATCGGTGCACTCGCTGCGGAGATCGAGAACGCCTGCACGGGAACGCTGTTGATGGCCGACGCATTCGAGCTGGTGGAACTGCGGGCACAGGCCGAGGCGCTCGCCCTCACCGACGCCGCGGCGGCGAACGACGTGCGCGCACGGGCCGACGAGATGATCGCCGACGACGAGCGCGTGGGGCGGATGGCGGACTGGCTGGTCGCCGGCTGGGAGCGACGGAGGTTCGAAGGGCTCGGAGATCAGTACGACCTGGGTGGGATGCTGCCGCCGATGTTCCTGGTCGGGGCGCTGGTCGGGCTCGCCTCGGGGTATGGCAAGGTGCGGCCGGGGGTGGCGGGATCCGAGGTGCCGGGCGTGAAGGCTCCGACCTCCGTGCAGGTGGATCCGGTGCAGGTGACACCGGTGAAGACGTCGACTCCGCGCGCGCCGGACGACCTCGCCGGAGCGTTCAGGAGGATCCCGGGCGGGGGAGCCCAGGTCGCCGTGGAGAAGTACACGATGGTCGGCGACGCGACCCGCTATGTGGCCTACGTGGCCGGTACCCAGAATTCACTGCTGTCCCTGAAGAAAGGCGCGGAGCCGTGGGACATGACCTCGAACATCGAGCTCTATCAGGGCGCTACGTCGGCGTCGTACCAGGCGACTCTCGATGCTCTGGCGGCCGCCGGTGTCGAACCGGGCGATCGCGTCGACGTGGTCGCGCACTCGCAGGGCGGGATGATCGCCACGCGACTCGCCGTGGAGAGCGAGTACGAGGTGTCGATGCAGATCACGGCGGGGAGCCCCACCGAACCGACACTCCGGGAGGAGCAGACGCTGATCCAGCTCCGTCACACCGACGATGTCGTATCGGCGCTCGCCGCGGGCGGGTCGGCAGAGGGGACGGGGTCGCCCGACAGCTTCACCGCCTCGCGGGTCGGTGATCCGGGGGACGGCGTCGAGGACCTGCGGTTGAAGACCCACGGTCTCGAGACGTACATCGAGACCGCCGAGATGGTGGATGCGTCGACCGACCCTCGCGCGGTGGCTCTCGAAGGGTACTGGGATGAGCTCGGGCGGGCCGTCGAGGTCGAGCGCACCGAGTACCGCGCGGAGCGGAGCGGGTGACCGTGGTGGCTGTCGCCGGTGGCTGTCACCGCGGTGTCAGCGGGTCAGTCGCGACGGCTCTTGCTCTGCGGGCGCAGGATGAATCCGAAGATGCCGTTGATCACCGAGATGATCAGTGCTGCGAGCACGCCCCACCAGAAGTCGCCGACCGTGAGACCCCAGCCGAATCCGCTCGTGATCCAGGCGGTCAGCCACAGCAGGAACCCGTTGATCAGGAAGCCGATCAGGCCGAAGGTGATGATGTAGAGCGGGAACGCGACGATCTTCACGACCGTTCCGATGATCGTGTTCACGAGTGCGAAGATCGCGGCCACCGCGAGCAGGGTCAGCACCAGCTGCAGCGTCTCGCCGGGCGGGAAGGCCCTGATGGTCACCTGCAGGGCAGGGATCAGCGTGACGACCCAGAGGGCGAAGGCGTTGACGACGACGCGGATGATGAAGCGCATAGTCCGACCAGTGTCCCACGGACTCTCGTGCGTGTCAGCGGGCGGTGTCTTCCACGGGAATGCGGTTTGCGCGAATGCGTTGCTCCGACTCATCCAGATCGATCGTGCCGGACGCTACGCCGATCACCAGATCGAATGCGTCGTCTGTCGTGAAGCGGTGCTTCCAGCCGTTGATCCACAGAAACGCCACGAAACTCGTCCATGCCGTCCGCTTGTTCCCGTCGAACAGCGGGTGGTTTCGCGCAAGGGATTCGAGGAGAGCTGCAGCCTTCCGGTCGATGGTCGCGTACGCGTCATCACCGAAGAGCGAAGCCGCTGGGCGGGCGAGGGCTGACGCAAGCAAGCCCGCGTCGCGAACGTGAAAGCCGAACCGCTCGACGATCTGGAGACCGTCTTCCAACGTGAGGTATTCGGTCATGCGTCTTCGAGGCGCTCGAGCAGGACCTTGTCATTGTCGAACACGAAGTCGACCGCAGAATTCACGAGAGCCGACCGGCTGGTGTCATTCGCGAACCGCGTCGCTGCCTCGATGATCACCGCATGCTTCGAGGTATGACGGGCGCGTGCGATCGCCTCGAGCTGGGCATCGAGTTCTTCCGGGAGTCGCACCGTCATGGCCATACCAGAATGGTACCACTGGGCATCGAGCCGCGACAGGGGGCGAACGAGCGCGATCCGTCCCCTCGGGCTGTGCTCGCCCGCCCTCGTAGACTCGACCTCGTGACCGAGCCGATCCTGCCCCGCATCCGTCCCGCCATCGCCGCTCTCGCTCCGTATCGCCAGGGAAAGCAGGCCGGCCCCGATGCGTTCAAGCTGTCGAGCAACGAGAACCCGTTCGACCCGCTGCCGTCGGTGCTCGACGCGCTGAAGAGCACCACTCCCATCAACCGCTACCCGGATGCCACCGCCGGTCGCCTGCGCGCGCGTCTCGGGGCCCGCTATGGGGTCGAGCCCGACCAGGTGCACGTGGCCTCGGGCAGCGTGTCGATCCTGCATCAGCTGATCCTGGCCACCGCCTCGGTCGGCGACGAGGTCATCTACGCGTGGCGCTCCTTCGAGGCGTACCCGAGCCTTCCGCTCGTCGCCGGAGCGACCGGTGTGCAGGTGCCGCTCACCGCCGACTCCCGCCATGACCTCGAAGCGATGGCGGATGCGGTGACCGAGCGCACCCGCGCGATCATCCTGTGCACGCCCAACAATCCGACCGGTCCGATCATCACCTCGGCCGAGTTCGCCGCCTTCGTCGCGCGGGTGCCCGGCGACATCCTGATCATCCTCGACGAGGCCTACGCCGAGTTCGTCACGGCGCCGGGTGCGGTCGACGGTCTGGCGGAGCGCGTGTTCGAGCAGCACCCGAACGTGGTGGTGCTGCGCACCTTCTCGAAGGCCTACGGTCTCGCCGGGCTGCGCGTCGGCTATGCGATCGGGCACGAGAAGGTGCTCGACGCCGCCCGCACGACCGGCATCCCGCTCTCGGTCACCTCCGCTGCCGAGAACGCCGCGATCGCCAGCCTCGACGCCGAACCGGAGCTCCTGGAGCGCGTCGCCGTGATCGTCGAACGCCGCGGCCGTCTCGTGGAGGGGCTTCGTGCACAGGGGTGGGAGGTGCCGGACTCCCAGTCGAACTTCGTCTGGCTGCCCGCGGGCGAACGCACCGACGAGGTGGCTGCCGCATTCGTCGATAACGACCTCATCGTGCGTCCGTTCTCCGGCGACGGCATCCGCATCTCGGTGGGCGAGGAGGACTCCGTCGCCCGCGTGCTCGAGGTCGCCGGCTCCCTCCGCTGAGTCGCCGCATTCCGCGCGTTCTCGCGGATTTCTCCGGTTTCCAGGCATTTACGAGGGCGTCCTAGGTATGCGTGACCCGGCATGCGGGCGCGGGTAGCGTGAGAGCGTGACCACCTCCGAGACACCCCTTGTGAGCGTTCTGGACGAGACCGGACGGTACGCTCCGTCCGCCGCCGCAGAACGGTACCTTCCTCTGATCGACGCGATCGGCGATGCGGAACTCGAGCAGTTCTACCGGGACATGGTCGTCATCCGCGCGATCGATACCCAGGCGACGAACCTGCAGCGTCAGGGCCAGCTCGCGCTGTGGCCGCCGAGTCGTGGACAGGAGGCGGCGCAGGTCGGATCCGGGCGCGCGCTCCGCGCCCAGGACACCGTCTTCCCCTCCTACCGCGAGCACGCCGTGACCCGCATCCGCGGCGTCGATCCGGTCGACATCATCAAGCTCATGCGGGGCGTCTCGCACGGCGGGTGGGACCCGACCGACCCCGAGAACGGCAACACCCGGCTGTACACGCTGGTGCTCGGATCGCAGGTGCTGCACGCCGCGGGCTACGGCATGGGCCTCGCCTTCGACGGACGTACCGGCTCCGGTGATCTCGACCGCGACGAGGCGGTCATCGTCTACTACGGCGACGGCGCATCCAGCCAGGGCGACGTGCACGAGGCGATGGTCTTCGCCGCGAGCTACCAGGCTCCGACGGTGTTCTTCCTGCAGAACAACCACTGGGCCATCTCGGTGCCCGTCTCCACCCAGTCGCGCGTGCCGCTCGTGCAGCGCAGCGCGGGCTACGGCATCCCGAGCGTCCGTGTCGACGGCAACGACGTGCTCGCCAGCTACGCTGTCTCCCGTGTCGCGCTGGATGAGGCTCGCGAGGGCAAGGGGCCGCAGGCCATCGAGGCCGTGACATACCGGCTCGGCGCACACACGACGAGCGACGACCCGACCAAGTACCGGGGCAGCGACGAGGAGCAGTACTGGGCCGGTCGCGATCCCATCGTGCGGATGCGGGCCTTCCTCGAAGCGCGCGGAGCGTCGGAGCAGCTGTTCGCCGATGTCGAGGCCGAGGCGGCCGATGCCGCAGAGGATCTGCGCGCCCGCACGGTCGAGCTCGGGCCGCCCAGCGCCGACAAGATGTTCGACCACGTGTACAGCGAGCCGCATCCGCTGATCGACCAGCAGAAGGCCTGGCATGCGCAGTACGAGGCGTCCTTCGAAGGAGGAGCCCAGTGACTCTGGAGACGATGCCGCTCAGCAAGGCGCTGAATGCGGGTATGCGCAAGGCGATGGAGAACGACCCGAAGGTCCTGCTCATGGGCGAGGACATCGGCAAGCTCGGCGGCGTCTTCCGGGTGACGGAGCATCTGCAGCGCGACTTCGGCGATCGCCGGGTGCTCGACACCCCGCTGGCCGAGTCCGGGATCGTCGGCACAGCGATCGGCATGGCGATGGTCGGGTACCGCCCGGTGATCGAGATCCAGTTCGACGGATTCGTGTTCCCCGCGTTCGACCAGATCACCACGCAGCTGGCGAAGCTGACCAACCGGCATGAGGGCACGATCAGCATGCCGATCGTGATCCGCATCCCGTACGGCGGACACATCGGCGCGGTCGAGCACCACCAGGAGAGCCCGGAGGCGTACTTCGCGCACACCCCCGGCCTGCGTGTGGTGTCGCCGTCGACGCCGAACGATGCGTACTGGATGATCCAGGAGGCGATCGCGTCGAACGACCCGGTGATCTTCATGGAGCCGAAGAGCCGGTACTGGCAGAAGGGCGAGGTCGAGCTCGACGCCTCGGCCGTTCCACTGCACTCCTCGCGCGTCGTGCGCACGGGCAGCGACGTGACGCTCGTCGGGCACGGGGCGATGGTCACCACGCTCCTGCAGGCCGCCGCGCTCGCCGAGGCCGAGGGCACGAGCTGCGAGGTCGTCGACGTGCGCTCGATCTCTCCGGTCGACTACGAGCCCATCCTCGACTCGGTGCGCAAGACCGGCCGCATGGTCTACGCGCAGGAGGCGCAGGGCTTCGGCAGCATCGGCGGCGAGATCGCCGCGACCGTCATGGAGCGCGCGTTCTATGCGCTCGAGGCTCCGGTGCTGCGCGTCTCCGGCTATGACACTCCGTTCCCGCCCGCGAAGCTCGAAGGCGCGTACCTCCCGGATGCCGACCGCATCCTCGAGGCCGTCGACCGCTCGCTGGCATACTGACACTCCCGCTCGGCCGAAAGGACTCGTCATGAGCACGCAGAACTTCACCCTTCCGGACGTCGGCGAAGGCCTGACCGAGGCCGAGATCGTGGCCTGGAAGGTCGCTCCTGGCGACACCGTCGCGATCAACGACGTGGTGTGCGAGATCGAGACGGCCAAGTCGCTCGTCGAGCTGCCGTCGCCGTATGCGGGCGTGGTGGGCGAACTCCTCGCGGCGGAGGGCACGACCGTCGAGGTCGGCACCCCCATCATCACGTTCCTGACCGAGCCGGCGGCTGGCACTGCGGCCGCTCCGGCTCCTGCAGCGCCGGCGGCGGAAGAGGGCGGCGGCTCCGTGCTGGTGGGCTACGGCACGGGAGGCGGAGCCACCTCGCGGCGCAAGCGTCCGGCCGAGCGACCCGTCCGCTCCTCGGTGGGGGTGATCGCGAAGCCGCCGATCCGCAAGTTGGCCCGCGACCTCGGCGTCGACCTCACCGCGGTCGCCGCGACCGGTGCCGACGGGGAGGTCACGCGCGACGACGTGATGAAGCACGCCTCGCAGGCGAGCGTCTTCCGCAACATCGAGACCCCCGAGTGGGGGACCGTGCGCGAGGAGACGGTGCCCGCCCCGCAGGCCGCGCCGGCAGGACTCGCTCGCGGCCTCACCGCAACGCGTCCGTCGGCTGCAGGTGACGACCGCACCGAGTCGATCCCGGTCAAGGGTGTGCGCAAGGCCACGTCGTCGGCGATGGTGCAGAGCGCGTACTCGGCCCCGCACGTGACGGTGTGGAAGGAGATCGACGCCACCCGCACGATGGATCTCGTCAAGCGCCTCAAGGCCTCGCCCGACTACGCCGACATCAAGGTGTCGCCGCTGCTCATCATGGCCCGCGCCGTGATCTGGGCCGCCCGTCGCACCCCGATGGTCAACGCCGCCTGGATCGAGACCGAGTCCGGAGCCGAGATCGCCGTCCGCCACTACGTGAACCTCGGTATCGCCGCCGCCACCCCGCGCGGCCTGCTCGTGCCCAACATCAAGGACGCGCAGGACCTGAGCATGAAGGAGCTGGCGCGGGCGCTGAACCGTCTCACGCTCACGGCCCGCGACGGCAAGACCCCGCCCGCCGATCAGCAGGGCGGCACGATCACGATCACGAACATCGGTGTGTTCGGGATGGATGCCGGCACCCCGATCATCAACCCCGGCGAGGCCGGCATCGTGGCGATGGGCACCATCAGCCAGAAGCCGTGGGTCGTCGACGGCGAGGTGCGCCCCCGTTGGGTGACCACGGTGGCCGGATCCTTCGACCACCGCGTGATCGACGGCGACGGCATGAGCCGCTTCATCGCCGACGTCGCCTCTATCCTCGAGGAGCCCGCACTGCTCGTGGACTGACCCGCATCACGCACGTGACCGCCCGGTCACGCACTTTGGCGCAGACGTTCCTCCGCCAACCGCGGCACCGCGTGCTCCCTGGCCGCGCGTCGGGCGGTCGCCACGGCCCCGCGTGAGACGACCTCGGCACCCAGTGTCGACGCGAGGATCTCCGGGGCGGGCAGGTGCAGCTCCTGGGGGAGGATGCGGCGGGCAGCGGTCAGCACGGGCTCGATGCTCTCGGCGACCGCTCCGCACACGATGACGCGAGCCGGGTCGTACATGCTGCCGAGCACACCGACGACGCGGGCCACGGTGGCCCCGACGCGGGAGGTGATCAGCACCGCGTCCCGGTCGCCCGACGCGGCGAGGGTCAGCACGAGTCGAGGGTCGATGCGACGTGTGCCGACGAGGCGTCCGACGGCGCTGTCGTGCGAGATCTCACCGGAGTCGACTGCCGCGCGCACCTGGTCCTGCACGGCATAGCGCAGGCCGAACGCCGAGCCGACACCCACGATGTGATCGAACACGACGCCCTCGCCGACACCGCCGTGCGCGCCGTGCAGCACGTGCCCGTCGACCACCACGCCGCCGCCGAAGCGCTCGCTCGCGAGCAGGGCGACGTAGTCGCGGCATCCGATCGCGGCTCCCTCGGCCCCTTCGGCGATCGCGGCGAGCTGGGCGTCGTTCTTGATCTGCACGACGGGTGCCCAGTCCTCCAGTGCCTCGGCGAGCCCGGGGTTCGTGCGCTCCCAGAAGCCTTCCGGGTGCGGGGGCGAGATGCCGTCGCGGTTCACCGGTGCCGCGACCCCGACGCACACGGCGAGCACCTGCTCGCGCGCGACCCCGGCTTCGGTGAGCGCATCGCCGAGGCGCCCGAGGATCGTCGCGCGCCGCTCGGAGACCGTCTGCGTCGGATCGAACTCCACCCGGTGGTGCACGAGCGTCTCGTCGAGCAGGTCGGCCACGGTCACGGCGAGGTGGGTGTCGCCCGCATCGACGCCGATCACGACGCCCAGGTCGGCGGGCAGCACGAAGCGGCGAGAGGGTCGCCCTGCGCGGTAGGTGCCGGCGGCGCGGGCGTTGGGGAGTTCACGGAGGATCTCCGCGCCGACCAGGGTGTCGATCGCGTCGATGGCGGTCGAGCGGGTCAGCGAGGTGCCGGCCATGGCCTCGGACGCGGTGAACTCGCCAGCCGTCCAGGCGAAGTCGAGCACGGCGCTCACGCTCGCTCGACCGGTGCCCAAGCCTGCGGAGACATCTGCCACGGCGCTTGACCTTCCTCTCGTCCAATGAGAGAGTACCGTTCGACAGAGTAAATTCGCTCACTAGATTTAGTGCACGGATCTACGGGATGGAAGGACGACGGTGTCTGGCACACGAACACGCGCGGCGCGAGCGGTGGCCGCGGCCCTGGGGGTCACCCTGGTCGGCACGGCGCTCGCGGGATGCGCCCCCGGCTCGGGAGCGGAGACCATCCGCTTCACCTTCAGCAAGCGCGAGGCGATCGAGTTCATGACCGCCCTCGTCGCCGAGTACAACTCCTCGCAGAGCGACGTGAAGGTCGAGATCGACACCTCGGGCGTCGACGTCGTCTCGGCGAGCTTCGTGCGGGGCAACCCGCCCGACGTCATGCTCGCCAACTACAACTACGAGATCGCCCGTTTCGTGCAGCGGTGCGCGCTCACCGATCTCTCCGAGACCGACGCCGCTGCGGGCATCCGCGATGACCTGCAGCCGCTCATGGACCAGTACGGCTCCTGCGAGGGCCGCACCAGCGCCCTACCGTACTCGGTGATGGCCGCCTCCGTCATCTACAACAAGGAGATCTTCGACGCTCAGGGCCTCGAGGTGCCGACGACGTGGGACGAGCTGCTTGCGGTGTGCGAGCAGCTGAAGGCGGCGGGCATCGACCCGTTCTACGGCACGTTCAAGGACGACTGGACCGTGGGCCAGGGCTGGTACGACTACACCGCGGGCGGCTCGGTCGACGTGATCGACTTCTTCGATGCGCTCGCGGACGAGGGCGCCGACGTCGGTCCCGACTCCGAGGTCTCGTTCTCGAAGGACTTCGCCGAGCCGATGGACAGGATGCTGCAGCTCGCGAACGACTACACCAACGCGGATGCCCCGAGCCGTGGCTACGGCGACGGCAACCTGGCCTTCGGCAAGGGCGAGGCCGCGATGTACCTGCAGGGTCCGTGGGCGTTCAGCGAGATCGCGAAGACCGCACCCGACCTGCGGCTGGGCACCTTCCCGCTGCCGATGACGAACGACCCGGCCGACCTCGGGGTGCGCGTGAACATGGACCTCGCCGCGATGATCCCCGAGGGGTCGCGCCATCAGGAGGCCGCCCGCGACTTCCTCGAGTTCCTCTACGAGCCGCAGAACATCGAGGAGTACAACGCCTCGCAGCTCGGCTTCACGCCCACGAAGGGCGCTTCCGCCCCCGACGACCCCCGGGTCGAGGGGATGGTCGAGTACTACGACAACGGGCAGATCTATCAGGGCCCGTCCGTGCTCGTGCCCAAGACGCTTCCGATGATGAACTACGCGCAGGCGATGGTACTCGGGGCTTCTCCGACCTCGATCCTGCGCACCATGGACGCCGACTGGGCACGCATCGCCTTCCGGGCGCCGATCCCGTCGACCCAGGACAACGCCGCCGGCGAGGAGGGCGCATCATGAGCACCACGACGACTCCCTCTGCTTCCGACAGCACGACCGTCATCGTCACGGGTGGCGACCGGAAGCTCCGGCGCCACACGCGCCGCGTCGAGCCGATCTACTACCTGTTCCTGCTGCCGACGCTCGTGATCTTCACCCTCGCGATCACGGTGCCGGGGGTCATCGGCATCTTCTTCAGCTTCACCGACTCGATCGGCATCGGGGAGTGGAGCTTCAACGGACTGACCAACTACATCGCGCTGTTCAGCGATCCCTCGATCCTGCAGAGCTACCTGTTCACGTTCGGTTTCTCGATCGCCACGGTGATCGTCGTGAACGTGATCGCATTCCTGCTCGCGGTCGGACTCACCTCGCGCATCCGCTTCAAGACGGGCCTGCGCACCATCTTCGTGATCCCGATGGTGATCTCGGGGATCATCATCGCCTACGTCTTCAACTTCCTGTTCTCCAACTCGATCCCGGCAGCGGGAGCCGCAGCGGGCATCCCGTGGCTCGAGACCAGCCTGCTCGCCAATCCCGACCTCGCCTGGATCGCGATCGTCATCGTCACCGCCTGGCAGGCTGTGCCCGGCACCCTGCTCATCTACATCGCCGGCCTGCTCTCTGTCCCCGGCGAGGTGTACGAGGCGGCGAGCATCGACGGCGCCAGCAAGACGCAGCAGCTCACCCGCATCACGTTGCCGCTCGTCGCGGGATACGTGGTGATCAACGTGATCCTCGGGTTCAAGGGCTTCCTGAACGCCTACGACATCATCGTCGGTCTCACCAACGGCGGGCCGGGCACATCGACCCGCAGCGTCGCGATGACGATCATCGCGGGCTTCAACGGCGGCGACTACGCCTACCAGATGGCCAACGCGACCATCTTCTTCATCGTCGCCGTGCTCATCTCCCTCCTCCAGCTGTCGCTGACGCGCGGAAGGAACGCACTCTGATGTCGACGCAGACACTCACCACGATCCCCACCTCAGGGAAGAAGCCGCGCATCCGCATGGAGCGCGTGAACTGGTCGGGCACGATCATCCTGATCCTGTGCGCCGTCACCGTGCTCCTTCCGCTGTACGTGACCATCTCGATGGCATTCAAGACCACAGGACAGGCGGTCGACGGCAACGCCTTCTCTCTCCCGGCGCCGTTCAGCATCGACGGCTTCGTCGAAGCCTGGACGCTCACGAAGTTCCCGGTCGGCGCGGGCATCTCCCTGCTCGTCACGGCGGGCACCGTGATCGCGACCATCGTGCTGGCGGCCTTCGCCTCCTACGCCATGGTGCGCAACTGGGACCGACGGCTGTTCCGCTACTCGTTCTTCTACCTGCTCGCGGCGATGTTCATCCCGTTCCCGGTCGTGGCCCTGCCGCAGATCCAGCTCACCGGACGCGTCGGACTCGACAACCCGTTCGGCGTGATCATCCTCGCCACCATGTTCCAGCTGAGCTTCAGCGTGCTGCTGTTCACGGCGTTCCTGCGGTCTATCCCGATCGAGCTGGAGGAGAGCGCGCGCATCGACGGCGCGACCACCTGGCAGACCTTCTGGAAGCTGATCTTCCCGCTGCTCGCCCCGATGAGCGCGACCGTCGGCATCTTCGCGTTCCTGTACGCCTGGAACGACTTCATGATGCCGTCGCTCATCATCGCCGACCCCGCGCTGCAGACGCTCCCCGTTCGGCAGAACCTCTTCCAGAACCAGTTCAGCAACAACTACAACGTCGCCTTCGCCTCGTACCTGATGGCGATGGCCCCCGCGATCGTGGCCTACCTGTTCACGCAGCGGTGGGTCATGGAGGGCGTCACGCAGGGCGCCGTCAAAGGCTGACACCGCACGACCACCGCAAGAGAGAAGGAGTTCTCCCCTCATGACCGACGCGCTTCTCGTCGAGACCCGCACCGCCGAAGACGCCGCCTGGTGGCGTCAGGCCGCCGTCTACCAGATCTACCCGCGCAGCTTCGCCGATGCGAACGGCGACGGCATCGGCGACATCCCCGGCATCGTCTCCCGGGCCGACTACCTCCAGGGCCTCGGCATCGATGCGGTATGGCTCAGCCCGTTCTACCCGTCCGCACTCGCCGACGGCGGATACGACGTGGCCGACTACCGGGACGTCGACCCGCGGCTCGGCACGCTCGACGACTTCGACGACATGGTCGAGGCGCTGCACTCCCGCGGCATCCGCGTGATCGTCGACATCGTCCCGAACCACTCCTCCGACCAGCACGAGTGGTTCCAGGAGGCGCTCGCCGCCGGACGCGGGTCGGCCGCGCGCGAGCGCTACATCTTCCGTGAGGGCACCGGTCCCGACGGCTCCGAGCCGCCGACCGACTGGGAATCCGTGTTCGGCGGCAGCGCGTGGGAGCGCGTGGCGGACGGGCAGTGGTACCTGCACAACTTCGCCGTGGAGCAGCCCGACCTGAACTGGGACCACCCCGAGGTGCGCGCCGACTTCCTGAAGACCCTGCGCTTCTGGTCGGACCGCGGCGTGGACGGGTTCCGCATCGACGTCGCCCACATGCTCACGAAGGACCTCAGCGAGCCGCTTCCCTCGCGCGCCGAGCTCGACGCGATGGACCGCACCTCGGGCACGCACCCGATGGTCGACCGCGACGACGTGCACGAGATCTATGCCGAGTGGCGCGCGGTCTTCAACGAGTACGACCCGCCGCGCACGGCCGTGGCCGAGGCGTGGGTGGACACCCCGGAGCGCCGTGCGAAGTACGCCTCGGCGGAAGGACTCGGCCAGGCGTTCAACTTCGACCTGCTCGTGGCCGACTTCGACGCGCGGCAGTTCCGGAGCATCATCGCCGACAACCTGCAGCAGGCGCAGGAGACCGGATCGTCGACCACCTGGGTGCTGTCGAACCACGACGTCACCCGTCATGCCACGCGTTACGGCCTCCCGGCCCTGAACGGACGACCGGTCAAGCAGGGCACGGAGTGGGTCAAGGCCGGCGGTCCGGCGGACGGCCTCGACCGCGAGGGCGGACTCCGCAGGGCCCACGCCGCGACCCTGCTGCTGCTCGGCCTTCCCGGCAGCACGTACCTCTATCAGGGTGAAGAGCTCGGCCTGCACGAAGTGGCGCAGATCACGCCGGAACAGCGTCAGGACCCCGGGTTCTTCCGCGGTGCGGAGTTCGACGGGCTCGGCCGTGACGGATGCCGTGTGCCCCTTCCCTGGACGGCGGCCGGCTCCTCGTACGGCTTCGGCGCCGAGGGCGCGCACCTGCCGCAGCCCGAGTGGTTCGCGGAGTACGCGGTCGACGTGGAGGCCGCCGATCCGGCGTCGACGCTGTCGCTGTACCGCGAGGCCCTGCGCCTCCGACACCTGCTGCAGACCGGGGAGACCCTGGAGTGGATCGACACCGGACGTGCCGACGTGCTGCGCTTCACCCGGCCGAACGGATGGCAGGTCGTGTCGAACTTCGGCACGGAGCCGTTCGACCTCGGGGATGCGGCCGCGGATGTCGTGCTCGCGAGCGCCCCGCTCGACGGCTCTGCGCTCCCCGGGGAGGCCACGGCCTGGATCGCACCGGCCGGTCTGCTCGGCTGAGCTTCCGCCCCTTTGCCGAAACGGAGATGATCCGCGCCCCGCGCGGGGTGTCGAGCACTGACACGCCGCGCGGACGTCGGGTCGTCTCCGTTTCGGCCGTGAGTGACCGAGCGGCCGGGGCGATTTGATAATGGTTCTCATTAGCGTTTAGAGTGAGAGCATGAAGAAGCCCGTCGTCGCCCTCGCCCTCGCATCCGTCGCCGCACTCACGCTGGCCGGATGCTCGACCCCCTCGGCGGGAGAGGGCGACGACGGCACCATCACGGTCGTGGCGAGCACGAACGTCTACGGAGACATCGCGTCGACCATCGGTGGAGACCGCGTCGACGTGCAGTCGATCATCACGTCGGCGTCGCAGGATCCGCACTCCTACGAGGCGAGCGCTCGCGACCGGCTGACCGTGCAGAAGGCCGACCTCGTGATCGAGAACGGCGGCGGGTACGACGCCTTCATCGACACGCTGCTGCAGGATGCGAAGGATCCGCACGTGGTGACGGCCGTCGAGTACTCGCACGACTTCCCCGGCAACGAGGGGCACGACGACGAGGGACACACGGACGAGGCCGACCACGATCACGCCGATGAGACGGCCACCGAGGCGCCCGAGGAGAGCACAGCTCCTGAAGAGGACGCCCACGATCACGAACACGCCGAGGGCGAGGACGGCCACGAGGGGCACGACCACATCGAGGGCTTCAACGAGCACGTGTGGTTCGACCCGCACACGATGATCCATGTCGTCGAGGCCATCGCCGATGAACTGACCGAGCTCGACCCCGACGGCGCGAAGGAGTTCGCCGCCAACGCCGCCACGCTCACCGCCGACCTCGAGGGCTTCGAGACCAAGCTCGCGACCCTCAAGGCGGAGGCGCCGAACGTCAACGTCTTCATCACAGAACCGCTGCCCGGCTACCTCGCGGCCGCCGCCGGATTCACCGACGTCACCCCGGAGGGCTTCGCCGAGTCGGTCGAAGAGGGCACTGACGTCGCGCCCGCCGTGCTGCTCGAGGCGCTGAACGTGATCGACAGCGGACAGGTCACCGCGCTGCTGACGAACGCCCAGACCGGGGGGTCCGAGACCCAGCGCGTCGAGACCGCGGCGAAGGACGCCGGGGTTCCGGTCGTCGCCTTCACGGAGCTGCTCGAGGACGGATCGTCGTACTCTGAGTGGATGAGTGACGCGATCAAGAGCCTCGCCGCCGCCGTCCAGCCGTGAGCGGCGCCCTTCAGCGCGAGAAGCCGGTACTCCAGATATCCGACGCGTCCCTGCACCGTGGGGATCGCGAGCTGTGGTCCGGCCTCGATCTCACGGTCGAACCGGGGGAGTTCATCGCCGTGCTCGGTCCTTCCGGGTCGGGCAAGACCACGCTCCTGCGCAGCATCCTCGGCCTGCAGCCGCTGTCATCCGGGACGATCCGCGTGGCGGGTGAACCCGTCCATCGGGGCAACTCCCGCATCGGGTACATCCCCCAGCAGCGGAATCTCGCCCCCGACACGAGCATGCGGGCCCGCGACCTGGTCGCCCTCGGGGTGCAGGGCAGCCGCTTCGGCTTTCCCATCCCGCACCGCGGCGACCGGGCGAAGGTCGACCGACTGCTCGACGCGGTCGGTGCCTCCCACTTCGCGGATCGCCGCGTCGGACTGCTCTCGGGCGGCGAACAGCAGCGGCTCCGGGTCGGCCAGGCCCTCGCCGACGAGCCCGCACTCCTGCTGTGCGACGAGCCGCTGTCGAACCTCGACCTCGCCAACCAGGTCGCCGTGACCGACATCATCGACCGTCAGCGCCGTGAGCGCGAGGCGGCGGTGCTGTTCGTCACCCACGACATCAACCCGATCCTCGGGCGGGTCGACCGCATCCTCTACATCGCCGGCGGGCGGTTCCTGCTGGGAACCCCCGACGAGGTGCTGCAGACCCGCGTGCTCACCGACCTCTACGGCACCCCGGTGTTCGTCCTCCGCGCCGGAGATCGTCTGGTCGTCGTGGGCGTGCCGGACGCCGAGCCTCACCACGATCACGGTGATCACGCGCACGGGGGAGCGGCATGAACGCGGCGGCAGCCATCGCGCCCATGGTCGGCTGGGATGACATCTTCTCCTTCCAGGACTACGGCGAGCTCGTCGCCCTGCTCGCGAACTCGATCATCGCGGGAGCCGTGCTCGGGATCGTGGGCGGCCTGATCGGCGTCTTCGTGATGCAGCGCGACCTGGCCTTCGCCGTGCACGGCGTGAGCGAGCTCTCCTTCGCGGGCGCGGCGGCGGCCCTGCTCTTCGGCGGCAGCGTGGTGGCCGGATCCCTCGGCGGTGCCCTCGTCGCCGCGATCCTGATCGGCGTGCTCGGGGCCAAGGCCAGGGACCGCAACTCGATCGTCGGTGTGCTCATGCCGTTCGGTCTCGGTCTCGGAATCCTGTTCCTGTCGCTCTACGACGGTCGCAGCGCCAACCGCTTCAGCCTGTTGACGGGGCAGATCGTCTCGGTCTCGAGCCCCGACCTCGGGTGGCTGATCGGCATCAGCATGGTCGTGCTCATCGGGCTGCTGGTGATGTGGAACCCGTTGCGCTTCGACTCGCTCGACCCGGAATCGGCCGCCGCCCGCGGGGTGCCGACCCGCGCCGTGAGTCTGCTGTTCATGGTGCTGCTCGGCCTGATCGTCGCCGTGAGCGTCCACATCATCGGCGCGCTCCTCGTGATGGCACTGCTGGTCACGCCCGCCGCCGCCGCGATGCGCGTCACGGCCGGCCCCATCGCGGTGCCGTTGCTGGCTGCGCTGTTCGGGTTCGTCTCCGCGGTCGGCGGCATCCTGCTCGCCCTCGCCGGAACGCTGCCCGTGAGTCCCTACATCACCACGCTGTCGTTCACGATCTACGTGATCTGCTGGATCGTGCAGCGCTCGCGTGCCCGCATCCGCCGGGTCCAGGCCTGAGATCCACTCCCAGCCCCCGCTGATCGCCGCGGCCTAGACTCTTCTTATGGCTCAGCGGAACACCTGGCAGCGCGAACGCGTGCGCGAAGCACTCGCCGACGCGCGCGGATTCGTGAGCGCGCAGAGCCTGCACGCCTCGCTGCGCGATGACAACACCGGTATCGGCCTGGCCACGGTCTATCGCGCCCTCGCCGGGCTCGCCGCCTCCGGAGACGCCGACTCGCTGCAGAGCCCCGAGGGTGAGGCGCTCTACCGGGCATGCACCACGCAGGGCCACCACCACCACCTGATCTGCCGGTCCTGCGGTCTGACCGTCGAGATCGAGGCCAAGGACGTCGAGCAGTGGGCGCACCGCACGGCTGCCCTGCACGGATTCACCGAGGCCGCGCACGTGGTCGACATCTTCGGACTGTGCACTCCGTGCGCGAACAAGCGCGATGCCGAGAGGGCCGCGTCCGCGTGAGCTCCTCGGCAGCAACGGCGACCCGTCACGGCCACTCCCATCGCCCGGCACCCTCGCCGCGTTCGGCATGGATCGGCGTCGGCCTCGGCGCGGCCATCATCGCCGCCCTGTTCCTGATCGACGCCTTCCTGCCGAAGCTGTTCCCCGCCTCGCTGCCCACCCGCGCGCAGGACGGCCTCACGCTCGCGCTGAGCGTGCTCATCGAAGCCCTGCCGTTCGTGATCCTCGGTGTGCTGCTGTCGATCGTGGTGCAGGTCTGGCTTCCTGCCGACGTCATCCACCGCTGGCTGCCGAAACGCGCGTGGGCCCGTCGCGCGGTGCTGTCGCTGCTCGGCATGCTGATCCCGGTGTGCGAGTGCGGCAACGTTCCTTTCGCCCGTGGACTCATGATGCGCGGCCTCGCGCCGGCGGAGGCGATGACCTTCCTCATCGCCGCACCGATCGTGAACCCGATCGTGATCCTCACCACGCACGCGGCGTTCGGCTGGGACGGCGGCATCCTCGTCGCCCGCCTCGTCGGCGGCTACCTGATCGCCAACCTGATCGGCTGGATCTACAGCCGCCACCCCGACCCCGACGGCATGCTCACGCAGCGTTTCGTCGACACCTGCGACCGGGTGACCCACGAACCGGGCACCCCTGTGCGCCGCAGCCTCACGCAGTTCCTCATCGAGCTGCGTGCCGTGATGCCCGCGCTCGTGATCGGCTCGGCGCTCGCCGGAGCCGTGCAGGTGCTCATCCCGCGGGAGTGGCTGCTGGCGATCGGCTCCAACCCGGTGCTGTCGATCGTCGCGATGATGGCCCTCGCGATGACGGTGGCCATCTGCTCGAATGTCGACGCCTTCTTCGCGCTGTCGTTCGCGTCGACGTTCTCGTCCGGCGCGATCGTGGCCTTCCTGCTCGTCGGGCCGCTCGTCGACATCAAGATGCTCGCGCTCATGCGCACGACCTTCACGGGACGCACGCTCGTCGGGATCGTCGGCATCGTGCTCGCCGCGGCCTTCGCCATCGGGATCGGGGTGAACGTCCTTGTCTGAGCACGTGGCACTGTCTGAGCGCGTGGCGCTGTCTTCGCCCACCGCAGCGCGCGTTCGCGCTCTCGGCACCCGCTGGCTGGGTGTGGGGCTGGCCGCCGTGATCTCGGTCGTCACCCTCGGTCTCGGTCTCACCGGACGCCTCACCCTCTACATCAGCCCCGAGTCGGTGTGGTTCGCGTGCACAGCCGCCGTCGTCACCCTGGCCGGTGCGATCTGGTCGTGCACCCTCCCGCTCGGCGAGGAGAGCGACCACGGTCACGATCACGGGCATGCCCCCGCTCCCACGCGCCGCAGGGCGCGCGCGGACGACGCCGACCCGCAGCACGGCGACGGGCGCCCAGCCACTGCGCCCTCGTCGCGCCGCACGCTCGCCGGTGTCGCCGCCGTCACCGGTGGGGTCATCGCCTCGGGGGTGGTGGTGGCCGGCCTCGTGCTGCCGCCCGCCTCGCTGTCCGTCGAGCTCGCGATGTCGCGCGCGGGAGAGCAGAGTGCGTTGTTCGCCGGTGCCGACACGGTGGCCCTCGGCGTCGCCGACACCTCGACGTTCGGCGTCGGCGACTGGGCGAGCGTGTTCGCCGCAGCGACGAACACTGCCGCGTATGACGGTGCGCCGGTGAAGCTCACGGGGTTCGTGACCCCGGACGATGCCGACGACGGCGTCAATCTCACCCGCCTGGTCATCACGCACTGCGTGATCGACGCGCAGACCGCCATCCTCCCCGTCGACGTGAAGCCCGACGACTACGCGACCGGCCAATGGGTCGAGATCACCGGAACCGTGCGTGCGGATGCCGATGGGAAGCTCCGCATCGAACCGACCGACGTCGTCGCGATCGACGAGCCGGGGGACCCCTATGAGTACTGACGACGAGCGCCCAGAGGTGCCCGCCGTCCCGCGCACACGCGCGGAGATGCGTGCGGCGCGAGAAGCCGCCGAGGCAGCGGAGGCGGAGCGGATCGACCGCGTGATCGCCTCCGCCGAACACGTCGCCGCGGCGCCGGACCACGCTCCGCACACCGCGGATCCCTCGTCTGCCGCTACGGCTTCCGCGGATCCCTCGTCTGCCGACCAGCCGGATGCCGTCGCAGGCGAGGCAGTCCTCCGTGAAGCTGCCGTCCGTGAAGCTGCGGTGCGCGAGGCGGGCGACCGCGAGGTCGCCGAGCAGGAGGCCGCAGCCCGGAAGATGGCAGCCTTCGAGGCTTCAGCCCGAGAAGACGCGGAGGCGACCACCCTTCCGCCCGTCCCGCTCGCGACTGAGCCCGTGTTCGTCGGCGCGGCCCCGGACGTCGAGAGGGAGGGCGCAGAGGCGGCGGAGCCGAACACGCCTCCGGCCCCTCGCGTCGCGGCAGAGCCGGAGCCCGGGCAGACTCCGGGGAGCCGTCGTCGCTTCGTCGTCACGCTCGCCGCCGTGCTGGGTGTCCTCGTCATCGTCGGAACGGGGCTGGGTGTCGCGAGCCTGCTCCAGGGACCGCGCATCAGCGACGTACAGGTGAACGCCGCGCAGGCGATCGAGTCCTCAGGCAGCCGCGTCATCCTCACCGCGAACCAGGCGCTCGCCGACATCGACCCCGCGCAGGTGACGGTCGAGCCGGCGGTGCCGTTCACCGTCGATGCCTCCGGTCGCGGCGTGGGGGTGCGATTCACCGTCCCGCTCGACGATTCGACCGAGTACACGATCCGCGTGGCCGATGTCGTCGGTGCCGGAGGCGGCCCGACGACGACGCTGACCACGAGCTTCACGACGCCGCCGTCGAACATCTTCCTGCTACGCCGCGACGTCGAGGGCAAGGACAAGATCTTCCTCACCGACCTCAGCGGAGAGAAGGCCGTCGCGGTGTTCGAGCACGACAAGATCAACGACTTCCGTGCGACATCGACGCAGCTCGTGGTCTCGGTCGAGGAGGACGACGGATCCCGCCTGCTCGTGATGGACCGCGACGGCAAGAACCAGCGTGAGCTGAAGCTCCCCGGTGACGGCTACGTGGGGGCGATCCAGGTCTCCGAGCGCGGCGGCCTCGTCGGCTACAGCTACTCGGACAAGGAGCTCAGCGATACCGAAGGGCGCGCGAGCGTCCTCGTCACGCAGTCGCTGAGCGGCGACGACGACCCTCAGATCATCGAGGTCGCCGGTGCCGAGGCGAGCGTCTTCGTGTGGCAGTTCGTTCCCGACAGCGCGGCAGTGCTGTTCATCGACTTCGACGGAGCGCTCTCGCTCGTCGACCGCTCGACCGATGCCGGCGTGCAGTCGCTCGGTCTCGCGGCCACCATCCAGGGGATCTCCCGAGGCACGTACACCGCGATCGTGGAGCGGCTCGACGGAGCCGTGGTCGAACTCGATCTGGCCGACGGCTCGGAGCAGCCCCTCGCCGCTTCGGACCCCGACTACGGCACGGCGAGCTCCATCACGCCGTTCCCCGGCGGCACACTGCGTCACGTCGTCGCGCGTGACGAAGAGGGTCTCCCGATCGGACAGGTGGTCGTGCGGGTGGACGACGACGGTGCGGCGACCCCGCTGGTCGAGGTCGGGTCGACGGACTCGATCCTCCAGGCCTGTGCATCGCCGAGCGGTCAGTATGCCGCCGTCGTCGTCGCGCCCGACCTGGCGAACAACGCCTACGACGGGATGCTGCTGCCGCTTCCGGAGAACGTCGAGACGCACCTGATCGACATGGACTCGGGCAGGGAGCTCGTGGCCCTCACCGGCTTCGACGCCTCGTGGTGCCAGACGGCCCCGAGATTCTGAGATGACCGGCGGCCCCGACCCCGTGCGCGGTGCAGAGCCGCAGGAGGCTCTGCACCGCGCCGCCCGCACCGACCTGAGCGGCTCCGCCGTCGACGTCGCTCCGCGCCTGCTGGGTGGAGAGCTGCGCACGTTCATCTCCACAGCGACGGAGGCGGACCCGGTCGAGGTGCGGCTGCGCATCACCGAGGTCGAGGCCTATCACGGGCAGGGCACGGGGGAGATCCCCGACCCCGGCTCGCACGCCCGCATGGGACGGACGGCGCGCAATTCGACCATGTGGGGTGAGCCGGGGCGTCTCTACGTGTACCTGAGCCACGGCATCCACTCCTGCGTCAACGTCGTGTGCGGACCGGAGGGACAGGGCGACGGCGTGCTGCTCCGCGCCGGTGAGGTCGTGGCAGGGGTGGAGGCTGCAGCCCTGCGTCGTGGCGTCGCCCTTCCGCTCGGACGCATCGCGCTGCGGGACCTCGCCCGCGGGCCGGGCCGCCTCGGGCAGGCTGTGGGCCTGCGACATCCGCTGCACGACGGGATCGACGCCGTCACGGCAGGCCAGCAGCACGGGGCGCGGGCGGAACTCTGGCTGGGGCCGCAGCGCGACGACGTGGTGAGCGGCCCTCGGGTCGGAGTGGCAGGCGTCGCGGGGACCGCGGCATTCCCGTGGCGCTTCTGGATCGACGCGGATCCCACGGTTTCCCCGTTCCGATGGGGACGCGGTGCGGCCGAGGCGTCGAGTCGCGCGAACGGCTCGATGTCGGGCTGAGACGATGTCGGCCTGAGATGGTGCCGTGTGCGCGATGCGAACCGCGGCGCCGGCCGTGCTAAACTGACTCTTTGTCTGCGCACACTCCTGTGCGCAGTTCGCATGCTTCCCCTTCTGCGGCCGAGAGATCGGCGGGTCGTGGTCGTGTGCAGACAAGGGATCTTGGGTGGGGCCGTCCGGCCTCACGGTATAGAAGGAGTCACATCATGGCAGCAGTGTGCCAGGTGACCGGAGCTGTTCCCGGCTTCGGACACAATGTCTCGCACTCGCACCGCCGGACGAAGCGCCGCTTCGACCCGAACGTGCAGAAGAAGACGTATTTCGTTCCCTCGCTCGGTCGTAAGATCACGCTCAACGTGTCCGCCAAGGGCATCAAGGTGATCGACGTCCGCGGCATCGAGAACGTGGTCAAGGACCTCCAGGCGAAGGGTGTGAAGCTCTAATGGCCAAGAAGGCTCAGGACGTCCGTCCGATCATCAAGCTGCGTTCGACGGCAGGTACGGGTTACACGTACGTGACGAAGAAGAACCGCCGCAACACCCCCGACCGCCTCGTGCTCAAGAAGTACGACCCGGTCATCCGTCAGCACGTCGAATTCCGAGAGGAGCGTTGATCAATGGCTAAGAAGAGCAAGATCGCTCGCAACGAGCAGCGCAAGGTCATCGTCGAGCGTTACGCCGAGCGTCGCGCCGAGCTGAAGAAGACCCTGATCGACCCGAACGCCACCGACGAGGCCCGCGAGGCCGCACGCGTCGGCCTGCAGAAGCTGCCGCGCAACGCGTCGCCGGCTCGCGTGCGTTCGCGCGACGTCATCGACGGCCGCCCCCGCGGTGTCCTCACGAAGTTCGGCATCTCGCGTGTCCGCTTCCGTGACATGGCACACCGTGGCGAGCTGCCCGGTGTTACCAAGTCGAGCTGGTAAGTCTCAGCAGACAGTCGAAAGGGGCGAGGATCTTCGGGTCCTCGCCCCTTTCGCGTCCCTGCACCGCGCGCCGGGTCAGGTGATCACGCCGGATCACGCCGTTTCCTGGACCTGCTCTCCCGCCCGCCGAGGCCCCCGAACATGTGACTGGAGTGACAAAAGTGACGCGACACGCCCAGTAATTGCCCAAAACCCGCGAAATGACGCGGAAATGAGGGTGGTCGTTGGTACATTCAAGGCGGTCGACAGACCAGGAGCATCCGCTCCGACACCCCACAACGATGCGACGGTCTTCGTCGCTGGAGGATGACATGGCTGACAAGTCCATCACCAAGACCGAGCTCGTCGCGAGCATCGCTTCCGCCACCGGCCAGAGCCAGGCCACCGTCTCCGGTGTCCTCGACTCGCTGTTCGCCACGGTCTCCGACGCTGTTGCCAAGGGCAGCAAGGTCTCCATCCCGGGCTGGATCTCCTTCGAGCAGGTCGACACCGCTGCTCGCACGGGCCGCAACCCGCAGACCGGTGCCGAGATCAAGATCCCGGCCGGCAAGCGCGTCAAGGTGACCGCTGGTTCCAAGCTCAAGGCTGCCGTCAAGTAATTCGACCGCACCTCTTCGAAGGCCGCTCCCGTTCCGACGGGAGCGGCCTTCGTGCTTTCTCATCGCCGGGCGCGCCTAGGCTGGAGGGGTGAGTTCCCGCAGCGAGTCGACGAGTCGGATTTCGGCGTATCGCGTCTCCGGCGTCGCCATCCTCCTCGTCGCCGCCCTCGTGGCCCTGGTGCTGGCGCTCCTCGTGGGCGGCGGGGCCAAGCCGCCCCTGCTGCAGGACCCCGGTCCGTTCGTGCTCTGGGGCACGCCCGTGGCCAAGCTCGTCATGAACGTCTCCGGTGCCGTCATGCTCGGCTCGCTCGTGCTCGCGCTCTTCGGTCTGCGCGCGGGGGAGCGGTCGTTCGATGCGGCTCTGAACATCGCCTCGGTCGGTGCCGCCGTGTTCACGGTGTCCGCGGGCCTCGCCGGGTTCCTGGCCTTCATGGCCGCCTTCAACCCGAAGCTCAGCATCGAGCGCGAGTTCGGCTCTCAGCTCGGCCGCTTCCTGCTGGAGCTGCCGCTGGGTCAGTCCTGGCTCATCACCACCATCTTCGGTGCCATCATCACGGTGCTGGCGTTCGCCTGGCGCTCGTGGACGCCCACGCTCATCACGGCGCTGCTCGCCGCGGCGTCCTTCCTCCCCCTCGCGACGCAGGGGCACGCCGGAGACCTCGCCGGGCACAACATGGCGGTGAACTCGATCCTGCTCCACACGATCGGCGCCGCGGTCTGGCTCGGTGGCCTCCTGCTGCTCGTGCTGCTGCGGGGGCGGACCGACGTCGACCCCGTGCGCCTCGTCGGCCGCTACTCCTCCCTGGCGATCGCCGCGTTCGCCGTGGTGGCGTTCTCGGGGGTCACGCGGTCGGTCGTCGCGGTCGGGAGCTGGGAGGCCCTGTGGGCGACTCCGTACGGCTGGATCGTGCTCGCCAAGATCGCCCTCCTCGGGGGCATGGGACTGCTGGGCGCCTGGTACCGGGCCCGCCTCATCCCCAAGCTGACGGGTCAGCGCGCTGCGGGCTGGTTCTGGCTCCTGGTGCTGTGCGAGGTCGCGCTGATGGGCCTCGCCTCGGGTGCGGCAGCCGCTCTCGCACGCACGCCTCCGCCCACCGGTGAGGTCGCTGCCTTCGCCCAGACCCCCGCACAGATCCTCACCGGCTCGACGCTGCCTCCGGAGTTGACGCTGGAGCGCTGGTTCACCGCCTGGGACTTCGACGTGCTCTGGCTCGTCGCTGCCGGCTTCGGCCTGTTCCTGTACCTCGCCGGCGTGCGACGCCTGCGGCTGCGCGGCGACCGGTGGCCGATCCATCGCACCGTGTTCTGGGTGCTCGGCATGCTGTTGCTGGTCTGGGTGACCAGCGGCCCGCTCAACGCGTACCAGGAGTACCTGTTCAGCATCCACATGATGGGCCACATGATGCTGTCGATGGCCATCCCGCTGCTGATGGTCTCCGGCGCCCCCATCACGCTCGCCCTCCGCGCGATCCACAAGCGCGACGACGGCACGCGCGGTGGTCGCGAATGGATCATGTGGGCCGTGCACTCTCCGTTCGCGCGCGTCGTGACCCACCCGTTCGTCGCTGCCGCGATCTTCATCCTGTCGCTGTGGGCCTTCTACTTCACCGATCTGGTGCGGTGGTCGATGTACGAGCACCTCGGCCACGAGTGGATGGTGATCCACTTCCTGATCTCGGGCTATCTGTTCGTGATGAGCCTGATCGGCGTCGACCCCGTCCCGTACCGTCTGCCGTACCCTGGCCGTCTGATCACCCTGATCGCGGTGATGGCGATGCACGCCTTCTTCGGCATCGCCATCATGATGCAGGAAGGCCTCATGGTCGCCGACTGGTTCGGCTCGATGGGGCGCGACTGGGGTGTCGACCCGATGATGGACCAGTACGTGGGGGGCGGCATCGCATGGTCGATCGGCGAGATCCCCACCCTGATCCTCGCGATCACCGTCGCGATCCAGTGGAGCCGAAGCGACACGAAGCTGCAGAAGCGCCGCGACCGGCATGCCGACCGCACCGGGGACGCGGAGCTCGAGGAGTACAACGCCAAGCTGGCGGCCCTCGCCGAGCGTGACAGCCGCGAGGGGCGCTGACGCCGAAGCGGGGTCCGGTCAGTCGACCGGGGCTTCGCTGGGGGAGCCGACCCTGATCGATGCCGTGCCGTCCGGCAGGATCGTGATCGTCCCGTTGAGCTGGAACGGCACGTCTTCGGACAGCGGCTGGACCTTGCCGTCGAACAGCGACCTGATGTCGACGTCGACGTGGGCGACCGCGTCCGTCGACGGAATCCGCCACTGTCCGCCGTCGGGTGCGACCGTGACACGGGGCTGGGTGGCGATCGACCACTTCGGAGCGGACGCGAGACGATTCGTGACCCGCAGGCCGAACGGGCAGGCGGTCGGCTGGAGGACCTCCTGCGTCGTGCACTCGGCGAGGAAGGACTCGACGCGCTCCTGGACCACGTCGATGAACGCCTCCGTCGGCTCGGTCTGCACATCGAGCGGCGTGATGGCCAGCGGTGTGTCCGCGAGCACCCCGTGGCCCGAGGCGGTCGAAATCGGGGTGTCGACCGTCACGGCATACAGTCCCGGTGTGAAGACGAGCAGGGGCAGCGGGTCGAGCGAGGCGGCGTCGACCCCGTCGACCGAGATCTGGCGCCTGTCGACCTCGAACCCGTTCACGGCGAACCGGTCTGCGCCACGCAGCGTCAGATCCACCACGGCCAGCGGGCTGGTGGTGAAGCGCCAGTTCGGGGTGACGCCCGCCCATCCGTCCTGCTCGATCAGGAAGGTGCTGGTTCCCGGATGGCCGCTCGCCCGGTAGTCGACGGTGACGGCCGTACCGCCTTCCGCCGGCTCCTCGGAGGTGACCTTCACATCGGTCAGGGGGGCGAGCGCGGCGTGACGGAGCATGGCCTCGGACGCGGCGGGATCGATGCCGGCGGCGTCGAGGGTCTCGCGATCGACCGCGACACCCGGCACGCGCAGCGCATCGGCGGCGCGGCCGGAGGAGAGCAGGTCGAGGTAGCGCACGACGAATGCCGACGGTCCGTAGAACTGCTGGTAGAGCGTGGCTCCGCCTGCCCCGAGAGCGGCGACGAGCACGAGGCCGACGACGGCGAGCATCGCCAGGTCGACCCCCAGGCGCGCGCGCCGGGGCGCGCTCGCACGTGCCCGGTCCATGGCGTCAGTCTAGGAGGGCGTCCTGGGGGGACGCCGAGCGTCGGCGGCCGTGCGCGGATGCCGGGACGTAGCATGGACGAGCGCCCT
>NZ_SCOG01000031.1:0-34190 GCF_005502545.1 Microbacterium sp. Beta
ACGCTGCGCGCGAGGTCGTTCCGGGGCGCATTCAGTCGAACCTCAGCCGTGATGCGTGCCTGGCGCTCCTTCGGGTCGAGGCGGTGCCATTCGGGCTGCTCTCCCCCGATGCGCGCCGCGTGCTGCTCGTACTTGCGCTGCGCCATGAGCGCCGAACGCTCCTCGACGCGGGACTGCTCCGCGGGGCTGTAGCCGCGCGTCGCACGCTCCCCCTTCGTCGACTCCAACTGCTCCAAGCCGTACTTCACTTCGAGGGCGCGCGCAGCGTTCTGTGCACGCTGGTAGTCCAGGTGCGTCGAAGCCTTCGTGCCGTCCTCGCGAACCAGGTTCACCGCGATGTGCACGTGGTCGTTTCCGGCCTGCGAGAGGCCGTGACGGATCGCGACCCAACGGCACGGGGCCTTGGTCCCGTCGTTGTCGTCGAACCCCATCGCGGACACAAAGTCTTGCGCGATCGCCGCCCACTCCTGGTCAGTGCGAATGCCCTCCTCGGCGCGCAGCGACAGTGAGGCGTGCCACACGTGACCGCCCTTGACCTCGACGCCCATAGCGGTACGCGGCCGGTCCAGGTGACGCGCGATCGCCTTCGCGTTGTCGCCGCTCAGCTCCGCATCGTCGTACCACGCCATGAGCGCGTGATCGCCGGCCACCAGGTGCGGCTCCGTGTGCTCGTTGTGGCGACCGCCGCCGACGAGGTAGGACACGAGGCCGGGCATCCGATCGCCGCGCGTAACGTTCGGCATCATGACAGGCTCAGCTCATCCACGGCCGCGTCGATGCGCTCCGCTACTCGGCGCACGGCGGCGAGCGTGGCGTCCGTCTCTGCCTGACGCTGACCGGTGGCGTTGGTGGCCTTCGCGATCTGGTTGACGTTGTTCGACACCGCGGCCAACAGCCGGTGCAGCTCGAACAGCTTCCCGATCGCGTTGCGCCGCTCGGTGACCGTCTCCCCCATCTCGGATGCAAGGGTCGTCTCGACCAGCAGCCGCGGGATGGTCACCCGCTGAGCGAGCGCGAGGCGCAGCAGCCGGCCCTCCTCCTCGGGAGTCACCTTCACTTCGTGCTTGTGCTTCCGACCGCCCGGAGCATTCGCGCGCCGACGCCGCTCGGTCTGGGGCTCGGCTGCCGTCTCATCTGACATGCGATCCCCTTCCTTCGGCCCAGCGCAGCGACCCCGCCCCGTGCGGGGACCACACGTCCAGTGTGCCGCACCCGTCGACGACTGTCGAGGGGTCAAGCCCACTTAGCCCTGCTAAGTCTTTAGCTTGCTCCGTCTGGGACTCCATTCGGGTTCGCTCACGTCGACAGACGGGAGTGGTCGAGGCTTCGCCTCGGCGTGCTTTTGATGTGTCGACAGGCGTCGACTTCGAACGGCTCGATCCGTACGATTGGTGCATGGCTACGCAACTGACACCAGAGGAAGCAATCGAGCGCGCGCGACGTCTACAGGATGACCGCCTGACAGCGGTTCGTACCGTCGCGGAGGCGCGGCAGTCGCTCAGTGATGTGCGCGACGAGACGGCCCGCGAGCTGGCCGATCTACAGGCACGGATCGCGGAGCGGATCGCGACCGCGGAGCGCGAGGACGTGCGCGCTTACTCGGCCGCGCTGAGTGCCGGATGGTCTGCGGACGAGCTGCGCAAGATCGGGTTCTCTGAGCCCGACAAGAAGGCGCGCACGCGGCGTCGATCGACGCGCAAGCCTGCGTCCAGCTCGGCCCCTACGGCGGCTGACGATGCGCAGTCGGAGCCTTCTACGGAGGGTTGATCGCTGGCACGGTTCCGGCCCCACGTTCCGCTCTGCGGCGTGGGGCTTTCGTGTGTCCCCGCGCTGCGGGGTTGCACTCCGCTCCCGATCCCGTCAAGGGCGCTTCGCGTCCCTTCGGGAGAGCCCTGCGGGCTCCCCTTGACCGGCTCTCCGCTGCGTGCAAGGCGGCAAGTGTTCCGAGAAAGCCGGCACCTCGGCGTACCGCCGAACTGCCTACTTTCATCGGACACACAACAAGGGAATGGGATCGAACGATGAGTGGACCCGTGAGTTTCGCAACGCTGACAACGACGCTGCCGACGTCGGACGAGGAGCGCGGCCGGCTGATGCGGAACGTGAGCCAGCGTGACCAGCAGCTCTACGATTACGGCCGCTCCGGCTACCGGCTGGCGGCGTCCGTGACGGTGCCGGGGAGTGACGTCGTGACGGTGATCGACACGCTCACTCGTGAGGGTGAGTTGGGGGGCGATGGCCGATGACGCGATCCATTGCTGTGCAGGTCGCGCAGCGCATCCGGCGCGTGCTCGACACTCGGGGTCTGACCGTCGAGTGGCTGGCCGACGCGACCGGGATCAAGCTGCGCACGCTTACCCGGCGGCTGCACCTGACCAGGCCGTGCGGCCTCACCGTCGACGAGCTGAACGCGATAGCCGGCGCGCTCAATGTGGCTCCGGGCGTCCTGCTCCACGATGACCAGGACGGGGCTACCGCTGCGTCTGGGTGAGTTCCTGATCGGCCTTGCTGAGGGCGCGGGCAACCGTCGACTTGCCGACGCTGAGCACTCCGGCGATGTGGTCGAGGCTGCGGTTCTCGGCGCGCATCCGCTGCGCCTGTGCGATCTTCTCCGGCGTCATCTTCGACGGCCGGCCACCGACTCGACCCTGCGCTTTGGCGTGAGCGAGGCCGCGCAGGGTGTTGTCCCGGATCGTGTCGACGCGGAGCTGTGCGAACACGGCCACCATGCCGAACAGGGCGCGGCCCATCGGGGTTGTGGTGTCGATCATCGGCTCCGTAAGGCTCTTGATGTTCACGCCCCGGCGGTCGAGGTCGTGCAGCGTCTCGATGATGATTCGCTCCGACCCTCCGAGCCGGTCGAGGCGGCGCACCAGGAGGGTGTCGCCCTCGCGGAGGTAGTCGAGGCAGGCGAGCCACTGGGGGCGGTCTGTGATGCGGCTCGACTCGCCGTGGTCAACGAATACTCGAGAAGCGCCGGCCGCGCGCAGCTCGGCCTCCTGAGCGGCGGGGTTCTGCTCCCGCTTCGACACTCGGGCGTAACCGACGACGTTCGTCACTGCTGAACCTGCTCGACGTCCGCGGCCGGTGCGCTGCGCGGCGCGCGCGCGATGCGGCGCATGCGCGGGACGACGAACGCGAGCCCGGCGAGCACAGCGACGGTGGCGATGATCCGGCCGGGAAGCCATGCGGTCCCGTCGATCCAGAGTGCGGCGATCCAGAGCACTACGGCGACCTCGCACACGCCGAGCGACCAGAGGAGTCGACGGACACCGCCGCTGGTGCGGGCGAAGCGATCGCGCGAGGTAAGCAGCGCGATCGAGCCGACGACGAACAGAACCACGCCGGCCCCGCCGACGACATTTGGGAGAAGTGAATCGAACATGGGATCTTCCTATCGGTCACGACTGACGTCGGGTCCGCGGTTGGCGCGGTAGCCGGCACTCGGCGGGCGGGCCTGTGTGCCCCGCTGCGGCGTCTGCTTGGTCGCCTCGGCCGCGGGCCGCGGGTAGGAGGCGCTGAGCGCTGAACGCACCTGAGCGGCCCGGTCAGGGCCGGCCTGCGGTGCCGTGCGCTCGACGGTCACCGCGGCGAACACCGGGACGAGAGAGGCGGGCTCGGGAGCGTAGGCGAACATGTCGGGCCGGCTCATGGCCGATCCCCCGTTCCACTGCTCCGGGCTCACGCGGGCGAAGTCGAACCGGTACGGCGACTGCTCGGCCACGTGCGCCATGAACACCTTCGACGTGCGGCCGTTCCCCTCGCGGAAGGGGTGCGCCTGGTTGACGTAGGCGAACACGGTCGAGGAAGTGGCGATGAAGTCGTTACGGCCGATCTTGGCCCAGTCGGTCGACGTCACGAGCTGGCGCGCGTCGGACAGATACCGATCGACCTCGCCCGACCTGACCTCACCGAATCCGCGACCCGGACCCTTCGACATTTCGACAGTGCGGTACTCCCCCGCCCACTCGTAGACGTCCTGGAACAGGTGCCCGTGGATCGCGCGTAGGTGCGCCCCGTCGAACGTGCGAGGTATCTCAACCTCGCCGTTACCGAGCTGCACAGCGCGCACGGTGGTGTCGGTGTACTCCATCCGAGACAGCACCCGCGCGTCGCGCTCCTCGTAGAGGTTGCGCAGCGTCCCGATCCCGGTATCCGGGTCGATCGTGTCGGGGTAGAAGTACGACTCCCAGCTATCGAACTGGGATGCCACGTCAGCGGCCGGCGCCGACGACGCCGGCTGCGCGGCGAGCGGCAGCGTGGCCGCGTCGACGGTACTCCGCGAGGTCGATCGCCCCGCGGGTGTAGTCGGTCACGTTCTCGACGTCCTCGCGGGTCGGGGTGAACCCTTCGTGCCATCCGGCGGCGAGGGCCTGGCGCACGCTGTCGCGCTGCGTCGCGTCGAGCTGCGCGAACAACTCCGGCCACTCCTGCTCGACCGTGAATGTCTCAGCCACGATGGGCTCCCTTCGTCGTCTTACCAGTCTACCGGGTTTCCCGAAAACGGTCTATAAGAAGTTTCGGCACAAGAGGGTTTCGGCACAGACTTTCGGCACGGCGTGTCGACGTCGCCGCGGTGCAGCTCGCGGCCGTGCCGGAATCGATCAGTTTCGGTCCGTTGCGGATTCCTACAAGAGACCGAGTACCGGACTACCAGGCGGCGCGTCGATGGCTGCGTTAGGTGTTGGCGTGGGTTTCGCGGAGGAACTGGGTCAGCGCTGCGCGGCTGGTGGTGAGGCAGGCGATCTTGGTGTCGAGGTCGTCGATCTGTTCGGTGACCATGCGGGCGAGGATGTCGTCGCAGGTGCTCGACCATCCGGATTGGCCGCTCTGGCGGTCGAGGACAATCTTGATGAATCGCGTCGGGACACCGGAGCGAGAGAGGTCTCGGATCGTGACGACCTGGTTCAGATCGGATTCGGAGTAGTCGCGGTACCCGTTGGGGTGTCGTCCAGGTTGGAGGAGTCCCTGGGCTTCGTAGTAGCGCAGCATTCGGGGCGCGACTGCACTGCGCTGGGATATCTCACCGATCCGCATCCGCTCATCTCTCTCGCCTGGGACTTGGGGCACCAGGCTTGACCTTGACAGTGGTGTCAATCTTTAGCGTAGTCGCATGAGCACACGATCGACGTCTTTACCCCTGCCCGGCACCGCCGGTCCGCACCGGGCCTGGCCGATTCTGTCGGTGCTGACCGCGGCGACGCTGCTGACGGTGACGGTCGAGATGTTGCCATCTGGGCTCTTGCCGGTAATGAGCGCCGATCTGGGCGTCTCCGAATCAGCAATTGGGTTGCTGGTGAGCGCCTGGGCGCTCACCATTGCGATCGTGGGGATTCCACTTGTGCGGCTCACGATCCGGTTACCCCGCACGCCACTGCTGGCAGCGTGTCTAATCGTGATCGCGGCAGCGAACCTGCTCACCGCGACCGCCTCTAGCCTCCCGCTCGCACTTACCGGTCGTATCCTCGCCGCGACGGCGCACGGCCTGTTCTGGGCACTCGTCGTTTCCTACGTCGCCTCCGTCATCACTGCCGAGCGGCTCGGACGGGCGCTGGCGATCGTCCTGGCTGGGCCCACGCTCGCCGGCCTTGCCGGACTACCGATCGCGGCGGCTCTGGCCGATGTGGTGGGGTGGCGGGCCATCTTCATCGGCCTATCTGTGGCTCTTGTCATGACCGCCGCGGTGCTCTGGCTCATCCTGCCGCAGGTACCGTCAACGATGCCTGCCGGTGGCGGCGGGTGGGATCGCAGCGCTTCCCGAGTGATTGCGGTAGCGATCGCGGGAGGGCTGGTGTTGGTCGGGCACTTCGCTGTCTTCACCTACCTCACGGCACTAGTCACCCAGTTGGGCAGGCTGCCCGGTGCCGCGATCCCCTTGATGCTGTTGGTGTTCGGAGTGAGCGGGGCAGTAGGTATCGCCGGGTCCGGTTTCGCGTCCGACCGGTACCCACGCGGTGCGATCGTCGCCGCGGCAACTCTAGTGACGGTTGGTCTCGCCGTGCTCGCTTTGAGCTCAGGGCAACCGGTCGTGTTCATCATCGGAGTTGCGATCTGGGGAATCGCGGTCGGCGCGTTTCCCCCGATCCTGCAAACCCGGGTGATGCGCGTATCCACGAGCGCATTCCGACCTCTGGCCGGAAGCATCGTCGTCACCGTCCTCAACCTCGGTGTCGCAGCCGGAGCCACCCTCGGCGGCCTTGTCCTCGACCACGGTCCTATCGCCGTCACTCTCATCGCAGTCACCGCCGCGGCAGTGGGAACCTTCGCGCTAGCGCTGATGCGCCCCCTCAACACCCCGCATGAAGGTACCCGCTAGCTTGCCGAATCCTCCCGGCGGCGGAGCCGCACCACCCGCGGTACATCCGCTTGTTGATGGGGGATGATGACCCGGTTGACGATCGTGATGCCAGCAGCGGCGATTGGCACCGCGACAAGGGCACCGAGAATGCCGCCGAGGGCAGCGCCACCGAGGGCAGCGACGATAACAAGTGCTCCCGGCATGGCTACGGCGCGGGCCATGACTCGCGGCGTGAGTACGTAGGCCTCTACTTGCAGGTAGGCGAGCAGGATGGCGGCAACGACGATGGCCGGAACCAGGCCCGTCTCGAGTGTGATGATGGCCGCGATGCTCGCTCCGATGACAGGCCCGACAACGGGGATGAGCGCACCAATAAAGGCGATCAGAGAAAGGAGGGCAGGAGCTGGGCTTCCCGCCGCGGAGGTCACGATGAACGTTACGAGCGCATTAACGAACGCGAGGACGATCTGTCCCCCGACGAAACGACCAACAGACTGCAGAATTTCCTCCGCGATCGACTTCACTCGGTGGCGGGCGCGGTACGCGACCAGCTCGTACGCCTTCGCCTTGATGGCCGGCATGGTGAGAGCGAGGTAGATCGTCAAAACGGTCACGATGATCACACCAGTGATGGCGTCGATGATGCCGGTGCCAACCTCTAGCAGACCACCAGAGAGTTTCAAGAGCTGATCTGGATTCGCGAGGAAAGCAGTCGCGTTCGCCAGCAGATTGTTCACGTCCAGACCATCCCCGATCATGCCGATCAGCCAGAGGAACCACGGCTGATCCGGGATCGCCGACACGAGCGTAAAGGCCTGATTAGCGACGGCCGTGACCTGTTCGGACACTGCTGGAAGGATCACAGTGATGAGGAACGCGGTGCCGACGAGGAGAATGAAGGCGATAGTGAGAACTGCCGCCCACCGAGGCATTCTTCGCTGCTGCGCGTAGCTGAGGAGCGGTTCCGCGGCGATGGCCAGGAAGAACGCTAGTCCGATGTACACGAGGACGGTTCCCAGGGCGCCGACCGCGGCCAGGATCGCCATCCCACACCCGACGCCGAGGGTGGCGATAAGCGCATACCTGAACGGATGCGCAGCAAGCCCAGCGGAGGACAACGCACCCCTCCCGCCTCCGCGGGAGCCGAGGCTCGCGGGGAAGCGGCGAACGTGCATCCTATTTGTGGACGCCCGTCGGACGGCGGCGCTCGGCCGGTTAGTGGGCAGCACCGAGCTCGACCAGGAGGACACCGCCGATGATGAGCGCGATACCGGCGGCCATCACCCAGGTGAAGGGCTCGTTGAACAGGAACTTGCTGGCCACCGCGGTGAGCGCAACGCCGGACGCGGCCCAGATTCCGTAGGCGACACCGATGCCAAGGCCCAGCGAGAGGACCTGTGTGAGGAAGAAGAACGCACCGAGGTACCCGATGACCACGGCGATGAAGAACAGCTTCTTGCCATTCGTGGCCACCCGCAGGGACAGTGCGGCGCCGACTTCGAGGATGATGGCGATGATGAGGAAGAGCCAGACCATCAGGCGTTCGCCTCCCGCTTGCGGATCGCAGCTTGGGAGCCCATTTCGACGGTGAGGACGCCGCCGATGATGAGGACCAGGCCAAGGATCATGATCAGGGTGAGGGGTTGGCCGAAGATGATCGCGGCGAAGATAGCGGTCAGCGCCACACCCATCGCCCCCCAGATGCCGTAGGCCACACCGAGTGCCATGCCCTGCCGGAGAACGAGGCCGAGGAGGCTGAAAGCGGCGACAAAGCCGACGCCGACGACGACGTACCAGGCGGGGTGGTCTTGAGCGGCTTGGAGGGCGAGCGAGGCCGTGACCTCGCTGACGATCGCTCCAGCGAGCAGGAGCCATTTCTTCATTTGCTATTCCTTAATCAGGTTGTGGGCGAGGAGGTGAACGCGGGCGCGTTCATCGGGTGTGGGGGGAAAGAAGTTGGTGGCGTCGGCGAGCCAGCCGCCATCGGCGAGGAGTCGTGCGGCGATCAGTCGCGCCCGCACGTCGGGGGCTAGATCGGTCGGCAGTGTCAGCCAGGGTGCGAGGCGCTCCGTCCACCGGTGGGTGAGGGTGCGGCGTAGTTTCGGGTCGCTCATCGCGACCAGGTCTGTTTCGCTGAACTCTCCGGAAAGCGACCAGTCCAGGTAGGCGCGGATCCGATCATGCGGGCCCGCCTGGGACGAAGTAACCCCGAGTCGGGCGGTGAGCTCGCTCTCCCACCGGTCCAGGACCGAATCGACCAGCGCGAGCATGAGGGCTTCCTTAGTGGGGTAGTGATACATCACTCCGGGCTTCGTCAACCCGACCGCGCGGGCGACCGAATCCAACGACACCGACCCGCCCTCTTCCAGCTGCGCGAAGGCCGCGGCGATGATCGAATGCGGTGTCTCAGTTCCCATAACCAAAGGTTACCATCCGGAAGGTAACCAAGCTGTAGGGTTGCTGAGACTGGCGAATCTTGAGGGGAAGCGATCATGGACGCAGAGCGGCCCCCACGCGAGGGAACGCACCGCTGGGCCGACTACCTCGTCACTGCTGCAGAACTCGTGACCGTGCTCGTGGCAGTGGGGTACGTGCTCTCCGGAAGCGTGGTCGTGCTGATCGTGTGGGAAGCACTAGCGACGGCATATCTCCTCACCGGGTCAATCCTCACCTGGCGGCGCAGCATCACCGGCCGAGACGGAAGCCGCCGATCGGGAACCCTAGACACACTGTCGTGGGTGCTACCGCTCATGGCCAGTCTCGTCGGGGTGAACGCAGCCGTTCTCGCGATCACAATCCGCGTTCCCGCCGAAGCTCCCCGAGGGGAAACGGTATTCCTCGGAGTGGCGGCCGCGATCGGCATCATCTTGTCCTGGCACCTGCTCCACACCGGCTTCGCCCAGGTCTACGAAACACTCCAACACCGCGACCCCGAGCATCCCGCGCTCGAATTCCCCCGCACGACACATCCCGGCCTGGCGGACTTCCTGTACTTCGCGTTCACGATCGGAACCTCGTTCGCGACATCCGACGCCACCGTGGCCACCGTGCGGATGCGGTGGCTCGTCCTCACACACAGCATCGTGAGCTTCTTCTACAACGCCCTCGTCGTCGCCGTAGCCATCCAAGTCATCCAACAGATCGCTCGTGCCTGAACTCAACGAAATCACCTAGTTACGCCTTGATAGACGGCCATCGGAATCTCCAACGACGTAAGCAATAGTTGGAAAGATCGCGTCGGTCCGTCAGTGTCAGCGAGATTCGGCGCGCAGCTCGTCGACGAGGGCCTGGTGCGTGGGGTGCAAGAACAGCACGACGGGGCCTTGGTAGTAGCTATCCCGCGTGATCGCCTCGGTGAACCGGATTTCAAGCTCCGGGTTCTCGTGCAGCAGTCGGCGCACCCGTTCCGCTACTCGCTCAGTCATAGACACTCCCCCCAGAGCTTCCCGGATCGTAACTGACATGCGCTCGGGGGCAAAGCAAAGGACCGCGCAAATCGAACACATGTTCGAATAACGGTAGTCTCATCCTGGCCGGGGAGGAGTCGGCCATCGGGAGCAACAAGCGCTATGCGCACCACTACGACCGTCTGATGAATGAGCGCATCTTGGAACAGGCGGTGGTGAGCGCTGGCCCCTTGCAGTCACTCACGCCAGAGGAGCTGCGCTTGGACTCCGAGCCGGTGACGATCGACCCTCGACCCAAGCCGGTGCGAGCCTGGGTGCGGTTCGGGTTGAAACCTGCGCTCGTCGACGCGGTAGCGGCGCGCTGGACGGCGGATGCCGTCGGGGTGGTGTTCTCGATCCGCGGCACCGAGTACCGCGCCTGGGTCTGGGCGTCCGCGGTCACTCCGGTACAGCGCACGCCGTAGCCCTATGGGGTCGATCGGAGCGGTGTGACGGTGTACGTCCACGCCCACCCGCCAGGCCGGCCCATGTCGATCTTGGTCCGGATGACTTCGAGCGCTGCGGCCGCCTCGGCCGCGTTCTCGTAGGGCCCGTAAGCCTCTAGAAATCCGGGGTTCACTACAGGGTCCGTAACGATGACTGCGTGCGAACGATTAGGGTCGGCGTCGGGGTCTCCGAGCGTTGCGAGGAGGCCCGCCGCTTGCAGGCCGATTGACGATGGAGTAGCCATGCGTGCTCCTACCTGGTCGCGCGGACTTCGCAATCGGACTCGTCGGTTCCGATGAACACGTCCTCCACTGAAACGTCCCAGCTCCGGTAACGGCCGGAGTCTTTCAGCTCGTCCTCCAGCTCCTCGAGAAACGTCGTCGTGGCCGAGCCGACGTGCGGCAGGAACGGGCCGTAGTAGCGCGTCGCCTCGACGCCATCGGTGGCGACCGTCGACGCCTTGACGATCACGGCTGTTGCAGTGCGAGAAACCATGTCACTCCCCCATCGGTCGACCGACGGTGAGCACGCCCGGGCCGACAGGCTCGAACGGCTCCCCGCCGTTGTACTGAGCTTCCAGGCGCTCCACCTTCTCCATGATCGCCTCGTTCGCGAACTTCGACAGGTTCGTCATGCCGACGTTGCGCATGTAGGCGACGATCGCTCCGCGCATGCGGGCGGAGTCGTCGGGGTGCTGGTAGATCGTGATCTTCGGGGGCTTGCCGGGCTTCTCCCCCTTCTCAGCGGCGCTCAGCGGCTCTGTGACGCTCTTAGCCGCCGGGGCGGGCGCAGTGGAGGCCGGAGCCGCTGCGGGAGCCTCCTGGGACGCTTCCGGGGCCGTGGGGTGATCGAACGGGCTCGCGCTCGACAGGCTCGACTTACGGGGGGCGGGACGGTTCATGACGGATCTCCTTCGATAGCTGCCAGGTGCTCGGCGTAGATCGCTCCGAGCGCGGTTGCCTCGGCACTCCCCCACTCGTCGAGGCCGCGCGCGGCCTCGGTGGCGTCTGCGATCACGACGCGCTTGGGGATGGGTCGACCGATCAGGCGCAGCCCGCGGCCCTCGGCGGCCGCGCGGAGCTCGTCGAGCCAGGCGGCCCCGCCGACGGTGCGCTCCTCGTGCTGGTTGACGATGATTCCGGCGACGCTCAGTCCGGGGTTGTAGTACCGCTGGACGTTCCCGATCGTGTCGAGGAGCTGCCCGAGCCCGTCAAGGCTCCACTTCTTCGTGTGGGTGACGATCACCGCCCCGTCGGCCGCGGTGAGGGCGTTGATCGTGAGCTGGTCGAGGGATGGCGCGGAGTCGATCAGGATCAGGTCGTAGTCCTCGATCACCTGGGCCAACGCTTCGCGCAGCCGAACCTCTCGGCCGGCGCCGGCTATGACCAGCTCATCCCGCACGTTCCCGAGTGAGGCCCCGGACGTCGGCACGACGTCGAGGCCGGGCCAGAGTCCCGGCACGATGACGTCGCGCATGGTGTCGTCTGCGCGGGTGCTTAGCACGTCGGCCAGGCCCGCCTGCTCGGCGTCGACCTCCTCGGCCGTGATGTTGCTCGTGAGGTTGCCCTGCGGGTCGTTGTCGACCGCCAGCACGCGGCGACCGGCGAGCACCGCGACGCGCGCGAGCTGAAATAGCGTCGTGCTCTTGCCGACGCCGCCCTTCTGGTTGCAGAGGGCGAGAATTCGAGCGGTCATAAGAAAATACCTCCGTTGACGGGAACAACTCTAATACAGCTATTGACGGTGATGCGGGTTGGTCAGTAGAACGGCCAAAGATCGCTACCCGTGCTGATCGGCTGCGCGAGCCACAGGAGCGTTGATGTGACGGCGAGAATCGCCGCGGTGGCCCACATGGCCCACTCTTTGTTCATGCTGGTGCCCCTCCTTCGGCATCAGGCGGGGAGGGGCAACCGCTCTCGGCCGCCCCTCCCCCAAGCCTGGTCAGAACGGGGTGTCGTCGCCCTGTTCGGCGGCGGGCTTGCCGACGACGCGGACGCTCTGCCCGCGCAGACTCACCGCGACCTCATCGGCTCGGACCTCGTGCTGCAAGCGGGTGCCCTGCTCGCCCTTGTACTCGGTGACGCGGTAGCGGCCCGAGAACGTCACGCGGACGTTGCCCGACTGCTCCGCGACCTCGACGAGGTTCACAGCCTGGTTGCCGCTCACGGCGACGTCGTAGGCCACGGTGGGGCCGTCGGTGTAGCTGTTGTCCTCCTGGCGGATGCGGTCGCTGACGAGGACGCGGGCGTAGGTGTACGGGCCGTTATCCCCCTCGCGGAGGGTGGGCGTCGCGGCCAGGTTGCCGGTGCGGGTGATGTAGCTCATGGGTTCTTCTCCTTCGGTCGGTATTACAGGTGTTGCCGCTAATAGTGTTATTATGCCGGATCGAATGTCTCGCGCTCAACCTCCAATCGGCGGCCGTCCATCTGCGACGGATACAGCACCAGCTCGATAGGGCTCGTGGGGTTGGGGTTCTGCAAGCGGACGCCCTGCACGGGGGAACCGGCGGTGATCGTCCCCAGCTCAGACACGACCCGGCGGGGCGGGTTGTAGGGGCGGCCGTCCCAGCTCTTGATCCGGTCACCGAATCGCAGATCGGCAAGCCGGGTCACGGTGATGGTCTGAGTGGTCATGCGGTCCTCCTTAGTAATAACTCTATTGTAGTAAATGACTCTATTAGCGTCAAGCCTTCTCCGCTTCTCCGCTTCTCCGCGCAGCAGCTCGGCCACCTTCTGGGCCAGCAGCCAACGGCGATCGGCGGCCGCGCGATCCTCGGCGGTGTAGTCGCCATAGCTCGCCTGGTGCTCGAAGTCCTCGCGGCCTCGGCGGGCCATGTCCAGCAGCTCGTCGATCCCCGCGCACAGCTCAGCGTCGACCGGGACGACGCGCCCGCCGCCGTCGACGACCAGGCTCAGGGGCTCGGCCATCCCTGCGACGTGCATCGCGTAGCCGTCGCCCTCGCGTTCAACGTAGGCCGTCAACACGGTTGCCGACTCGTCGTTGTCGAAGTCGACCCGGCCGTAGCTGTCAGGGTCATCCCCGAGCGGCCAGAGCTGCGGCTCTAGGCGGGTGCCTCGGTCATACGGGGTCAGGTTGCGAGCGTTCATGGTTGCTCCTTGGGTAGGTATTACCAGTATAAGCGGTAATAGAGTTATTTACTACTGTTCTCAGGCGGCAAAGTGAGCGGCTACCCGCTCGATGTGGTCGGGTCGGAGGTCGCACCAGTGATCGTCATCGTCGACGACGACAACCGGGGCCACGGTGTAGCCCAGCTCCTCGGTGATGTACTCGCGCGCGTCGGGGTTCTCGGTGATGTTCACCTCGACGTAGGGGACGCCCTTGCTGTCGAGCATCATCTTCGTCATGCGGCACTTCCCACACTGCGGGCCGGTCGTGTAGACGGTTAGCGCTTCCATTTGGTAATCCTCCCACCCCTCGTTTTTTTGCCGTGAAGGCGAATTCATTCGCCGCTAGGGAGGACGGCCGGAGTGCTAGTGACCGTGGAATACCGGACTGAGCGCAGCGAGGGAGGATATGCCGCGAAAGCACTAGCGCGCAGGTTGGCCGACCGTACGCTGCCGAAGGCTTCACGGCAAAAGAACGGGCCGACAGGCCCCTGCAGTCGGCCGGCTCCGTCCGGCCGTCCGTTAGCCGGCGCCGGCTCCGTCCGGCGTCGGCCGCTGTATAGGCTCCCCGCCGCGCGGTCTGGGGGGCGACGTGGCGGCGGGGAGCGGGTGCCGGGGCTGCGTGTCTCGCTGGGGGGCGCGGACTGTGCTGCCGACGCCACCAACCCTATTGCGGGGCCGCTCGGAACAGTATTGGAGTTATTGCCGGTGTTCGGGGTAGAGCTGCGCGATTCGGGCGGCGACGTTGCACACGTCGTCGGGGGTTACCTCGTCGAGGAGGATCGTTCGCGTTCCGCCGTCGAGGTCGATCCACCACACCGGGCGTACGGTGTCGGCGTCGATTCCGGCGCGGTGGGCTGCGAGGTCTGATGACGGGTCGACGGGGCCGAAGTAGAGCTGTGGAGCCCAGCTATCCGCGCCCATGTCGGTGTAGAGCGTCGTGGGGAAGGGGAGGAGCTGCGCGAGGTCGTCGAGGAGGTCGGCGACGTCGGATTCTGTGAGGGTGTCCATGCTGGTTCTCCTGTCTGGTGGGGTGGTCAGTCGGCCGCGAGGTCGTAGCCGCCGAAGGGGGATCGGGATTCGACGTGTCGGCCGCCGTGCGGCCCTCGGATGGTGCGGACGGGGGAGCCGGGACGCTGCCACTCGGCGGGGTAGTTGGCCGCGCACCACTTGGCGGCGGCGGCTCGCGCCTTCTTCTCGTCGGTGGCCGCTGCGGCGGGGCGGGGCATGATCGGCAGTGATCGCCAGCCGGGCAGGGCGTGGTCGTGCCACGCCTCTACGGCGTCGTTCTCGCGCTCGGTGATGATGTGCCAGGCGCAGCCGGGGCACACGGCCTGATAGCGGCCGCCGCCGGGGAGCGGGTCGGCGGTGTGATCGTGGTCGGATTCTTTGCACCAGGCGCCGGCGTAGAACATGTGCAGCTCGTGGCCGTCGTCGGTCGCGGCGCGCTCGCCTTGGTTGTAGCTGTTGCGGTGCCACATGTGGGAGCGGGGGATGCATCCGAAGCCGCCGAACTCGGCGCGGTAGCGGTCGAATGCTGCATCCAGCTCGGCGGGGCTGTAGTAGCTCGTCGTGTAGGCCAGGGGCGCGCCGTCCCATGCGGTCGCGGCGACGGCCTCGCGCTCGAACTCGGCCAGGTCGAACAGGGTTTCCGCGGTCATCGTTCCTTCTCCTCTAACGGTCTTGACGGCAATAGAGTTATTGCCGCTCAGGCGGCGACGGTCTCGGGCTGCTCGGTGAGCGCGTCGGCCAGGGCGTGAGCTGCGCGCAGCACGTTTGCCGCGGTGGCCTTGATCGTCTCGGCGTCGCAGTTGCTCCACCCGGCGACGTAGCCGACGCTGTAGGCGCTGGTGTCGAGTCCGAGAATCCCGGCGACGACGTAGGCGACGCTCTCGGCCTCGGTTTCCTTGGTGCCGCGGTGCTCGACGTACTCGGCGTGATCTTCCTCGGCGTGCAGGATGACGTGCGCGGCCTCGTGAAGTCCGGTCTTTGCGGCCTGGGCGGGGGAGAGGTCGGAATCGAGCACGACGCGACGGCCCTCGGGGTCGGTGTAGCCGTGTGCGCCTCCGGGGATGCTCTCGCGCTCGACGGTCCAGCCCTTGCCGGTGAGGTAGTCGGCCACGGCGTCGAAGATGCCTGCGGGGTCGTCTCCGGTCAGCGGCCGCGCGATGTCGGTCGGGTCGCCCGCCTCGGGGTCGATGAGGTCGGTCTGTCCCATGTCGAACACGGACACCGGGAAGAACAGCGTTCGGCGCTGCTCCTCGTCCTCGCCGGTCTTGGGGTTCTCGACCGTCTCGCGCACGTCGCGGCCGCCGAAGATGCGGATTCCGCGCTCACCCTTGCGCACCTGGCGGTTGAGCTTCTGCCACGTCCGGTAACCGGCGACGTGGGACGCCTCGGGGCACTGGCCGAAGATCAACAACAGGTTGTTGATGCTGTAGCGGTGGAATGCCTTCGTGAAGTCCAGGAACCGCGCCCACGCCTCCGACTCGCGCAGCGCCTCGACCTGCTCCGCGATCGTGGCTTGCAGCTCCTCGGCCTCGGCGCGACGCTGCTCGGGGGTCTTGGTGGTCTTGACGTTGCGTGCCATGTTCGGAACCTTCCGTGCCGGTAATAGGGTTATTTCCCTGCTCATCCCCTCCACGTTTTTTTGCCGTGAAGGCGGTTTACCGCCGCTAGGGAGGATGCCCGGAGCACAACCCGTAGGGCGGCGGGGGAGAGAGTTTCGGCGCGAAATAAGGGAGCGCAGCGACCGCGTGCCGAAAGTCTCGGAGGAGCCGGCGGCGCAGCCGCTTGGGTGGAGGGTTGACGACCGTATGCTGCCGAAGGCTTCACGGCAAAAGAACGGGCCGTAGGCCCTGACAGTGCCGGCGACGCCGGCTCGACCAGCGAGCCCGTGGGCTCGCCTCCGCGCAGCGGATCGGCTCTACGCGACGCGGCGCTGCGGGGTGTCGAGCTGCTTCGTGGCCGGGCCGTCGCAGTATCGGCACCGGATGCCGACGGTCATTCCGTGGGAGCAATAGCCGGGGTCGATCCACTCGCCCTCGGCGGTGTCGATCGCGGGGCTATCGTCGACGAGGGTTCTCGAGCGGAGATCTCCGTCGGCGTAGCGCTCGTAGGGGCGTACGGCTGTTCCATCGCGCTCCTCGATGATGATCCGTCGAGCTGCGGCGTAGTCCAGCCGGCCATCGGCTCGGCGCGGGTGCGGGCCGTAGGCGTGGGTGCCGTCCTCGGGGACGAGGGAGAGTTGACCGCGGCTCGGTCGACGTCGCGCGTCGGGTCGACGTGGTGCGTGCATCCACGCCTCCTCTGCCTTCCACCAGGCCCATGCTTCGCGCTCGACTCGGTAGCGGTCTGCGCGAGCGTCGAGTCGGCCGGCGACTCCGGCGCGCTCGGCGGCGGCGTCGGGGGAGTGGGCGTCGACGCGCTGCCATCCTTCGCGGCTGCGCTCGACGATGCCGGCGTAGGTGAGGCGGTCGAGGAGTCGACGGGTTCGGAGAGGATCGGCGCCGATGGTGGGGGAGAGTTCGTCGAGGGTGCGAGCTGTGGTGTCGATCCGTGCGTAGAGGTTCCCGGCCAGGTGACCGAGCGCAGGGCGGGTAGCGGTGAACAGGTCGTGCGCGGCATCCGTCGTTCGTGTGCGCAGCGTTGCGAGGAGGGTCGTTCTCTCAGCGGCCCCAGCCCCAGGGGGGCGTGGGTCCGCTTGTGACCGGGCATGAACCAGGTTGCTGTGGAGAACGCTCTGTGGGTCGATCGTCCAGTGAGCGGCGCGGGTGCCGTCGGCGGCCGTTGTCTGGGCGATCCATCCGTCCTCCGCGAGGCGCAGGAGCGCCGTTCTGGCTGTCTCGCGGCCGACCCCGGCCGACAGGGCCAGGCGGCGGGTGTCGGCCTCCACGGAGCCGCTGAGGGCGTGCAGGGCGAGGAAGCTCAGCACGTCGAGGATGCGGCGATCGGCTGGGCCGCCTCCGCGGGTCCAGCGGCCGGCGGCCGCGTCGGCGCGCTGCTGCACGTCGCGGACGTGCGCGGCCATGACGTCGGCGCGGCGGTCGAACGTGGGATCGTCCCCGATCTGGCGGTCACTCGCGGCGACGTAGCGCACGGCCTTGTCCCACTGCCGGCCGAGCACGGCGGCCTGCTCGCCTCGCGGGCGAGCTGCGCGGCCGCGGGTCGTGACGCGGCTGCGGACGTGCTCTAGGCCGGGCTCGGTGTCGACGAGGGCGGCGACGTCGGCGTGCCGCCACCTGGCGGCCGCTGCGCCGATCAGGACGCGCCAGAGCGTCGCTGAGGCGTCGAGGGGCGTCTCGCGCAGCGCTGCGGCGCTGTTGGCGGGGAGCTGCCGGCGTGGGCCGGCCAGGTGCAGGCGGCCGTGGGAGTCGAGCGGGAGCGGTGAGCGGGGGTCGATGGGCCGTGCGGGCTCGGTGTCGTCGACGAGGCCGGCGACGAGGCTCACGAGCGCGCGCACCTGGGCTGCGGTGGCCGTGGGGGCGCTGAGCGCGTCCACGTCGCCGCTGAGGACTGTGGAGTGCCCGCCGGCACGGTGGGGCGCTCCTGGGGGCCGCACACAGCCGGTTACGGCGTTGCTGAGCGGCGAGAGGTCGAGGGTGGGGCACAGGTGCTTGGTGAGGCGGGCGAGGGTGGCGACGGTTTCGGCGTCGACGGACTCGGCCAGGGCGACCCACAGGTGCCGGCCGCCGGTCGGCCCGGACTCGCAGAGAACGTAGGGCAGGCCGACGTCGCGGAGGAGGCCGCCGAGCACGTCGGCGTCGCGAGCTGCCGCCGCGGGGTCGCCGTGCGCGTCGAGGTCGAACGCCAGGAGCCGGAACCGGCGATCGGCGCCGGCCAGGTAGACCGCCCACGGGCGCTCCGGCGCGGCCCTGCCGATCGCGCGATCGCGGTATTCATTCAGGACGGTGCCGTAGGCGTCGACGACGGCGACGCGCACACGAGGGCGCGGGCTCACCGCGGCGGTGAGAATCCAGGACTCGCCGTCGGCAAAGCGATATCGCTTTTCAACTTGCCGCGCTATGATGGCACCACCTTTCGACTCCGGTCGCTGGGTACAGCGAAGGTCCGGTTCCCTACCGGTTTTCTCTGGAACTGCCTTGATCTACCGCGTCGCCAAACTCAGAAGATCAGGCACTTAGCTTCGGCCCCCCGTCTCGTAGAGGCGGGGGGTTCGCTCGTTCTATGCGGCTTTCGTGGTTGCCCCCTTGGACGTGTTCAGCTCGGGGATCGGCAGCTCTGCTGCGCGATCGCGGGGGAGCGGCGGCGCGTACTGGGGCATCCCCAGCGCGTCGGCCGCGAGCATCACCAGGTACTCGCCGTAGGAGAGTCCTTCGGCGTCGGCGTTCTGCTTCAAGATCGCGCCGAACTCGACGGGCGGCTTCGCCAGAATCGCGTCGCGACGTCCCTTGCTCGGCCTTCCGTGCTGTGCTCCCATGCGGCTCATCCTGCCGCTTTTCCTTAACGCAAAAGGGAGGACACGCCGACGGCCACAGGTGTAGCTCACTGCGCGCGCTCGACGGTGCAGTAGACGTCACCAAGAAGGATCGTCGACCCGTCGGGGATCGGGGTCGGTTCACCGGGGGTCAACCACCGCGGCGGGGCCGACTGCAGTTCGATGCCGTTCGCGGAATCGAGGTCGGTCACGACGATGCGACCAGCGGCGTCGACGGCAATCGTCGCGTGTGTGCGCGAGAGCATCCGGCCTGGTGTAGCGATGCTGAGCGGTTCGTGGCCGGCGACGGGCTCGGGGTTGCGACCGATGACCACACGGGGGCCGGCGGCGACGCTGCGCTGCGTGTTGAAGGCCAGGCGCAGCGTCGGGCGTGCGGGGGTCGAGCGGCGCGTGACGCGGGTCTGCTCGACGTCGTGCAGCTCGTCGAGCTCGCGGAGCTCAACGGGATTCGGGCGCGTGATCGGGGCGGCCGCGGGCGGCGTGACGGTGTTCGGTTCGGCCAGGGGGGCGACCTCGACGCGCAGCGGCTCGTCGACGGCGCACTGGACGCACGTCGTCGACGTGACCGGCTGTAGGCGGCGGCAGATACGGCATCGGCCCTCGTCGATGCCGAGGCCGTCGGCGGCGGGGATCGTGCCGTCGGCGCCGACGAGCTGTACGTAGCCCTCGGGCCGCACGGCGAGGGCGTGTGTGCGGCCGTCCTCGGTGACGTCGAGGCGGATCGGCCGGCGTAGCTGCGTGGCGATCGCCACGGCGCGCGCGATCATGCCTGTGCGCAGCGCGGCGACGGACTCGGCCGCGCAGGCGCGCCGTTGGCCGTTGACCGTGAGCGTCCCTGTGCCGTCGGCTGTGACCTCGGCGGCGAGCCGGGGCCACTCCGGGACGCGATGGAGCCCTGGGACGGGCTGTGTGGCGTTCACAGCCCGCGTGCGACCGCCGCGCCGGCTGCGAGCCATGCCCGCTGCGTCTCGGGGCGCAGCGAGCCGAAGCGCAGCACGCCGTCGACCATTGCGGGGTCGTGGGGGACGGTCACGGCTTCACGCGCGAGCGAGCGGTAGCCCTCGGCTACGCGCGCCAGCTCGGCCGGAGTCGACTTGGGGTCGGCCTGGTTGACGATCACCACGGCATCGCGGGCCAGCTCGGCCGATCCTGCGTCACGCTCTGCGAGAGCTTCGAGGAGGAGCGCGCCGGCCTCGGCGTGGTCGTCGCGGGTCGTGGTGGCGACCACGAGCTGGTCGGTGTGGTCGATCATGCGCAGCCACATCGGGTCCGACTCGTCGTTGCCGGAGTCGATGAAGATCAGCCGGTAATACTTCGCGGCCACGGCGTGGATCGCGTCGACGTCGCTCGGCTCCACCCGCTGCTCGTGCGCGAGGGCCATCGGCTTGCTGCGCAGCACGTCGAACCGGTCGCGGGTCTGGTGGTGCACGAAGTGGGCGAGGTCGGCCGACTGCGCCCCGGTGCTCAGGAGGCGGTCGACCTGGGGGAGGAGGTCGAGCAAGGTCGCCTCGTGCGGCCCCTGCTCGGTGCGCCAACCGAGCGTGCCGCGGGTCTGGTTGTTGTCCCACGTGAGCACGCCCGCGCCGCCGTGGCGGGCGAACACGGCCGCCAGGAGGACGGTCGTCGGAGTCTTGCCCGCGCCGCCCTTGCCGTTCACGACGGCGATCGTGCGGGGGCCGGGCCAGTGCTGCGAGACGGCGAGGACGTCGGAGCGCTCGGCGCGCTCGGACTCGCTGGGGCTCATGCGGATGCCGAAGCGGGTCAGGGTGCCGCGCCATCCCTGGGTCGCCGGTTCCTCGATCTGTTCCTGCGTGAGGAACGACTGGCGCGCCTCGCGGCGGCTCGGAAACTCGGGGGCCGGCACAGGGGCCTGACGCACCCATGCGTTGCCGTCCGCGGCTGCCGGCGCGGGAGCGGCTGGCGCGGCCGCGTGAGCGGGCACGCTGTCGGTCGGCGCGGGTGCCGGTTCCGGCTCGGGGTCAGGCGCGGGCGCGACCTCCTCGACGGGTGCGGGGTGTGCGGGCAGGCTCTCGTCGGCTTCCACGCTTCCGTCGGGGTGGACGATCAGCGGCCACTCCCCGTCGGGGCCGGTCGTGGTGACGCGGACGGGGCGCTGCATCTTCCCGGCCGTCTCAGCGACGCGGGCGAGGATCGCGGCGCGAGCATCCTCGAGAGTGGTCGTCTCGATCGGGTATGACGTCCCGTTGATCGTGACCTCTCCCGATCCGTTGGCGTGCGTGCGCGCCTCGATCTTGGGGAATGTGGGTACTTCGATGCTGCTCATGGTCGTCTCCTGATCTACTGTCCGAGCTGGATTCCGACCGCAGCCATGAAGGGGGCCGGGTCAGTGTTTTCGCCGTTCACCTGGACCTCAAAGTGCAGGTGGCATCCGGTGGATTGTCCGCTGCTGCCGACACGGGCGATCTGCTGACCGCCCTTCACCTTGTCGCCAACCTGGACGAGCATCCCGGAGTCGTACATGTGCAGGTAGCGGGTGGTGACGCCGCCGCCGTGGTCGATCGCGATAACGCCGTTGCCGCCGCTGTCGAAGCCGCGGAAGGTGACGACGCCCGATTGAGCGGCCCAGATCGGGCCGTCGCAGCCGCCTCCGGCGAGGTCGGTTCCGGCGTGGAGCCGCCACACCTGGTCGATGGGGTGCAGGCGCATCCCGTAGGGGTCAGTGATGGGGCCGGCGCCGGGGGAGGCCCAGCCCTGCGCGTTGACGCTGCCGGGAACGCCTGGGTCGCACTTGCCGCCGCTGGCGCTGCCGTCGCCGGGGTTCAGTCCGGTGGTCTTACCGGAGAGCCCTTCGACGATCTGCACCGCGCCGTCCCAGAACTGGGTGTAGTGGTACGGGTCGGCGTTCACCTGCGTGCGGTGGGCGACGATAGTCGGTTCCAGCGACTCGCGGTCGGGAACCTTCGCCACCATCGCCTGGAAGAACTTCGTCGACGAGATGTAGGGGTCGAGGCGCTCCTCGCGGGTGCCCCATCCGTCCTGCTGCTGGAATAGGCCGATCGAGGTCGTGCGGGTGCCGTCGGGGTTGGTGACGCCGCCGGTTTCCCAGTCGCCGTAGTCGATGTTTCGGAGGCTGGATTCGCCCATCGCGGTCATGACGCCGATGGTCTGATCGCGGACGTTCAGCCCTTGGTCTGCGCCCGCCTTGATGACGTTGGCGGCGTTCACAAGCTGCTCGTGGCCATAGCCGGCGATTTCGGTCTGTGGCACCGAGTCGGGGTTGACTGAGACTCCCGATCCGCCGCCTCCGGCGGTCGGGCCGCAGTTGTCATCCCCAACGAGGAGGAGTCCGAACAGCGACCCGATGACGAGGAGGGGGACAGCGGCGATCGCGTAGACGCCGCTGCCCTTGGGGCCGGCCACTAGTTCACGCCCTCGGGAAGGATGAACCGGGAGGCAAGCCACGGGGAGTCAGCGTCGGCCCGGCTGAGCACGACGCCGTAGGTGCCGGCGTTGGTGGGGACGTCGACGAATGCCACGTAGGCGCTGGTGTCGTCGGTGATGACGGCGGTGCCGGTGATGCTGCTCGCGACGATGCGGGCGGGGTCCATGTAGGCGTAGTCCTGGGTGGCTTTGCCGTCCAGGAGCGGCTGCAAACCGGCCCACCACTGCTCGAACGGAAGATCGGGACGGGCGTAGGCGGTCATCACGGCCACGGCGGCCGCGGTGGCGCTCTCGCGTGATTCCTCGTCCCACGTCGGGACGGGCCGCGGGCCGTGCGTCTCGCCGCTATCGGCGTCGATAGCGCCGGTCGGCGCGGGAGTGAACTGATCGAGGTCGGGATAGATCGGGCCGGAGCTGCTGGCGCTGGGGGAAGGCGCTGGCGCATCGTTCGGTGCCGTGCAGGCTGTCAGGGTCGCCGCCGTGACCACGATGAGTAGTGCCGGCCCGATCTTCCGCATGTCAATCTCCTTGCTTGGTTTCCGTCCGGATGACCAGCACGGGGCCGGTATCCCGCTTCGTGTTGGCACCCTTGCGCAGGGTGTCTTTCAGCTCGTCACGGATGACGAACCAGGTCGTGCCGATCTTGTAGCCGGGGATCAGCCCGTCTTTGAGCCACGTGTAGACACTCTTCGCAGAGACTCCGAGTCGTTCCGCGACTTCGGTCGCGCCGAGCGTCGGAGGGCTCTGGTCAAATAGGCGGTCGACCGCATCGCGGTTGATCGCCTCGCTGTCGTCATCGCTGGTCATCGGGATTCCTCCTGGTGGGGCCACGCGACCAGCTTACTCATTCGGGGGCAGATGTACAGGTACGGGTTCATTCGGGTTGACCCTTCCTTGTTCGGGGTATTGGGGGTTAGTGTTTCCCTGTAAGGGTGAATCTCACTGTACCTAGGAGACAAGATGAGCGAACCGCTTAATCCGTGGCTTTCTCGGCCGACGACACCGCCACCGTCGCAGGCCGCGCCCGTGGCGTCCGTGCCGGATGCGGTCGGTCCTGTGGCTCCGCAGCGGGGCATCCCTGCCCCCGATCGCGTCGACCAGCTCCCGGTCCACGACCGCGGCGCTACCGCGGCGCTCTGGTGGGTCGGCGCACACGGCGGGTCGGGGGAGTCGACGCTGGCAGCTCTGATGCCAGGGACGCAGGCGGCGGGCCACGCCTGGCCGCGCACCCCCTCGCAGACGCCCGCACGGACGGTTCTCGTCGCACGGGGTGACGCTCGCGGGCTGCGTGCCGCGCAGGACGCGATGCGCCAGTGGGCCGCGGGCCTCGTCCCTTCGGTTGAAGTTTTGGGCCTGGTCGTCATGGCTGACGCACCCGGTCGTGTACCTCGTTCGCTGCGCGACCTCTTGCAGGTCGTCAGCGGAGGCGTCCCACGCACCTGGTCGGTGCCGTGGGTCGAAGCATGGCGCGTGGGAGAGCCGCCGGCTCTCTCATCTTCCCCGCGCGAAGTTCAGCGACTCGTCGACGAACTGACCGCAATCCTCGGTGCCGCCGGCACCACCAACTGAAAGGCAGACGCATGTCCGTTATCGACGTGTTCCACGCGGCGGCAGACACCGCCGTCCACATCGCCGGCGTCATCCCCGACCCCGACCCCGTACAGCCTCCCGGCACCGAAGGCGTGACGACGATCCTCTCCTGGTTGAAGTGGATCGGCTACGTCGTCGTCGGCGGCGCGATCATCGTCGGCGGCATCCTCATCGCCGTCAACTTCCGTCGCGGCGAGGGCCAGGACGCCATCACAAAGATCATCTGGCCGATGGCCGGAGCGATCGTGATCGGCGGTGGTGCCGCCCTGATCGGCATCCTCGCCGGAGCCTGAAAGGAGCCGTCATGGCTGAGGACGACACCCAGCAGAACCCCTTCACCCGCCCCGGCTTCATCGTCGGGGCGGTGGTGGTGGCCGCGCTCATCGTGACGGCCATCGTCTTGACGGTTCTCAACCTGAACCGCGGGAACGAGGCCGGCCCGCCCGCGCCCGATCCGTCGTCCAGCGCCGCGACCAGCGCCGCCCCAACCCCGGAGCCTTCCGGGGTTGCGGGCGGCGCTAGTGTCTGTGGCCTGGGAGGCGAGAAGCTGTCGGGCAAGGTCACGACCGCGCCAGCCGCCGAATGGGCGTTCATTCGCACAGTGGCCTACCCGACGTCGACGACGTTCGGGCCCGCCGACACGGGCGCAGAGGGCTACCCAACGTGCTTCCAGCACTCCCCGGAGGGAGCGCTGTTTGCAGCCGCGACCGCCCTCGCGGTGCCCGCCGACACTGAGCTGGTCAAGCCGTGGATCGAATACGCCCTGAGTGAGGGCCAGTTCCGCGACTCGCTCCTGTCACAGGTCGGCAGCACCTCCGAGTCGTCGGGCGTGCGCCTTCAGGTGGTCGGCTTCCGCGTCCTCTCCTACGACGGAGAGAACGCCCGCGTCGACCTCGCTGTGCGTGGTTCCTCTGAGGGGACCACTGTCACGGCTTCCACCGTCTACGAGCTGGTTTGGGAGGACGGCGATTGGAAGATCAACGCCAACGTCTCAACCCCGTTCGACTTCGCGACGATTCCCGACACGTCGGGATACATCCCCTGGGGAGCATGACATGGCTTGCGGTATCACCGACCCTCTCGCCTGCGTAGGCGATGCCGTCAACAACGCGGTAGGCGACGCGATCGAGAACATGGCGAATGCCGTTCTCGAGGCGTTCGGTAAGGCAGTGGCGTCCCTCGGCACCCTATGGGTGAACGTCGGGACACCCAACCTCACCGGGAGCGGTGGCGGGTCGTCGATTGCCGCCGGCACGACCGCGCCGAACTCGGACGGCATCATTACGGTGCTCGGCTGGGTGACCTGGATTTCCATCGCGCTGGCGGCAATGTCGATCATCCTGCTCGGAGCGCTCATCGCCACTCGGATGCGCAACGGTGAGGGCTTCCAGGCCGCCGGCCGAATGGGGATCGTGCTCGGCGCGATCTTCCTCATCAGCGGCGCGACGGCTCTCGTGTCGGGCCTCCTGCCGAACGGGCCACAAGGCGCGGGCGGCACGGTGCTGTTTCTGCAGTCGTCGCTCTGGTGGTACATGGGTGCGGCCGCGGTGGTGTCCGTCATCATCGGCGGCGTTCGGATGGCGTGGGAACAGCGCGCCGAGCCGGGTAAAGACACGATCAAGAGTCTCCTGACTCTGATCGTGGTGGCTGGGGCCGGTGTGACGATCGTCGGCCTGTTGGTGTCGGCCTTCGACTCCTTCTCCGTGTGGATTCTGAACGGCGCGCTGAACTGCGACGTCGGCACGGATACGGCGTGCTTCGGGAACAACATCGCGACGCTGCTTGCCCTCACGACGAACCCCGCGACCGGTGGCCTCGGGGCGCTGCTCATCATCATCCTGGGACTGATCGCGATCCTCGCGACGGCCTTCCAAATCGTGCTGATGATCGCGCGTGGCGGCATGCTCGTCATCCTGACGGGCATCCTGCCGCTGTCGGCGGCGGCGACCAACACCGAAATGGGTAAGAGCTGGTTCAAGAAGAACGTCGGCTGGCTGGTCGCCTTCATCCTGTACAAGCCGGCGGCCGCGATCGTCTACGCCGCGGCGTTCCAGCTCGCGGGAACGAACGTGTTCCAGGACGACGGCACGGGCTTCATCGCCGTTCTGACGGGCCTCATTCTGATGGTGCTCGCGCTGTTCGCCATGCCGGCCCTGATGCGGTTCGTGACCCCGCTCGTCGGGGCCATGTCGGCCGGTGCCGGCGGCGCGCTCGGCGTCGCAGCTCTCGCCTCGCTCCCGACCGGAGCGGCCTCAATGGGTCGCCTCGCGACCGGTTCCGGTGGCGGCTCGTCGGGTGGTTCCGGGTCGACCGGCTCGTCTGGCTCCACGGGCTCTACCGGCCCGTCTGGGGCCAGCGGTGGCGGTCAGTCGGCACCACAGGCCGCGCAGGCTTCTAGCGGCGCTGGTGGCGGCGGTGGGGCCACGTCAGGGGCCGCGGCGTCCTCGGGTGCTGCTGGTGGCGGCACGGGCGCTGCTGCGGCCTCTGCGGGCGGTGGAGCTGCCGCGGGTGGCGCTGCGGCCGGCGGAGCTGCTGCCGGTGGTGGAGCTGCTGCGGGTGCAGCGGCCGGCGCCGCTGGCGGGCCTATCGGCATGGCTGCCGGCGTCGCGATCGGCGCTGCAAAACAAGCAGGACAGGCGGCCGCTGGGGCCGCCCGAGACGTTGGTAACCAAGCAACAGGTGAAGGGAGCGGGAGCTGATGGCAACCGTAGAGACAAGCCGTAGGGGCGTCCGCACCTACGGGAACTGGCGTCAGCCGACGTCGCCGGGCCTCCTCGGGCTCGGCACGGTCGGCACCGGCCTGATGTTCGTTGCGTTGCTGATCGTGATCGTCGTTCTGATGACCACGGGCATCATCGAGGCATTCGTCACGGCCGCGGTGTTCGGCGGGCTGATCTTGCTGCTGACGATCCGCGACGGTGACGGGCGTAGCGTCCTCTCGCGCGCCGCGAACCGCGTCGCGTGGACGTCGACCAAGCGGAGGAAGGCGAACATCTACCGCTCCGGCCCGCTGGGGCGTTCCGACTGGGGAACGAACCAGCTTCCCGGCCTCGGCGCGCAGACTCAGCTCTCCGAACATGAAGACTCCTACGCGCGGCCGTTCGCGATGATCTACTCCCCGCACGCCAAGACGTATTCGATCGTGATCGGGACCGAGCCTGACGGCGCGGCTCTCGTCGACCAGGAGCAAGTCGACCTGTGGGTGGCCGACTGGGGTCACTGGCTGCGCAACCTCGGTGATGAGCCGAACATGGAAGCTGCCGCGGTGACGATCGAGACGGCTCCCGACTCGGGACGCCGGCTGCGCCGTGAGGTCGAGACGAACACCGACCCCGACGGCCCCGATTTCGCCAAGGCGATGCTGGGTGAGGTTGTGTTGAGCTACCCGGCCGGCTCGTCGACGGTGAAGGCGTACGTCACGCTCACGTTCGCTGCTGCTCCTCGGAAGGGTGCCAAGGTGCGCAAGCCCGACGAAATGGCGCGCGAGCTCGCGGCTCGCCTGCCTGGCCTCACGGCCGGATTGCAGGCGACGGGCGCGGGCGCTGCTCACCCGCTCTCGGCCCAAGAGCTGTGCGAGACGATCCGGGTCGCCTACGACCCGGCGGCCGCGACGCTGATCGACGACGCGCACGCGGACGGCGACGTGCCCGACCTCCGGTGGAGCGACGTCGGCCCGACGGCGGCTCAGGCCGGATGGGACAGCTACCGTCACGACTCGGCCAAGTCGGTCACCTGGGCGATGACGCAAGCGCCCCGCGGGCTCGTGCAGTCGGGAGTCCTCGCCCGGCTGCTCGCTCCGCACCGGGATATCGCCCGTAAGCGCGTGACGCTGCTGTACAAGCCGATCGACCCGGCACGGGCCGCGACGCTCGTCCAGTCGGACGTGCGAGCTGCGGAGTTCAAGGCCACGTCGACCAACAAGCCGGCGGCGCGCGACACCCTCGCGCTGCGCTCGGCTCAGGCGACGGAATCGGAGGAGGCATCGGGCGCTGGCCTGGTCAACTTCGGCATCCTCGTCACCGCGACGGTGATCGACCCGGTGAAGGAAGCCGAAGCGCGCGCCGCTGTCGACAACCTCGGCGCGACCGCACGTCTCCGTCTCCGTCCCGTCTACGGCTCCCAGGACAGCGCATTCGCCGCCGCCCTGCCCCTGGGCCTGGTGCTGACCAAGCACGTGGCCGTCCCCGCGGCACTGAGGGAGCGTGTGTGATGACCCCGGATCAGATTGCCCTCGCGGCCCTCGGCGGCCTCGTTGTTGTCGTGGCCGTCGGCTCACTCCTGTTCGTGCGCCTTGGGCGCAAGAGCACCGACGCGGGCTCGTCGACGTCTGCCGGCGCGCTGTCCTCTCGTGGCTACAGCGGCCCTGCCGGCGGCATGTCGAACTTCATCCAGCCGCCGGCTGAGTGGCGCGGGACGACGCTGCAAGTGTGCGGCCTGTGGCCCTACGCGATCGGTGCCGGCACGCCGATGGTGGGCGTCCCGCTCGGCCGCCACATTCACACCGGGGCGACGCTGTGCTGCGACCCGATTTCGTGGTTCCAGCGCGCGAAGCTCATCAGCAACCCGTCGCTGTTCGTGCTCGGCAAGCCCGGCCTCGGCAAGTCGACGGCCGTCGCTCGGATGGCGATCGGCCTCGCCGGCTACGGTGTGCAGCCGCTCGTGCTGGGTGATCTTCGACCCGACTACGTGGAGGTCATTCGCGCGCTCGGCGGCCAGGTCATCACCCTCGGCCGTGGCCGCGGGCACCTGAACGTGCTCGACCCCGGCGAGGCGAAGGAGGCCGCACAGCGGCTCACTGAGGCCGGTTTCCCGAAGGAGGCCGGCGAGGTCTTGGAGGATGCCCACGGCCGCCGCCTGGCTATGGTGTCGTCCCTGCTGACGATCCTCCGCAAGTCGCCTCCGAGCGACGTCGAGGAATCCATCGTCGACCAGGCGCTGCGCTACCTCGATCGGAACTTCGACGGTGTGCCGGTCCTGGGCGATCTGCTGAACGTCGTGCAGCAAGGGCCGGAGGAGCTGCGCCAGGTGGCCGTCGACCGCGGCGACTTCGCGGAGTATCAGCGGATCACCCGCGGGCTGGAAGCGTCGCTTATCAGCCTCTCCCGCGGTGGCCGCCTGGGCGAAATGTTCTCCCAGCCGACCGACAACCCGATGCGCCTCGACCGCCCGGTGGTCTACGACATTTCGGCCATCGGTGAGGCTGAGGGCGATCTGCGCGCGGCGACCCTGCTCGCCTGCTGGTCGAACGGATTCGCGACGGTGAACATCGCGAACGTCCTCGCGGATGCCGGCCTGGAACCCCGCCGGCACTACTTCGTCATCATGGATGAGCTGTGGCGTGCGCTGCGCGCCGGTAACGGCATCGTCGATCGCGTCGACTTCCTCACCCGCCTGAACCGTCAGGTGGGCGTCGGTACGGCCATGATTTCGCACACGATGGCCGACCTAAGCGCCCTCCCGGAGGAGGACCGCTTGAAGGCGAAGGGCTTCGTCGAGCGCGCCGGCATGGTCATGTGCGCGGGCCTGCCGTACACCGAAATGCCGGAGCTGACGTCGGTCATCCCGTTCTCGGAGGCCGAGCAAGAGCTTCTGACCGGTTGGCAGGACCCGCCCGCGTGGGACGCCGCATCGGGCCGCGAGGTCGACCCTCCCGGCCGCGGGAAGTTCCTCGTCAAGGTCGGCACGCGACCGGGCATCCCCGTCGAGGTTCGGTTGACGGAGGCTGAGCGCTCGATCCGTGACACGAATCAGCGCTGGTACGAACAGTCCCGCACCGGACGGCGCGCGCTGCACGTCGTCGAGGAGCTGGTCGAGGAGCACGAGGAGAGGGTGTCATGAGCACTCCCAACAACCGCCGCCGCGATCCCGGCGGCCTCGGCGGTGAGACGCTGCTGCTGCTGATCGTCGTTCTCGGGGCGGTGGCTGCGATCGTCGTTCTCAACGTCGCGGTGCGCCTTGGCCACCAGCTCGACGGGACCGGCGTCGAGCTGCCCTCCGACCCGTTCGCGTTCACCCTCGGGGTGATTCTCGGGCGGGTGCCGTGGCCGGCATCCGCGACGTGGATCGTCATCGTCCTGTTGGCGATCGTCCTCGCGCTCGTGGTGCTCGCGATCGTCGGCGTCGTGCGCTACCGGAAGGGGCGGACTCGCGTCGACCGGGCCAGCTCGTACATGGGTCGAGGGAAGGACGTCGAGGGTCTGAGCAAGCGCAACGCGCAGGCTCAGGCGACCCGGCTCGGCGTGACTGGCTCCCTCGGTGTGCCGATCGGTAAGACGCTCGGCCAGATGCCGCTCTACGGCACCTGGGAGGACATGCATATCGACATCTGGGGGCCGCGCACCGGTAAGACGACCTCTCGGGCGGTGCCGGCCATTCTGGAGGCTCCTGGGGGCGTTCTCGTGACCTCGAACAAGCGCGATGTGGTCGACGCGACGCGCGACGTGCGCGCGGAGGCCGGCCCGGTCTGGGTGTTCGATCCCCAGGGGATCGCGCTCGAGCAACCTACATGGTGGTGGAACCCGCTCAGCTACGTCACCGACGAGGTGCGCGCGGCCAAGCTGGCCGATCACTTCGCGTCCGGTTCACGCGATCCCGGAGCCAAGACGGATGCCTACTTTGACCCCGCGGGGCAGGATCTCCTTGGGGGGCTCCTGCTCGCGGCCGCGCTCGACTCGCGTCCGATCACGGACGTCTACGGGTGGCTGACGCGCCCCACGGAGGAGGAGCCGATCGGCATCCTCCGTCGCGGTGGGTACGACCTGACGGCCGACCAGGTGCGCGGTGTCATCACCGCCCCGGAGAAGCAGCGCGGCGGCATCTACGGCACGGCGCAGCAAATGGCGTCGTGCCTGACCAACCGCCAGGTGGCCGCGTGGGTGAACCCGCAGGGTGAGCCCGATCTGCGTCCGCAGTTCGACCCGGCCGCGTTCGTGCGTGACGGCGGCACCCTGTACTCGCTCTCCAAGGAGGGCCGCGGGACCGCCGGCCCGCTCGTGACGGCGCTGACGGTCGCCGTGGTGGAGGCCGCGGAGGAGCTGGCCGCCGGGTCTGCCGGCGGCCGCCTGTCGGTGCCTCTCCTGGGCGTTCTCGACGAGGCCGCGAACGTCTGCCGGTGGCGTGAGCTGCCGAACCTCTACAGCCACTACGGCTCGCGCGGAATCGTGCTGATGACCATCCTGCAGTCGTGGTCGCAGGGCGTCGACGTGTGGGGCGATTCGGGCATGCGCAAGCTGTGGAGCGCCTCGAATGTGAAGGTCTACGGCGGCGGTGTCTCCGAAGATGCGTTCCTGGAAAGCCTGTCCAAGCTGATCGGTGACTACGACCGTCAGGCGTCGTCGGTGTCCTCCGGCCGTGGCGGGCGCAGCGTGAATCAGCAGCTCCACCGTGAGCGCATCCTGGACGTGGCCGACCTGGCCGCGATGCCGAAGGGTCGCGCCGTGGTGCTCTCCTCGGGGAACCGCCCGACGCTCATTCGCACGCAACCGTGGATGACCGGCCCGCACGCGGAGAAGGTCAAGGCGTCGATCGCAGCTCACGACCCGCAGGCGTCGCGGACGATCGTCGAGGCGCAGGAGTCGGTGCGTGAGGTCGCGGCCGCCGTCGACGGGAACGGTGCGGCCTGATGAGCGACAACTGGGGCGACGCTCCCGCTGACGAGGGGATCGAGGCGCAGCCGTTCGAGCTGGACGAGGGCGACGAGCCCGACCCGCGCGACGTCCCCGACGACGCCGAATTGCCGGAGCTGCCGGAGCGTGAGCCCGGCCGGCTGTTCGGGATCGACATTGCCGACGTCGCGACGAACCTCGCCGCTCCGGCGATTCGCGCCGTGGTGCAGAAGGCGATCACGGGCGCGGTGAAGGATGCCGTCGCGGCTGAGGTAGACGAGGCGCTGGACCCGACGGTGGTCGAGGAGCTGCAAGCGCAGGCGGCCACGGCCGCCCGTCGTGCTGTCACCGCGGCGCTGGATGCTCTCGACGAGGAGGAGCCGGCCGACGCGGAGCCGACGCTGTACTACGGCTCGGTCGACGAGTTCGTGCGCGAGTACCTGGTGAAGAACTACCGTCGCCGCGTCGACGGGGAGCGCAGCGTGTGGGCGGCCGACTGGTGGAACTACCCGGAGGCCGTGATCCGCCTCGACGCCCTGTGGCGGGCGTGGGAGCATCTGCGCCTCGATCCGACAACGGGGATGAGCGTCTGGTTCCGCGATCACGCCGAGCACCACATGAGCGTCCTGCTCGACCCTCACGGCCCGTTCGCGGCCGCCGGCATGGGAGAGAACCGGGTCAACACGAACGACAGCGACAAGGGCGCTGAGCTGCCGTACACGGCACCGCCGGAGGGTTTGTACCCGGACCTGCGCGAGGAGCCGCCTACGGGCGTCTGAGCGCACAACGAGAGAGGGACCGGCCCAGTGGGTCGGTCCCTCTCTCGTGGGCTCAGGCTGTCGCTCAGCGACCAATCTCGGTGCGCTGCACCTTCGACGATCGCGACCTGTTCGGCCGCGCCTTGGCGCTCTGTAGCTGCTGCGCCTTGACCGCCTCGGTGGCCGGCTTGCCCTGGCTGACGTCGGCCGCCATCTTCGCGCTGACGGCCTCCTTGCCGACGCCTCGCTGTTCGAGCTTGTCGGCGTCGCGCTCGCGCCGCTCGGACGAGTCATACAGCGGCTCGGCCTTCTCGCGGGTGGCCTCGGCGCGGTTCTGCTCGCGCTCGGCCTGCACCTGGGCCTGCTCGCGCTCTGCCTCGTCGGGAGCCGTGTCGGCGGTGTCCCGTGACGCCTCGGCCGCGCGGTCGATTTCGTCGGCCTGACGCGAGAGCGCGACCGCCTCGGCCTGCTCGGTAGCGCTGCGCTGACGCTCGGTGTCGGACTGCCGGCGCAGCTGCTCGGCCTCGACGGCCGCCTGGACGGCCGCGGGGTCGGCGCCGGTGTTGTCGACGTCGACGCCGTAGCGGGTGCGGAGCTCGTCGCGGATGCGGCCCTCCGCGCGCTGCGCCTCGGGGTCTTCCGAGCCCCACGCGCGCGCCGTGGTGAGTGCGCCGCCGATCTGCTGCGGCGTCGCCTTGTCCCACCAGTCGGAGCGGTGAACGCTTCCCAGCTCGACGCGAGCTGCGCGCTTCTCTGCCTCGAACCGTGACGACAGTTCGCGGGCTGCCTGCTCGCTCTGTGCCTGTGCGCGTCGTGCCGCCTCCTCGCGGGCGCGGGCGAGTGCTTCGCCTACCCGGCCCGCCGCGGTGACGGCGATGCGGAGCTGCCCTTCGAATGCTTCCTCGATGCCGTCGCTCTCATCGGCCATGATCTGACTCCCTTCTCATCGCTCCGGGCCGCGATCTGCGCCCGGCTTCGTCGTGGTGCGCGGCCGCGCGGGCTCCACCTGTGGCGGAACCGGCGAGCCGGTGGTCTTGTTGCGCTGCTCCTCGGCGCGCTGCATCTTGTCGAGCGCTTCCTGCACGGATGCGTCGACGATCGCGGAGCGGTCGACCCTCGGCGCGGTCGCCGTGGCGGTCGACGTCGGGCCTGTCGTCGACGTCGCGGCCGCGGTGGCCGGCACGGCTTCGAGCTGCCGCCGAACGTTCATCACGCGCTCCCGCACGGCGGCCTCGACGTTCGCTGCCTGCCGGGCCTCCCCTGCGGCCTTCGCGGCGTCGTAGACGGCCTGGGAGAGGTTCATGAGCTGTCGCAGCATGGCGAGCTGCGCGGCCGTTCCCTGGCCGCCGCGGGCGACGCTGGCGAGGAGCATCGTCGCGCCCGACATTGCCACCCGGCCGGCGCGCTGGGGCTTCACCGGGCGACGGTAGGTCTGTGCCGACTTGGCGAGTGCGTCGGACGCCTCGGCCAGGTCACCGGGTGTCTCCTCGACGGCGTTCGACCAGGCTGCGAACGCGGCCGCGGTCTGACGTGCGACCGTCGACCAGGTGTCGCGGTCGTCGAGCGGAACCGACCGAAGCTGCTCGCGGAGCTGGCCGATTTCCTCGGTGTGGCGCTGCCACAGCTCGGGGTCTGGTTCGCGCATTTCGCGACCAGGTGCAACGGGCCGCCGGCCCCGTCCCGCTGCCTGCCACTCGGCGGCCGCATCGCTCGCCCCGGTGGGTGTGTCGGGCCAACCTTCGCGGAGCCTCGGCAGGGTGAGGTCGCGGCCCATCTGACCGCCCCCGTACCAGATCGGACGCTCACCCTTCGTGGGCCTGGTCGCGACCGAGTAGCCGGTGATGACGTCCGTCGTGCCCTCCGCGAACCGGGGGCGGACGAGGACGCCGGAGCGGCGCAGCCGGCGCACGAACTCGGCTTCGTTCTCGCTCGCGCCGGCTGCCGCTCGGACGCTGCGCGCGAGGTCGTTCCGGGGCGCATTCAGTCGAACCTCAGCCGTGATGCGTGCCTGGCGCTCCTTCGGGTCGAGGCGGTGCCATTCGGGCTGCTCTCCCCCGATGCG
>NZ_SCOG01000032.1:0-33566 GCF_005502545.1 Microbacterium sp. Beta
AACCCGAGCCGGTACCTCCCGTGACGCCTGAGGGCCTGCGCGGCGAACCAGGGGCCAAAGCCCCAGGGACGCTCGTGTACGAAGCTCCGGCGACGGCCGTCTACGTCTCACCTGCAGGGTTCGACGGAGCCTCCGGCACCAGGAACGCACCGGTCAAGTCGGTCGCTGCCGCGCTCCGCATCGTCCCTAACGGGGGGACGATCGTCCTGCGTGGCGGCTCGTACCACGAAGAGGTCGTGGTGCCCGCGCAGAAGCGGGTCACCATCCAGCCGGCACCCAACGAGTCCGTGTGGTTCGACGGCGCCGAGCCGGTCACCGGCTGGAAGGCCTCGGGAAGCACCTGGTTCGTCGACGGCTGGAACACAGCCCTCGATGCGAGTCCGACCTACACGAAGGGCGCGCCCGACAACACGGTGGCGGAGTGGAGATTCGTCGATCCGGCGCACCCGATGGCCGCGCACCCGGATCAGGTCTGGGTGGCAGGAGTCCAGCTGCGCGAGGTCGCATCCGTCGCCCAGGTCGCGGAAGGCACTTTCTTCGTCGACGATTCCGCCAAGCGTCTGGTGATCGGAACGAACCCCTCGGGCAAGTCGGTCGAGGCGAGCGTGCTCACGCAGGCGCTCTCCATCCGCTCCGCAGGGACCGAGGTGCGCGGGATCGGAGTGCGCCGATACGCCACCAGTGTCCCGCAGATGGGCACGGTCATCGCCGCTGCACCGCACGTGTCGCTCACCGATGTGACGATCCGCGACAACTCGACCACAGGCTTCTACTCGTGGGCGCCGGCGACCACGCTGACCCGTGTCTCCCTGATCGGCAACGGTCTGCTGGGCGGCGGCGCATCGCAGGCCGACGGACTGACCGTGACGCAGATGCTCTCCGTGGGCAACAACATGGAGCACTTCAACGACGCACCGGTGTCCGGCGCGTTCAAGGTCACCCGCACCAGGGGGGTGACCGTCACGGACAGCGCGTTCACCGGGAACGACGGCCGCGGACCATGGTTCGACGAGTCCGTCCTCGATATCGCGTTCACCGGGAACGATGTGATCGGCAACACCGGGCATGGCGTGATGGTGGAGCTGTCGGAACGTGCGGTCATCGCCGACAACGTCATCGCCCGAAACGGAGAGTTCGGCCTGTGGGTGCTGAACTCCGGCAGCGTCAAGATCTGGAACAACACGCTGGTCGGCAACGGGAACCGGAACATCAGCATCGCGATGGACGCCCGCCGCGCCTCCGACCCGAACACGCCGGGGCACGACCCGCGGACGCGGTACGCACCCGAGGCGTCCTGGATCACGAGGAACATCGTGGCATCGAACAACATCGTGGCCGAGAGCGCGGGCAACTGCCTGGTCTGCGTCCAGGACTTCTCCTTGCAGTACACGGGTTCGCAGATGATGTCGAGCGTCAACGGAAACCTCTATCACCGCACGTCACCGGGCACCCCCCGCTGGTTCTCCGCGTGGTCGAAGGGCTCCGTCTCGAGAGACCCCGCGGTGACGGATACGCTGGCCGCGTTCACCGCGGCCACGGGGCAGGATCGACGGTCGCAGTTCGTCGAGGGAGCCCCGGTGGTCGACGCCGGCTTCGCCCTGCTGCCGCAGTTCGCCGCGACGCAGGGGTCGGTGGCGGTGCCGGTGCCGTCCGACATCGCCTCAGTATCGCGACTCCCCGGCAGCAGCACGACACTGGGAGCCCTGCCCCGGTGACGATGTAAACATGGGTTCTCTTCTCGCTGTCGGCGCGCGTGCGCTGACGATGGTCATCGCGCTTGTCTGCGGCGTCATCACGACCCGGATGATCATCGGCGGCGCCGGCGTCGACAGCTTCGCCCTGTACACGTTGTTGACGACCATCCCCTCGCTGCTGACGTTCACAGACCTCGGCAGCGGCGCGGTCCTCGTCAACGCTGTCGCGACCAGCACGAACGTGCGCACCGACGAGAAGCTGCGGTACCAGCTCACCTCCGTCGGCCGAGTGCTGCTCACCTTCGCCGCCACGGCGATGGCGATCAACACGGTGCTCGTGCTCACGGGTGCCTGGGAGCTGGTGTTCGGTGAAGCCGGAGGGCGACCGGGTGCCTCGTTGGCCGCTTTCTACTGCGTCACGATCTTCTGTCTCGGCATCCCGCTCGGGGTGTGGGCGCGGATCATGCTGGGCCAGCGTCGCAACCACATCGTGATCCTCCTCCAGGGGCTGATCTCGCCGCTCACGATGACGGGCGTCTGGCTGATGCTCACCTTCGGTGGCGAGAATCTCCATTCCTTCGTGGCGATCGCCTCCTTCGGCGCGTCTTTCCTGGTATCCGTGCTCGGCATCCTCATCACGGCTCGCACGACTTCGCCGCTGATCCCCTCGGCCGCCCGGATGGTCCTGCATCCTCGCCGCTACCCGGGCGTGCGGGTGATGGACGTCGGGTGGCCGATGCTCGCCCAGATGGTGACGTATCCGATCGCCGTCGGCTCGCAGCGCTACGTGATCGCTCAGCTGGGCGGACCCACCGACGTCGCCGAGTACGGCGTGGCGGGCCAGGTGTTCTTCGCCCTCAACGGACTCGTGATGGCCGGTGGACTCGCGCTCTGGCCGCACTTCGCGAAGAGCCGCCACGACGGTGACCTCCGGCGTGGGCCGTTCCTGCTGTCGGTCTTGTTCGCTGCGGCGATCGGCGTCGCGACTGTGATGGTGTGGCTCGTCGGCCCGTGGCTGTTCGGGTTCATCACCCAGGGTGAGCTGACGGTGCGCACGAGCACGATCTTCGCCTTCGGTCTGATGATCATGATGACGGCGGCCGTGTACCCCCTGGGGATGTTCATCATGGACAAGCCGGGAATCCGCTTCCAGGTGATCCCCACGCTCAGCATGGCGGCCGTGGGCATCACCCTCTCGTTCGTGCTCACTCCTGTGCTGGGCATCGCCGGACCCCTGATCGGCGTCGCCTTCGCCCTCGTGGTGTGCCAGCTGATCCCGTTCTCGATCTACATCGTCCGGAACAAGAAGCGGCTCACCGTGGGCGAGCTGGAACAGGTGTAGCGAGAGCGCTGACCCGCCGGCGGGTGTGGCAGACCGGGGTGCGGGTCAGCCCAGGAGATGCGTCGAGATGCTCGAGCGGTAGACCTGAGGCGCGTGCCTGCGCAGGGCCTCGGCGCGGCTGTCTGCGACGGTCGAGACGATCTCATCCCACCGGGCGTCGATGTCGGTCAGCGCGGAAGCGATCGCCTCCGCGTCGCCGGCCGCGACCAGCCTCGCCGTGCCGTAACCGCCTGCTGCTTCCCGGAGTCCGCTGCTGTCGCTCGCGATCACCGGTCGCAGGGCGAGGACGCCTTCGACGGCGGTGTTCCCGAAGGGTTCGTCGACGCGCGATGGCACGAGCAGCACATCGGCCTTCTCGAGGAACGGCCAGATGTCGGTGTGGAATCCGGCGAAGTCGACGGTGACCCCGGCCTCGGACGCCTGCGCACGAAGGTCGCGTTCGAACCACTCGTAGCCCTCGAACACCGCGCCGAGGAGGGTGACCTCCACTGCGCGCCCGGCGGAGTGGAGTCGTGAGGCCGCCGCGATCACGAGATCGGGGCCCTTGCGGGGGGAGAGACGCCCGATGTAGAGCACGCGGAGGGGGCCCTCTGTGCGGGGACGGGGAGACAGCGGGTGCGGGGGAGAAGCGACGCCGTTGTACACCACGTGCGAGCGCCGGGCCAGGGCGGGGAGCGCGGTGCGGATGGTGTCCAGACTGAACCGGCTGTTCACGAGGGTCTGATGGGAGGCCAGATGGGGGGAGTAGAGGAGAGCATTGACGATCCTGTTGCCCGAGGCCTCGGCTTCATGCACGTGGCTCACGGTGCGGACTCCGCGCAGCCGGGCGATCAGCGGCCACTCGGGGATGATGATCGTCGAGACGTACACGACGTCGGGACGCAGCCGGCCGATCAGCCGCCAGGCAGCGCCCAGCCCTCGGAACGTGTCTCGGAACAGCCTCGGCAGTCCGCGCGGGGTGAGCAGCACTTTGCGGAGCACGAGCATCGGCAGGATGACGACCTCTGCGCCGGCCGCACGCAACTCGTTCACGAGAAGGCCGGAACTCGGCAGAGCGACGATGACGCGCGCGCCCGATTCGACGAGGCCGATGGCACTCTCCAGGAGCATGCGATCGGACCCGAACATCTCGGCGCCGGGGTGGACGAGGAGGACGGTCGGTCGCTTCGACTCGTTGCTCACGAAGTGCTCGATTCGGCGCGAACGGGCGCCCAGTCCGTCGACCGTCGGCGTGCCCGCCTGGCTGAGGGGTGAATGGTCGCGCCTTCGGAGATCCGCTGCGCGAGTGCCTCGTACTCGTCCGCGACATCATCCCAGCGGAAGCGGGTGCGGGCGATCTCTTGCACGGTGCTGCCCTTGGCCGCGGTCGCTGCCGGGTCGGACTCGGCGGCCATCACCTGCTCGGCGACCTGGGCGGCATCCGCGAAGAACCACCCGTTGCCGTCGAGTACCTCGCGGTTGAAGGGGACGTCGAAGCCGATGACAGCGGTCCCGGCCCCCATGGCGCGCAGGAGCGAGGGGTTGGTGCCGCCCACAGAGTGGCCGTGCAGATACGTGAGCGCATTCGCATAGAGCGCATCGAGCAGCTCCTGGTCGTAGACGCCCCCCACGAGACGGATGCGGTCGTCGCCGTCCGCCACACGCTGGATCTCCTGGGTGTACCCCGCGCTGTAGGGCGCCGAGCCGACGACGACGAGCGGCAGCTTCGCGTCGCTGTCGCGGTAACCCCGGACGATCTCGAGCACATGGTTCTCCGGTTCGAACCGGGCGACGACCAGGTGATACCCCTCAGGGGTGAGGTCCATCTCGGCGACGCCACGTTCCGGGAGCTGGTCGAGGATCGGGGCGCCGTAGCGGATGAGCTCGGTCGGAACGTCGAACTGGTGCCGGTAGTAGTCGGCGATTCCGGGCGCATCCGCGATCAGCGCATCGGCCGTGCGCACCCCGAACTGCTCAGCCCAGCGGTAGTACGCCTTGCCGCGCGGACCCCACTTCGAGCGTCGCCATTCCAGTCCATCCATGTGCAGGGCGACCGGCGCGCGGCGCAATCGCAGCAGGGGCAGGAACGGGGAGTTCGCCGCGTTGAAGACGAAGGTCGCATCCGGCCGCCGCCGGAACATGAGGTGCAGAGCCGACAGCCCCGTGTGGCTCAGCGTCTCGATCTGCTTCACCGGGATCGCGGGAAGGTGCACGACCCTCATACCGAGGTACTCCTTCTCGCGCCGCTCGGAGCCGCGGGTGTACACGACGACATCGTGTCCGCGGTCGGCGAGACGGCGTCCGACCTCTTCGATGGCGGTCTCGAAGCCGCCGTATGCTGCGGGCACTCCTCTGGTCCCCACCATCGCGATGGTGAGGCGGTTCGAATTGCTCATCCGATCAGTATGCCCCGCTGGGCTGCACCATGACCTTGGCGGTGCGCCACATGATCTGCAGGTCGTTCATCACGGACCAGTTCTCGACGTAGCGCAGGTCGAGCCGGACACTCTCGTCCCAGGAGAGGTCGCTCCGACCGGAGACCTGCCACAGCCCCGTGATCCCCGGCTTGATGTACAGGCGTCGGAAGACGGTGCCGTCGTAGGCGGTGACCTCGCTGGGCAGCGGCGGCCGAGGCCCCACCACGCTCATGTCGCCGATGAGGACGTTCCAGAACTGCGGCAGCTCGTCGAGGGAGAGCTTGCGCAGCACTCGGCCGACCCGGGTGACGCGGGGGTCGTCCTTCATCTTGAACAGGAGTCCGGCGCCCTGGTTCTGCTCCTTGAGCAGGGCGAGCTGCTGCTCGGCGTCCGTCTTCATCGACCGGAACTTGACCATCTTGAACCGTCGACCGTCGCGGCCGACCCGCTCCTGGAAGAAGAAGACCGGACCGGGGGAGTCCAGCTTGATCAGCAGCGCGAGCACGGGAGCCAGCAGCGCGATCGGAATCAGCGCGACCGTGGCCACGGCGATGTCGAGGGCGCGCTTGAGCAGGTGCTGGCCACCTTCATAGGTGGGGATCTGCACCTGGATCAGTGGCAGTCCCTCCACCGGCGCGAAGGAGATCCGCGGACCCGCGACGTCGGTGAGGCGACTCGAGAGCACGAGCTCGGCGGCGGTCCCTTCCAGCTGCCAGCTGAGCTGCTTCACGAACTCGGGCTCGCCCTCGGGGCGGCTCGCCACGATGATCGTGTCGGCACCGACCTCGGCCGCGACCGACGACACGGAGTTCACGTTCCCCAGGACCGGGAACCGCGTGTCGTCGATCACGATGTCGCGAGCGTTGCCGTCGAGCAGCGTCGCGCCGACCACCTGGTAGCCGGATGCGCCGATCGGGTGCAGCGTCCGGACCACATACTCCACGTCGTCCCTATTGCCGACGACGAGGGTGCGGGAGGCGAACCTTCCCTGGGATCGCTGCTTCTGCAGCCAGTGACGCCACAGCCACCTGGTCACCAGGAGAGTCAGCACACCGACGGGCAGCCCCAGCAGCAGCGTCAGTTGCATCGTCTTCCAGGCGAGCAGCACCGCCACGATGGCGATGATCCCGAACGCGAGTCCCGTGGCGTGCACGACGCCGCGGTACTCGGTGGCGCTGGCGCGGAACAACGCGGCGTCCCGCGTGTGTAGCGCGCTCAGCAGGAGGTACCACAGCGCGGCGAGCGGAATGCCGTCGCGCAGGACCTCAGGCCCGGAGACGCCGTTCGCCAGCTGGATCGTTGCTGTCAGACCGAGTGCGAACAGGATGACGGCCGCATCCGTGATCCGCAGCTGCATCCGATAGCGACGTTCCCACTGACGGCGCCGTTCCAGAGTCGCCGAAGCGCGCGGCGTGACCACCGTGCGCGTCACCGACTTCGTGGCTCGCGGAGCCGCGACCGGCACGAAGCCCGTACGAGCGATGCTCAGGGCATCCTCGACGGAAGTCATGCCGAGGCCCCATGAGCCGTGAATGTACGCAGAAATCCCCAGTGCGACATGTGTTTCCCCAGTTTCCCCAGACCATGAACCCCACGCTCACGGCTTTCGTCTGCGTCCCGACCCCTCGGGTCCTGCTGAGACTCCCCATGATTCCCACATCACGGAGTGCGTTCTCACCGTCCCACACGGTGATCGCTGACAGCAGGCACTGCAGACTCGAGCCAGTGTAGCGGAACACGGGCTCCACCGGAAGGTAATTCTGTTGATTGGATGAACGGCGGCTGCGGGAGGCGGCCGCCGGAGGGCTATCCTGTCGCGGTGACCGCGAACATCGACCGTCCACGCTTCCAGCTGCGAACCATGCTGCCGCGCGACCCGGCGCAGCCGCATCGCACCGCTAGTCCGCTCGAGCTCTTCTTCGACCTCGTCTTCGTGGTGGCGGTGAGCATCGCCTCCGCTCAGCTGCACCACGCCCTCAGCGAAGGAGAGTTCCTGCACGGCATCACCTCCTACGCGATGCTGTTCTTCGCGATCTGGTGGGCCTGGATGAACTTCACCTGGTTCGCCACATCGTTCGACACGGACGACTGGCTCTACCGCGTCACGACCTTCGTGCAGATGGGCGGCGTCCTCGTCTTCGCCGCCGGCATCCCCCGAGCGTTCAACGAGGGGGACTTCACCGTTCCCGTGCTCGGGTACGTCGTGATGCGCGTGGCGATGGTGGCGCAGTGGCTGCGGGCGTCGCGGTCGGCCGGTCCGCTGCGGTCGGTGACGCGACGGTACGCGTTCGGCATCGCTGCCGTCCAGGTGCTGTGGATCCTGTTCCTCCTCATACCCACCGGCCCCCTGCAGATCGCCGCGTTCGTGCTGTTCGCCCTGATCGAGATCAGCGTCCCGGTGTTCGCCGAGTTCCGCAAGCAGAATCCGTGGCATCCGCATCACATCACCGAGCGCTACGGACTCTTCACCCTCATCGTGCTCGGCGAGAGCCTGCTGGCCTCGGCGAACGCGATCATCGATGCACTCGACAAGGTCGAGAGTCTCGGGCCGCTGATCGCGATCTCGGTGCTGACGCTCGTCGTGACGGCGTCTCTCTGGTGGATCTACTTCTGGCCGCCGCATCACCGTGCCATCTCGAGCTTCGCGCGGTCGCTGCGCTACGGATACACGCACTACTCCGTCTTCGCGGCGGCGGCCGCCTTCTCGGCGGGCATCGAGGTGGAGCTCGACGTCCTGACCGGGAAGAGCCATCTGTCGAACATCGCCGCATCGTTCACGGTCACCATCCCGATCGCGATCTTCCTGGTGGGCATCTGGTGGATCGCCATCCGTGAGAACGCGGATCGTGTCGTGAACACGGTCGTCCCGGTCGCGGCGGTGCTGGTGCTGCTCGACCCCGTGCTGCCGGTTCCGGTGACGCTCACCGCCCTCATCCTCGTCGGAGTCGTGGTGGTGCTGGTGCTGCGTCCGCCGGTCGATTCCTCACACATAGAGAAGGCATAGCGGGCGCAGGAGCGCCTGATCGGAAGCTCCGCGACGCTGGTGGTCATCACCAACAGTTCGTCGAGGAGGAGAGCATCATGAGCATTCCGGAACCCACCCAGACCCCCGATGGTCCGGCGTACGAGGGGAGGCTGCTCGATCGTGCCGACGAGGAGGTCGTCGACCAGGGCGCGGCCTTCGACATCCGCACCCTGCTGAGCCGGCGCGGTGTGCTCGGCCTCGCGGGGCTCGGTATCGGAGCCGTGGTCCTCGCGGCCTGCACGCCGTCCGACTCGGTCGGAGCTGCGACGTCGACACCGATGCCCAGCACGACGACGACATCGGATGGCGAGTCCGTGAGCGTCGATGAGATCCCCGACGAGACGGCGGGGCCGTATCCGGGGGACGGGTCGAACGGGCCCGATGTGCTCGAGGACGCCGGCATCGTGCGTCAGGACATCCGGTCCTCGATCGACGGCGGAGCGACGGCGGAGGGAGCGCCCCTCACCTTCGAGCTGCGGGTCATCGATCTGGCGAACGGAGGCCTGCCTTTCGCCGGTGTCGCCGTCTACGCGTGGCACTGCACCGCCCAGGGAGAGTACTCGATGTATTCCTCGGGGCTGGAGGACGTCACCTACCTGAGGGGTGTGCAGGTGGCGGACGCCGACGGCAGGGTCTCGTTCACCTCTGTGTTCCCCGGGTGCTACTCGGGCCGCTGGCCGCACATCCACTTCGAGGTGTATCCGGATGTCGGCTCGATCACCGACTCGACGGCGGCCATCGCCACCTCGCAGCTGGCACTTCCGGAAGCGGCATGCGCGGACGTCTACGCCGAGTCGGCCTACGACGGGTCCGCGAGGAATCTGTCGCAGATCACGCTGGCGAGCGACAACGTCTTCGGCGACGATTCCGGAGCGCTGCAACTGGCCACGGTCACGGGCGGCGTGCAGGGCGGGTATACGGCGACGCTCGTGGTCGGCATCGATACCGAGACAGCTCCCGCCGCGGGCGGAGGTCAGGGCGGGCCAGGCGGCGGCCGGCCGTCGAGCTGAGCCGCATCGGGGCTCCTGAGGTCGAGAGGGGAGATCTGCTATGCTTGTCGAGCAACGTGTGTGCATCGCCCCTCTCGGCCGCCACGTCGCCACTGATCAGGGCCATCACGGACCGCGCACATCGATGCGTGCGGAATCCGCCCTCGGTCTCACATCTTGCGGAGCGCCACGCGTGTCCGCCACACAGCAATGAGTATGACCATGAGCAGCACCACACTTCCCCCTTCCGACCCGTTGACCTGGAAACAGGCCGACGTCGATGTGCACGTCGCGACGCGCGGCGGCGAGTTCGCCGGCTTCGTCGAGTTCGACGGCAGCGCGCACCTCGTGCGCGACAATCACGGCACCGAACTCGGAGTCTTCGATTCGCTCGATGCCGCCTTCCGCGCCCTCGAAGACGCGAACCGACCCTCTCGGTCGACCCCCGACTTCCCCTCGATCCTTCCGCGAGCGTGGCGACGCCGGACCCGACGCGCGCGGGCCTGAGCCGCCTCGGACATCCGCAGCCGGGCTCGGCTGAAGGGTCGGCGAGAGGTTCCGATGTATTCCCTGACGCGTATAGAGCTAGGGCTACTGTGAGGTAAGCGTTGGGCAGCTGCCTTGGGCTTTCACAGCTCAAGGGCTCCGATCGTCAGGAGAAGATCATCTCCCTCACACAGATCGAACCGACCGCGGCAACGCTGGGTCCGATTCGTCAGACGTATTCCGGCAACGCAGACTTCCCTCCCATGGCGAAGGCGTACAAGCAGGTTTCGCAGGTGGTCAAGGAGACCGGGCTGCTGCAGCGGACCCAGTGGTTCTACATCTTCGTGGCCACCGGCATCGCTGTCGCGCTCGGCGGTCTCATCACCGGCTTCATCCTGCTCGGCGACAGCTGGTTCCAGCTGCTCATCGCCGCAGGGCTCGGCATCGTCCTGACGCAGATCGCGTTCCTCGGGCATGAGGCCGCGCACCGCCAGATCCTCTCCACCGGGCCGGCGAACTTCAAGCTCGCCCGCATCGTGATCGCCAGCATCGGCATGAGCTACTCGTGGTGGGACTCGAAGCACACCAAGCACCACGGGAACCCGAACCAGGTCGGCAAGGACCCCGATATCGAAGTCGACACGATCTCGTTCCTCGAGGAGGATGCCGCCAAGTCCAAGGGCCTGATCAAGCTGATCACCCGCAAGCAGGGCTGGCTCTTCTTCCCGCTCCTCACCCTCGAGGGGCTGAACCTCCACTTCCTCGGCCTGAAGTACCTCATGACGACGAAGAACGTCAAGGGACGCTGGACCGAGCTGAGCATCATTGCGCTTCGGTTCGGCCTCATCCTGGTGCCCGTGTTCATGATGCTCCCCCTCGGTATGGCTTTCGCCTTCATGGGGGTGCAGTTCGCGGTCTTCGGCGTCTACATGGGGGCCGCGTTCGCGCCTAACCACAAGGGGATGCCGATCATCGAGCCCGGCGCCCGTCTCGACTTCTTCACCAAGCAGGTGCGCACCTCCCGCAACATCAGCGGTGGATGGTGGACGACCTGGCTCATGGGCGGGCTCAACTACCAGGTGGAGCACCACCTCTTCCCGAGCATGCCGCGACCGCACCTCGCGAAGGCGCGGGAGATCGTTCGCGACTACTGCGCGGCGAACGACGTGCCCTACACGGAGACCAGCCTCGGTCGGTCCTACATGATCGTCATCGAGTACCTGAACCGGGTCGGTCTCTCCGCCGGAGCCGATCCCTTCGACTGCCCGGCAGTGGCGCAGTTCGGCCGGGGGTAGCCCACAGACATCACCGGGCCTGATCAGTCCGGGAACGACAGAGGCGCGAGCAGGAATCCCTGCTCGCGCCTCTGTCGTTCGTGGGTCTACTTTGAGGACTTCTTCTTGGTCTCCACCACGTCGATCGTGATCTTCTCGAGCGGACGGTCATCGTCGAGTTCGTCCTCGAGCACCTCGTCGCCGAGGAAGGTCTCCTCCGGCGCCTCGTCGGCGACCGCAGCTTCGGGAGCCGGGGCGGCAGGCGCGTCCGCTCCGGTGATCTCCGTCGGCAGCGACTCGTCGGAGAAGATGCCGTCGGGGCGGATGAGTTCGCGCACCTCCGCCATGAAGCTCGACAGCTGCTGCTGCTGCCACCGCAGCTGGCGGGTGCGGTCCTCCGCGTCGTGCAGCACGGCAGTGGTGTGGCCGGTGACCGAATCGACGATCTTCTGGGCCTTGGCGCGTGCGCGCTCCAGGGTCTCACGTGCGCGGACCTGAGCCTCGGCCTCGATCGCCTGCGCCTGCGAGCGGGTCAGGCGCTCGTAGTCCTCGGCGCGTGCAGAGATGCGCTGGGCGTGCTCGAGCGAGGCCGTGACCTGCTCGTTGGCGTCGTTGGTGATCCGCTCCGCGTGCGCCACCGCCTGGTTGTGCAGCACCAGGAACTCCTGCTGCGCGTCGTCCTGACGGCGGGTGAGGGTCTCCTCGAACTCGAGCACGCGGGCGTTCATGTCGCGCACATCGCGCTCGGCATCGGCGCGCAGCTGGGTCGTCTCACGGGTGACGAGGGAGCGCAGTGCTGCCGCGCCCTTCTCGGCCTCGGTGCGGATCGCCGTGGCCTCCTGAGCGGCCTGGTTCACCTTCTCCGCGGCGTGCGCGGCCTCGCGCTCGATGCGCGCCTCGTGAGCCGTGTACTCGGTGTCCATCTTCAGGCGCACCTGGTCGGCGTCGCGCTGCGCCTGGTCGGTGATGCGCTCCGCGTCGGCCTCGGCCTCGGCGCGCTGCGCGGCCACCTCCTCGCGAGCGGAGGTCATCAGGCGATCGGCCTGCACCGCGGCGTTCTGGATGAGGACGTTCGCCTGCTCTTCCGCGACACGGAGGATCGCTTCGAACTGCTGGCGCGACGGGGCCTCCTCGCCGTCGGGCTGCGGGGCGTCGACGAGCTCGGAGGTGAGTGTGGCGACCTGCTGCTCGGCGTCGGAGGCCTTGGCGTTCGCGGCCGTGAGCTCGCTCTCGAGCGCCTCGCGAGCCTTGCGCTCCTCTTCCCGCACCGCTTCGACGGCTTCTTCTTCGCGCGCCTGAGCCTCGGCCACGTCTGCGGCGGCCTGCTTGAGCTGGTTGCGAAGCGCGGAGAGTGCGGCGTCGACCTCGCCCTTGTCGTATCCGCGGAAGCCGATGGTGAACGCGCCCTGCTGGTCGCGGGGCGAGGTCTCGATCAGCTGGTCGAAGAAGTCCGGCGAGCGCTCGCCGTCACGGTCTGCGGTTCCGGGGGATTCGCTCATGGGTATTTGCCTTTCTGGCGTGGCCACACCGGGAGCGGCGGCTCCGTCCCGTCAGTCGGGACCGTGTGGACCGGAGGAGGTCGTCAGGGCGCACGCCACCACCGTGACCCGGCGGAGGCCCGGCGGGCGGGGCGCGCCCTCCAGCCTAGTTGCGTCTGCGGTTTGTTGTGCGTCCGTGTTTCGCCTGCATCGGCTGAAGGCGCGTGACCCAGGTCAGGGGGCCTGCACCCAGCGGGCGTTCCGGTCGTCGATCGTCTCGCCGCGGACGTAGCGGATGGGCTTGCCCTCTGCGACCGTGACCTCGTGGGCCTCCGCCGCGGCGGCGACCCGTGCACGCAGCTCCGTCCAGAACTGAACGGTCTGGGGAAAACCGAAGTAGTCGCGGAAGGTCTCGATCTGCATCCGGGTGCCCTCGGTGACGGGACCGAGTCGGACGAGCGTGTCATCGGGTTCGACGAAGCGGATGCCGTAACCGCCGTCGCTGCGGATCACGTACTCCCGTTCCTTCCCCGCCATCGCGGAGGCGATGATCTCTCTCGCGCGCGGCTCTGGTGCGTGGATCACCAGAGTGGTGCCGAGTTCGCCGAGCGCCGTCTCGAGCTTCTCGTCCGCGAACTTCTTTCCTGCCTTGGCTCCGGTTGCAGAGGCACGGCGACCCATACGACTCCTGAGGATCGGGCCGCCGATGATCAGCGCGAGGATCGGCAGACCGAGCAGGAGATAGGGGGCGGCATCCACGGGCACAGCGTAGCCGGATCCGCGGCGGGTCCTGCGGAGGTACTCGGGGTCAGGCGGGGGAGATCAGATGATCGAGCACGAGTTCGCCCGACGCGTTGAGCGCCTGCATCATGTCGGCGATCAGTCGCGGATCGATCGCCGGAGGCTCGGCGGCGTCGTACCCGAACTGCAGCGGGATCGCCGGATGGATCCACACGGTGGCGCGCTTGTCGACCCCGCCGTTGACCGGGAGCCAGGTCATCATGAAGCTCTCCTGGCGGCGGAGCTTGGTCGAGATGACGATCTTGAGGTGCGCCAGAGTCGCGTCTTCGATGAGGATCGGATCCGAGGTCCCGTCGTAGCGGAGTCTGCCCATGTGATCACGGTACACCGGCGCACTGCCTCTTCTGCGGCCCATGCGCAACCCCCTCTGCGAGCCCGGATGTACTCGTTACCGTCTCAGCATGACGACAACGGAATGACAACGAGCGGAGGACAAGGTGCAGACGATGGCGCGCACGCGGATTGCGCTCAATGAATCAGAGTTCTTCCTGGCGCAGGGGGAGGATGCCGTCGAGCTGAGAGGTCGGATAGAGGAGGCAATCCAGACCGGAGGCGGGTTCGTCGAATTCTCGGTGGTGGGCAATCGCTCGGTCAGCGTGTTGATCTCCTCGGTCACACACGTCGTGATCTCGGTCGAGACGGTGGAATTCGACGCGCGGGACACCGGCGACAGTGCGGTGCCGTACGGCGGGGAGTACGACCTGCTGTGATCGCGGGCGGGATCACAGGGCGGAGCCCGGGCGGGCGACCGGTATCGGCGTAGGGTGGCGGCATGGTCGGTCCCACGTTCGAGGAGATCGCAGCCGTGCTGTACTCCGACGCCCCGGAATCGTTCGTGGCGTCGCGCAAGGCCCGGGCGGGGGAGGCTGATCCGGAGCTCGCCTCCCGGATCCTCGCTCTCAGGAAGCCGTCGATCGCGGCCTGGGTGGTGAACGTGTTCGCGCGCGAGCGGGCGGCGCAGCTCGGGGAGGCGCTGGAGCTCGCGCGAGAGCTTCGCGAAGCCCAGGACGACCTGGACGCCCCGGCGCTGGCGAAGCTGGGACGGGAACGCCGTGCCCTCACCCGGCGGCTCGCTCAGGCCGCAGGAGAGCTGGCCGCGGCGCGCGGGGAGCGCGTGACGCCGTCGACGCTCGAGGCGGTCGAGCAGACCATCTCGGCGGCGTTCTTCGATCCGGCGGCGGCCGCAGCCGTCGCTTCCGGCCGACTGCTGCGGGCTCTCGATCCCTCGGCCACCGCGAACGAGATCCGTGAGGCGGTGGCGGGCGACGTGCCCGACCGCGAGCCGGCGCCTCGACCTCCGACGAATGAATTGCAGGCGCGACGGGCGCGCCGGGACGCCGAGCGGGCGATCGCGGCGGCGGAGAAGGAGCACGCGGTCGCGGAGCGCGAACTCGCACGGCGGGATGCGGCGCTGCAGAGGGCGCGAGCGCACATCTCGGAACTCTCGGACCGGACCGCCGAACTTGAGGCCGAGCTCGCCCGCGCCCGCGCCGATGCCGAGCGCGCCGAGGCCGAGGTGTCGCGCGTAGAGGAGGAGCGCGCCGCCGCGGCTCAGCGAAGGGAAGCGGCGGCGCGCGATCTGGAGCGGGCGCGGGAGGCCGCGGAATCGCTGTGACGACGACGGGGCCTTCCACCTCGCGAGGAGCGCTCGACGCGAACCCGTTTCGGTGCGTTCACCGCATGTCGGAGCTGTGGGCGGCGAGGAGCGCATCGTCAACCAGCTTCGCTGCCGCGCTGATGGCGGGCTGACCGTCTTCGATGTCCCACAGGGTGTTCTGCAGCAGGCGGGCACGGGTCCAGGCGGCAGCGCGGTGGCGGTCGAGCTCGAGCATCTCGGTGAGGATGTCGAAGCGTCGCCGCACGAGCCGGAGGGCATCGGTGCGGGTGGGGTCGTCGCTCCATCCGCTGTCGAGCGCGGGCCAGAGGTCGAATCCGGGATCGCCGACGAGCGGTTCCGGGTCGATCGCCAGCCAGGGTTCGCGGTCGGCTGCGAGCACGTTGCCGTAGTGCAGATCCCAGTGCAGGAGGCGGTCGCCGGTGTCGTCGGCCACCGCCGACACCGTGTCGACCCATCGGTCCAGCCGCGACCGGCCGTCGTCGTCGAGCACGCGCGCTGCCGCAGGAGCATCGTCGATCATCTCGGCGGTGACCGTCGCGAGCCGGGGGAGCCCGTCCGGGGCGGCCACAGCGTGCAGGCGTGCGAGGAGGCCACCGACCACGCGGACGGCAGCATCGTCATCTTCGACGGTCTCCAGAGCGCGGTCTCCCTGGAGGCGTTCGAGCAGCATCCCTCCGCGGTCGGCATCACTGTCCAGCAGGCGGACGATGCCGGCTCCCTGCCAACGGGTGAGGCCGATGATCGCAGCCGTGGTCTCGGCGCAAGGGACCTGCAGCTTCAACGCCGCGGGCGTTCCATCGGCACGGCGCACCGGAATGAAGACCCCGGCCTCTCCCGATCGGACCGTGCCTTCAGGGCGGAGCTCCCACCGCTGCAGCAGGTCCAGCGCGACGGCTGACACCTGGGCCGCCCATTCGCGCGTCGTATCGTCCCGGGACCGGAAGCCTCGGAGGACTTCGACCGGGATGACGGACGACTGCTCGGGACGCATACGGACCAGTTGATCACAGGGCGTCGGTGGAAAGGTCTCGCCGCGGGCAAAGCAAAACCCCCGCCATGTAGAAGCTAGGCGAGGGTTTCTGGAGTGATTGTAACGATCACTCGTGTGGCTCCGACCGGCATCGATCCGGTGACCTTTCGATTTTCAGTTGGATGCGGCGGGGTAGCGGGTGCCGGTTGGTCGCCGTTTGCCCCGTGATTCCGCGGAAGTCGTCATGGTTGGTCGCGGCTGGTTGAGGGTGCTTTCAGCGGAGCTACCGGCACAGAACCGGCACGGCGGCGACGCAATCACGCTGCGAGCTCTGACTTCGGAACCACGGCCTCTCGTAGAGACTCGGCCAGTTGTTGGTCTTCGCTGACACAGACTCGCGCCGCTTGCTGGTAGTCCTGGACGGACGTGAACCTCAGTGCGGCGGCCACTTTTGCGCGCACGCCAGTGTTCCGAATTGGTATGGCACGCATCAAGCCCTGCACGTCCTCGGCTTCGAGCATGTTCTGAAGCTCGGCAAGCGCGCGTGGATAGGGAGAAGGGAACGAAATCTCTATGTCGTCGTCGCTCACTTCGCTCGGCATCTGAGCGACGAGCTTGCGCGCGACCTCATCCTTCGCCAACTTCTTGGCGATCCGGGGTAGCGTGCCGGCGGTCCTTAGTTCCGAAAGGATGGACCGATTGGCGCTCTCAATCATCTGTTCCGCCGGAATCCCAATGGTTGTGGACTGTTTTTGTGCGACCGCTTCCAGCAGCTGTGGGTCGAGATAAAGGTTCTCGATTTCACTTACCGGCAGGGCGTGAATCGATCTGCTCGAGAGCGACGCGCGCTCCTCCTCGGAACGGCCATCGCGATCGACGATTCCGATCGGATTGATCCAGTGGTGTGCTTGGCTCTCACGTAGCCCAGTGACCGAGCGGATCACGAGGTCGCAGCCGCCTACCGGAAGCAACTGCCAATTAGGAAACAGCAGGCGGTATAGCTCGAGATCTAGGCTGTCGCCTTTGCCTTCAATGAACAGAACGTCCTGGCGTCCGCCCAGTATGGCCCTCCGGGCCTCTTCTGGCAGTGAGCCATCGGGCTCCACTTCGTGAAGCTGCCAGTGGGATGGTTCGTTGGATGACCACACAACACCCGTGATGCTTAGTGTGTCCCCGGGGCGCTTGGACAGTCGGGATGCAAGGTCGACGTCGTGCGTGAGTACGACGAAGGCGCAGTCTGATCTGGTCGCTACGATTGCCTCCACAAGCTCTGCGGAGATCGCTCTGTGAAGGTGCCTCTCGGGCTCGTCAATCATGATGATCGAGTTGGCATCCGCGGTCAGCACGTCTGCGGCTAGGAGAAGTGCGCTCTTTTCGCCATCCGACATGCGATAGATGGGATATGAGACACCAAGATCCGTATGGCGAACTTCGAAGGTCTGTTGTGCAGTAACGCCTATTTCGATGTGCAAGCCGCAACTCTTTAGCGTGGCGTTGAGAGCCGGGAGGAGTCGCAATCCAAGTTCAGCAGCGACTTCCTCTCGGTTGAAGCCTCGATCCAGCAGCTCCATGCCTCGTCGGTTCTCGTCGTTGAGTGCGCCGAGGAGGTCGAAGAGTGCGATGCTCGTTCGTTGACTGTCCGCATGATCAAGGAACCTTGACTCTCCTTGACGATCCCAGCTGTCGATGCTGCTTGCGTAGGTCTCCCTGTCCGCTGGCGTAATCGATGGACCAGCGTGCTGGAACCAGATCTTTCGGTGCGCGAGGAGTCGACGAAGTTTCTGTGGGGGGGACCCGACCAGCCATCCACGTAACCAGAGCAGATTTTCCGGCGCCGTTCGACCCAACGACCGTGATTACTTCGCCCGCCCTGGCCTGCAATGTCAGCGTCTCGTCGGGAGTCACGGGAACGCGCCACTCGGCGATCGGTGAGGGAGGCGGAGTGCTCGTCATGATGCGATCTTAGAGGCGATGAAGAGGCGATACCGATGGGCCACGTCCGACTGCGGTGCGTAGTGCCGCCGAGGAGCGCCCGGACCGCAGCGGAGCGAGGACCGGACGCACCGCAGGCGGCGCCGCCGGCCGCTAGGCCGGCCTTGAATGAGTAAAGAAAGTTCTCACAGCTCGGCCTCAAGCTCCATCGGTCGAGATGCGATCCGCGGCGGCTTTACCAACCGGGCCGCTGAGTTCGCTTAGGTCGACCATCGACAGCGAAGGGATGCCCTCGCAGATGGCGTCCACATCGGGTGTTGCGGAGAGCAAGTTCTCGACGGCCTGGAGGGCGGCGTCCGAGTAGCGCCGAATGAACCCCTGCGAGCTCGTCCCCTGGGCTCGTGCAAGTTCTGAGATCACCGGACGCGGGTTGTGGAACTTGTGGGCATACGCGGACAGCACTGCTCGAAGGTCAGTTCCGGCCTTCGAAATCTTGTGAGCATCGCCGATTGCCAATCGCAGCTGGTCCTGTACGTCGCCAGGAGCGGCGGGCCAGACGAGGAAGGGAACCGCTAGCGCCGGTGAACCTGCCCTTGTTTGTCAGGGCGCTTGGTCGGCGTAGTGATGAGGCTGCTCGCCGGACGCGACCTTCAGATAGATCCAGATAGAGAACGGCCAACTATCTGGATCATTCTCACCAAGCGGGACTCGTACGGGCGAGCGGTACTCTGGGACGGCGGACCCGCCCAGTGAACACTGGTCAACGGGTCCAGCTTCTTTCTAGGCCCCGATTTCGCCGCGATGCTGCACCATATGCGAGGGTCAGCGGATATGCCGCTGGGGTTCGGACGTCACCTCAGGCGAGCGTCAGCCATCACGAAGGGCTTGATCACTTTGTTGATCAGTACCCAAACCTTGCGTCGTTCATTCTGGGTGGGGTCATGACGCTGGTTGAACATGTCGAGCAAGAACTTGTAGTCGTTGTCCCCGTTCGAGCGGTTGTAGTCATTCGCAGGGAACGCTCCGTTTTGCCAGAGGTCGGCGAGCACTGCTCGCGAAAAATGCTCGGTAGTGAGAGTGACTGGCTTGCCCGTACTGAATGAAGCGCGGAGGTCGAACAGTCGGCGCAGAACGGTGACGCTGAGGTTCAACTCCTCGATCTCGAAGAGGTTGACGCAGCTGCTTCCGATCGGGAACAGACTCGCCTGCGTGTGTTCGTTGTGAATTGTATAGAGGTAGACGAGGTTCGTCTTGCCGCACACGCAGATGCCAGTACCTCGCGGGTCCTCCTCGACGCCGACCACCTGCCATTCTTCGACGGCATGAGACCAGCGCCTGGAAACCGAGGCTGCGAGGACCGCGCTCCGCAACGTCTCGAAGTTGTGTGAGCTCATAGGTCCTCCTGAGGAGAACCTATCGGATGGCTGCTTGATGTGCCGTCGGAACCCGCGGTGAATCGCCTGCCACCGGCACAAAACCGGCACAAGGTCCATGTCGAGGGCGTTACGTCTCGCTGCGTTCGTTCGAGGGTCGGAATTCCCGCTCGCCCGACGGGGGGACAGAACAGCCTAGGGGAGCGTCGCGGAAACCGCTTCTCACCAGGGCAAAGCAAAACCCCCGCCATGTAGAAGCTAGGCGAGGGTTTCTGGAGTGATTGTAACGATCACTCGTGTGGCTCCGACCGGCATCGATCCGGTGACCTTTCGATTTTCAGTCGAACGCTCTACCAACTGAGCTACAGAGCCGCGCGACCGGCGAACCTGTCGCGTCCTAGACGAAGAGCCCTCTCCGAAGAAAGAGCTCGTCGCACGGAGCGACCCTGACGGGACTTGAACCCGCGACCTCCGCCGTGACAGGGCGGCACGCTAACCAACTGCGCTACAGGGCCATACTTGTTTAATTATATCGGAAGGTGTGACCCCAACGGGATTCGAACCCGTGCTACCGCCGTGAAAGGGCGGCGTCCTAGGCCGCTAAACGATGGGGCCGAGTCAGTCCCGGGGGACTTCCTTGCCGACGCTCAAGCATAAGGGATGTTTCAGGCAAATCGCGAATCGAGGGCGCGGCGCCGCAACCCGGGCGTGTTTCCGGGGCACGATCGAGGGGTCGGTGGAGGGCGGAGGAGCAGCCGTGCCCCTGGTGCGGATGTGAAAGTTGTTGTTACTGTGGCAACTGTGAAACCGGCGGAAGGGGCCGTGTGAACGACAAGATCACGCTGGATGCTGCGGTCGCAGCAGCGTCCGAGGACTGCGGCTGCGCGCCCACTCCCACAGAACGCCGCGCCTTCGGTACGACAGGCATCAGTCGTCGAGGAGCCCTCGGCATCGGCGCGCTCGGCGTCGTGGCGCTCAGCGCCTTCGGCATCACCAACGGTGTGAGCGCCGCGTATGCCGCCACGTACCCGAGCTGGGATGACGTGCAGCGAGCGAAGAACAACGAGGCGGCCAAGGCTGCCGAGGTCTCGCGTATCGAAGGGCTGATCCAGTCCCTCACGCAGAAGGTCGCCGAGACGCAGGCCGCGGCGAAGGTCGCATCCCAGGAGTTCTACGACGCGCAGCAGGCGTACTTCGCCGCAGCGACCGAAGCCGACACCCTGCAGGCGAAGGCCGACGAGCAGGCTGCGGTCGCCGACAGCTCTGCCCGCAAGGCGGGACAGGTCGCCGCGCAGCTCTATCGCAACGGCGGCGACGACACCTCCATGGAGCTGTTCTTCGCCGGGTCGGCGAACAACGCCGATGAGCTGCTCGCCCGCCTCGGCACGATGGACAAGCTGCTCGAGTACAACCAGTCGGTCTACGACAAGGCTGTCGCCGCGCGAAACTCCGCGCAGTCGCTCAGCGATCAGGCCGTCGTCGCTCGCAACGAGCGCGACCGGCTGCAGAAGGTCGCCGAAGAGAAGATGGTCGTCGCGCAACAGGCGGCGGAAGCAGCTCAGGCTGCCCTGGACGAGCAGTCCGCGAACCTCGCCACCATGCAGGCTCAGCTTGCGGCCCTCAAGGACGTGACGACCCAGACCGTGGCCGGCTACCAGGCCGGTGTCGAAGCCGAGGCGAAGGCCCGTCGCGAACGCGAAGCGGCCGAGCGTGCTGCCGCAGCTGCGGCCGCCGCTGCCGGCGGTGGCGGTGGAGGCGGAGGCGGTGGCGGAAGCCAGGGCTCCGGCGGCTGGTGCCGTCCGCACGGCGGCGGGAAGAGCTCGGGCTACGGTCCTCGCTCCGTGCAGTGCGGCTCCCAGGGCTGCTCCTCGTCCTTCCACTACGGAACCGACTTCGCCAACGGCTGTGGCTCTCCGATCTACGCCGCGAACTCCGGGACCGTCGACTATGCAGGCCCCAACTCCGGTTACGGCAACTACATCCGCATCCAGCACGGCGGCGGCATCGGCACGGGCTACGCCCACATCCGCGACGGCGGCATCCTCGTCCGTTCGGGTCAGCGCGTGAACTCCGGCCAGGTCATCGCATATGCGGGCAACACCGGCCGCTCGTTCGGCTGCCACCTCCACTTCGAGGTCTACGTCGGCGGTCGCCCCGTGAATCCCGTCGCGTTCCTCGGCGATCGCGGAGTGTCGGCCTGAGCCGCTCCCTCCTGACATGAAGAAGACCCCCGGCCGCTGAGCGGAACCGGGGGTCTTCTGCGTGCGTGAGGGTCAGTGGCCCTGCTCGCCGAAACGGACGATCGCCTCGTCGAGGATGCGCTGCGCCTCGGCGGCGTTCCCCCACTCGTCGACCTTGACCCACTTGTTGGGCTCGAGGTCCTTGTAGTGCTCGAAGAAGTGCGCGATCTCCTTCTTCGTGTACTCGGCGATGTCGTCGATGTCCTGGATGTGGGCCCAGCGCGGGTCCTTGGAGAGCACGGCGACGAGCTTGTCGTCTCCGCCGGCCTCGTCGCTCATCTTGAGCACGGCGACGGGGCGGACCTCCACGACGACGCCCGGGTAGATGGCGTGGTCGAGCAGCACGAGCACGTCGAGCGGGTCGCCGTCCTCGCCGAGCGTGTTGTCGAAGTAGCCGTAGTCGGCCGGGTAGCCGAAGGTCGTGTAGAGCACGCGGTCGAGGTGTACTCGCCCGGTCTCGTGGTCGACCTCGTACTTCACGCGGCTGCCGCGCGGGATCTCGATGACGGCGTCGTGTGCGCCCATGCGTGTGCTCCTCAGGAAAAGTTCGGTTGGATACCGCCGACTAGCCTACCTGCGGCGCTCGCACCCCCGTTGGTCGCGAGCGCTCAGGGTCCGGCGTCGGTCTCCGGCCGCGGCTCTTCGGTTCCGCGCCTGCGCAGCAGCCGATTCAACAGCCGGCTCGTCGGGTCGCTGAGCAGCAGCAGGAAGAGCCCGGCGTACCCGTTCGGCGCAGCGAGGACGGCGATGACGAGGGCTGCGGCGAACAGGATGATCGCCGCGAGGTCTCCGATCGCCCCCAGCCGGATGGTCTCGGTCGACGCCGTGGTGAGTTCGCGGTGGCGTGCGAGATAGAGCCAGCCGGCGAGAGTCGTCACCTGCGTCATGATCAGCGTGCCGATGTAGACCACCGCCTGGAGGGCATCGGTGTCCATCTGCCCGATCATCGCCGTGGGAACGGGCAGCCAGACGATCGTCGCCATCCACGCGACGTTGATCCAAAGGAGGGGGACAGTGATCCACTCCACGTCGCGGTACTGGCGATGGTGGCCCATCCAGAACGTCGCGATGAGGAGGAAGCTCAACCCGAAGCTGAGCAGCTGACCCGCGTGCTCGTTCAGGAATTCGGCGGTGGTCAGCTGACCGGAAGCCGCTTCGGAGACGGACTCCATCAGCGGGAGGATGAGCAGTGTCATGGCGATCGCGACGACGGCATCGACGAAGGCCTTGAACCTCTCGGTGCGGAACGGTCGTGTGCTCGTCTCATCGGTCACGGCGTCAGGATAGCCCCGCCCGCGGCCGTCGCCGGCGATCGGGACAGGGCGCGCCGTTCCCTGCGGTGCCCTAGCGTGGAGGCGTGCCGTCACTCGCTCCCGCCATCGCCGAGATCCGCCTCGCCGTGCGCACCGCGCTCGCCGACCTTCCCGAGGGTGCGACCGTCATCGTCGCCCTGTCCGGGGGTGCGGATTCGCTCGCGCTCGCCGCGGCCGTCGCGTTCGAAGCGCCCAAGCTCGGACTTCGTGTCGCGTCCCTGACCGTCGATCACGGCCTGCAGCACGACTCGGCAGAGGTCGCATCCGTGGCGGCTCGTGCAGCCGCCGACCTCGGCCTCGACCCGTTGATCGTGCGCGTGGACGTCGCAGGGGAGGGCGGTCCTGAGGCCGCTGCCCGAGAGGCGCGATACCGGGTGTTGCGAGACGCGGCTGCCGACGTCGGAGCCGCCGCCGTGCTTCTCGGGCACACGCTTGACGACCAGGCGGAGACCGTTCTGCTCGGCCTGGCTCGTGGCTCCGGGGCGGCCAGCCTGCAGGGGATGGCTCCGGTCCGTGAGGATGAGGACGGTGTGCGATGGGTGCGTCCGCTCCTTGGCGTGCGCCGCGAGACGACGCGCGCTTTCTGCGTCGCCTCCGACCTCACGCCGTGGGACGATCCGCACAACCGCGACGACCGCTACGCCAGGGTCCGGGTGCGCGAGCGCGTGCTCCCGGTTCTCGAAGACGAGCTCGGTCCCGGCATCGCCGAGGCCCTCGCCCGCACGGCGGAGCAGCTCCGGGAGGACGCCGAGGCGTTCGACGAGATGATCCACGAGACGATCGAGGACATCGTCGAGCATGCGGAAGCCGGGATCTCCGTCAGCGTGGCGGCGCTCGCCGCGAATCCCGCCGCACTGCGCAACCGGATCATCCGGCTCGTCGTCGACAGCGAGTTCGGGGTGAGCCTGACCAGGTCGCAGACGATCGAGGTCGCGCGGCTGGTCACCGACTGGAATGGGCAGGGGCCGATCGACCTGCCGGAGTGCTCGGCCATGCGCCACGGGGGGCGCATCGTCTTCGCCGCATCCGGTCGCTGAGCGGGGAGCGCCGCTGCGCGACCGGATGCGTGCATGTGGTCTTACTTCTTGCCGCCGAACAGGCCGCCGAGAATCCCGCCGAGGTCGATGCCGCCGCCGGAACCGCTGCTGTTGCCGCCGCCGAGGAGTCCGCCGATGACATCGCCGATGCCGCCGGACGAGCCGCCGCTGTTGCCGCCGCCCAGCAGTCCGCCGATCACATCGCCGATACCGCCGGAGCCCTCCGCGCCCGCGTCGGCCTTTGCCGACTTGTCCTTGGTCGCGTTCGCGATCAGGCCCATCACGATCGGGGCGAGGATCGGAAGGAGCTTGCCGAAGTCGATGCCGGGGGTCGCCTTCGACTCCGTGAGCTCCTTCGTCACCTCCTTCTCCTTCGAACCGAGGATGTGGGAGACGATCTTGCCGCCGTCGGCCTGATCGATGTCGTCGACCTTCGACGCGCCGGAAGCGCCCTCATGCTTCTTCAGCGCGTTCCGGATCGCCGCGGAGCCCTCATCCGTCTCGGCGTTCTTGGCGAGGCCGCCGAGCAGCACCGCGCCGCCCTGCTCGACCGCGACCTTGGCTTCGTCCCGCGAGACGCCCAGCTTCTCGGCGATGTCGTCGATCGGCACCTGGTTGAGGATGTCGTCAAGAGCCATGGTGAATCCTTCCGTCGGGGCGTCCGCCCGCATCACCGCTCACAGTAGTGCGGATGCCCGGCGAGGGGCAGATGCCGTCCCGATGAACAGACCTGGGACCGAGCATCCGATCGCGTCGCCTAAAATCGATCCATGCGCGCCGCGGAGATCCAGGACGACCTTGCACAGATCCTCGTCACCGAGGAGGAGATCCACGCCAAGCTCGACGAGCTCGCAGCGCAGGTCGCCGAGGACTACGCGGGCAAGGACCTTCTCCTCGTCGGCGTGCTGAAGGGCGCGGTGATGGTGATGGCCGACTTCGCGCGGGCGCTGCCGTTCCACGCTCCGATGGACTGGATGGCCGTGTCGAGCTACGGTGCCAGCACGAAGTCGAGCGGCGTGGTGCAGATCCGGAAAGACCTCGACACGGACCTCAACGGCAAACACGTGCTCATCGTCGAGGACATCATCGATTCCGGCCTCACGCTGAGCTGGCTGCTGGAGAACTTCGGATCGCGCGGCGCCGAGTCGATCGAGGTGCTGGCGCTCCTGCGCAAGCCCGAGGCGGCGAAGGTCGAGATCGACTGCAAGTACGTCGGCTTCGACATCCCGGTGGAGTTCGTCGTCGGTTACGGCCTCGACTACGCAGAGCGCTACCGCAACCTGCGCGACGTCGCCGTGCTCGCCCCGCACGTCTATTCCTGAGGTCGCAGACCCGGCCGCGGTGACGCGGCGACTCCGACCTCGCCGTCGAACGCTACGCCGTGGGTGAACGCACAGCGACCCCCTAGGGCGCGCGCGATACGCTGATCCGATCATGGATGTGAAGAAGCTCACCCGGAATCCGCTGATCTACGTCGCGCTGATCGGCGTGCTCCTGTTCGGCGGTTTCCTGCTGATCTCGAATCTGGGTGCGCCCAAGCAGATCACGACGCAGGAGGGGCTGAAGCTCCTCTCCGGCACCACGGTCACCGAGGTCGTGAACACCGATGGCGATCAGCGCGTCGACATGACGCTCTCCAAGCCGTTCCAGGGCTCCGAGAACGTCCAGTTCTACTACGTCGATGCGCGCGCCGACGAGGTCGTCAAGGCCGTCAACGATGCAGCGCCGAAGGACGGCTTCAACGACGCCGTCCCGCGTGCGACCTGGTTCGACGGCTTCCTCTCCCTTCTTCTTCCCCTCGTGCTGCTCGGTCTGCTGTTCTGGTGGCTCCTGTCCTCCATGCAGGGCGGCGGCGGCAAGGTCATGCAGTTCGGCAAGTCCAAGGCCAAGCTCGTCAGCAAGGAGACCCCGACCGTCACCTTCGCCGATGTGGCCGGTGCCGACGAGGCCATCGAGGAGCTCCACGAGATCAAGGAGTTCCTGCAGGACCCCGCGAAGTTCCAGGCGATCGGCGCCCGCATCCCGAAGGGCGTGCTGCTGTACGGCCCTCCCGGAACCGGAAAGACCCTCCTCGCCCGCGCCGTCGCCGGTGAGGCCGGCGCCCCGTTCTACTCGATCTCCGGTTCCGACTTCGTCGAGATGTTCGTCGGCGTCGGTGCCTCTCGCGTGCGCGACCTCTTCAGCCAGGCCAAGGAGAACGCTCCGGCCATCATCTTCATCGACGAGATCGACGCCGTCGGTCGTCACCGCGGCGCCGGCATGGGCGGCGGAAACGATGAGCGCGAGCAGACGCTGAACCAGATGCTCGTCGAGATGGACGGCTTCGACCCGAACGCGAACGTCATCGTGATCGCGGCCACCAACCGTCCGGACATCCTCGACCCCGCACTGCTGCGCCCCGGCCGCTTCGACCGTCAGATCGGCGTCGACGCCCCCGACCTCAAGGGTCGCCAGAAGATCCTCGAGGTGCACAGCAAGGGCAAGCCGCTGTCGAAGAACGTCGATCTCGAGGTCGTCGCCCGCAAGACCCCCGGCTTCACCGGTGCCGACCTGGCGAACGTGCTGAACGAGGCCGCGCTGCTCACGGCCCGTTCGAACGCGCAGCTCATCGACAACCGCGCCCTCGACGAGGCCATCGACCGTGTGATCGCCGGCCCGCAGCGCCGCACCCGCGTGATGAAGGACAAGGAGAAGCTCATCACGGCGTACCACGAGGGCGGACACGCGCTCGCGGCGGCGGCGATGAACTACACCGACCCGGTGACCAAGATCACGATCCTGCCTCGTGGCAAGGCGCTCGGCTACACGATGGTGCTGCCGCTCGACGACAAGTACTCGGTCACCCGCAACGAACTGCAGGACCAGCTCACCTACGCCATGGGCGGCCGCGTCGCGGAGGAGATCGTCTTCCACGACCCCACCACCGGTGCCTCGAACGACATCGAGAAGGCGACCTCGATCGCTCGCAAGATGGTCATCGAGTACGGCATGACGACGCAGGTCGGTCCGGTCAAGCTCGGCACCGAGGGCGGCGACATGTTCGTCGCACGCGACATGGGCCGTGGCCGCGAATACTCCGAGAAGGTCGCCGAGCGCGTCGACGCCGAGGTGCGCGCGCTCATCGAGCAGGCGCACAACGAGGCCTACGAGGTCATCAGCGAGAACCGCGACATCCTCGACAAGCTCGCCCTGGCCCTGCTCGAGGAGGAGACCCTCGACCACAACCAGATCGCGGAGATCTTCACCGAGATCAAGAAGCTGCCGGAGCGCCCGCTGTGGCTCTCGAGCGAAGGGCGTCCGGTCTCGGAGCGTCCTCCGATCGAGGTGCCGAAGAAGGACGTCTCGCTGGCGGCATCCGTCGAGGCTCCGGCCGGCGCGCCGCGCACGCAGCAGGGCTCGGCGGGAGCAGGGAACCCGCGGCCTGCGACGGCGTGACGTGACGGTCGACAGAGAGCGCGTCGAGCGGCTCACGCGAGAGCTTCTCGCGGCGATCGGCGAAGACCCGGACCGACCGGGATTGAAGCAGACCCCGACGCGCATGGCCGAGCTGTACACGGAGTTCTTCTCCGGAGTGGGTGAGGATGCGGCTGAACCGCTCGCGCGCACCATCAGTGTCTCCCGAGGCCCCGCGCCCGACACGCTGCCCTCCGGCGCCGTGCTGCTTCGGGACATCCGCTTCCGCTCCGTCTGCGAGCACCACCTGCTGCCCTTCGCCGGGCACGCGCACATCGCCTATCTCCCCGGCGAACAGGTCGTCGGGTTGGGAGCGCTCGTGCGGGTCGTCGAGATCCTCGCCGCGCGTCCCCAGGTGCAGGAACGCCTGGGCGAGCAGATCGCCGACACGATCTCGGAGCACCTCGACACCCGCGGTGTGCTGGTCGTGCTCGATGCAGCGCACGGCTGCGTCACCATGCGCGGCGGACGCCAGACCGAGGCCTCGACACTCACCATCGCGGCGCGCGGTGAATACAACGATCCCGTCTCCCGGGCCGAGCTGATCACTCTGATCGGCGCGGGCGGCTTCGGAGCAGCGCACGGATGACGGGCATCTGGGGCATCGTCAACGTCACTCCGGACTCGTTCAGCGACGGGGGTCGCTACCTCGACGTGGACCGCGCGGTGGCCCACGGGCTGCGGCTCCGCGCCGAGGGAGCAGCTGTGCTCGATGTGGGTGGTGAATCGACCAGGCCCGGCGCCGACCGGGTCGGCACCGACGTCGAGCAGCAGCGAGTGCTCCCGGTGATCCAACAGCTCGCTGCCGCTGGCGTGCCGGTCAGCGTCGATACGCTCAGCGCCGCCACGGCAGCCGCCGCCGTGCGGGCGGGGGCCAGGATCGTCAACGACGTCTCCGGGGGTCTCGCCGATCCGGAGATGCGCGCTGCCGTCGCGGAATCCGGCGCCGACTTCGCGATCGGGCACTGGCGTGGGTTCTCCGCAGACATGTATGCCAACGCCGAGTACCACCGCGTCGCGCGCGAGGTCGCCGGCGAGCTGCAGGAGCGCATCGGTGAGGCGGCCTCATCGGGGATCGCGCCGTCTCGCCTCATCATCGATCCCGGCATCGGTTTCGCGAAGTCGGGACCGCAGAACTGGGATATGCTGCGCGGGCTCGACGAGATCGTCGCACTGGGCCCTCGGGTGCTGATCGGCACGTCGCGCAAGCGGTTCCTCGCAGAGGTCCTCCGTCAGGAGACAGGTCCCGACGAGGAGGTCTCCGAATCCCGTCGCGACCTCGCCACCGCCGTCACCAGTGCGCTCGCGGTCAGAGCCGGAGTGTGGGCCGTGCGTGTGCACGACGTGGCATCCACGCGCGACGCCCTGGCGATCGCGCACGCCTGGGAAGGCTGAGGGCGTCTCGGGGTGATCCCCGTACGCTAGACGTATGGAGCCCCTCGACGAGATCGTCCTCACCGGTCTGACGGTGTTCGGTCGTCACGGCGTCTTCGAGCACGAGCGTCAGGATGGCCAGGAGTTCACGATCGACCTGCGACTGCGGCTCTCCCTCGCGCGTGCCGCTACCTCCGACGATGTCGTGGACACGGTGCACTACGGCGAGCTGGCCGAGAAGGTCGCCGCGGTCGTGGCGGGGGAGCCCGTGAACCTGATCGAGACGCTCGCCGAACGCATCGCCGCGGTCGGTCTCGACGACCCACGGGTGCAGGACGTCACCGTGACGGTGCACAAGCCCCATGCCCCTATTCCCCTCGACTTCGCCGATGTGGCGGTCACCCTGCATCGCCGCCGAACCCCTGATGCGCCGGAGGACACCACCGCATGAGCCGCAACCTCGCGAACCCACCCGCAATGCCGGCGCCTCGCCCCGGGCGGCCGGAGGTGACGGCCGTCGTCGCCCTCGGCGCGAACCTCGGTGATCGCCATGACACGATCACCGCTGCCGCCGAGCGGATCGCACGACTACCGCTGGTCAGCGAGGTGCGGTTGTCGAAGCTGTTCGAGACGGTCGCCCTCCGGCCCGACGGTCCCGATCCCGACGCCCCCGGCTACGTCAACGCGGTGGCACTGGTCACCACGCGTCTGGCCCCCGAGATCCTGCTCGGAATGCTGCACGCCATCGAGGACGAGAACGGTCGGGAGCGCCGTGAGCGCTGGGGCGACCGCACTCTCGACCTCGACCTCATCGCGTACGGCGACGTCATCTCCGAGGAACCGCATCTGCAGCTGCCGCACCCGCGTGCCGCCGAACGCCTCTTCGTGCTCGACCCCTGGCTCGACGTCGATCAGGACGCGGTGCTGCTCGGTCGGGGGAGGGTCGCCGACCTCGCGGCCGCCCTTCGTGCCGGAGGCGAGGGATGAGACGCACCTCCGCCGGCGTGCTCGTCCTCCTCGCATTGCTGGGCGGCGGCGTCGGCTTCCTGCTCGACCATCTGCTGACGGCCTCGGGGCGCGCGACTTTCACGCCGTCGCTCCTGCTGCCGGTACTCCTGCTGCTGATCGCCGCGGCATCTCTCGGCGTCGCCTGGCCGGTGCGACGCAGTGTGCGTTCGGGCATCCGCATCGACCCGTTCCGTGCACTGAGAGCGGCGACGCTCGCCCGTGCATCCAGCCTTCTCGGCGCGATCATGGCGGGGTTCGGAGCGGGGCTGCTGGTCTTTCTCCTGTCGCGCCCCGTCGTTCCGCCGGTAGGGTCGACTGTGGCCATGCTGGCCCTGATCGGAAGTGCGATCGTCCTCGTGATCGCTGCTCTCGTCGCCGAACAGTTCTGCACCCTGCCGAAGGATCCTGATGACTCAGAACCCAGAGACCGCGCCCCTGAACCCGGCGGAGGGCACTGACCTCGACGCCCTCGACCGTGGCACGTACACGCAGCTGCGTACGGCGCGCAACGAGGCCCGCCTGGAACTCGACGGCACCTGGCACCAGATCTCGCCGCGCTACGTCGTCTCGCAGATCGTCCAGAACGTGATCTTCCTCGTGATCGTCGCCGCCGCCGCGATCGTGCTGAACATCGTGCTGGAACAGGACTGGGTGTGGATCCCGGCCGGTGTGATCCTGCTGATCACGGTGGTCACCCTGATCATCCTCCCGCGTCAGGCGAGGGCGATCGGCTACATGCTGCGCGCCGACGACATCGTCTTCCGCAAGGGGATCCTCTGGCAGCGCATGATCGCCGTGCCCTACGGCCGCATGCAGCTTGTCGACATCACGCAGGGGCCGCTCGACCGTGCCTTCGGGATCGCCCAGCTCAAGATGGTCACGGCTGCGGCGACGACCGGTGTGCAGATCCCCGGTCTCACGCAGGAAGCGGCCGAAGCACTGCGCGACACGCTCATCCACGTGGCCGAGACCCGACGGACCGGCCTGTGAGCGAGCAGCAGCCTCCGCTCGCGACGCACAGCCCGCAGGCATCGGCGGGGGAGGCCCCGACGACCCTCGCGAACGGCGAGTGGCACCGGATGCATCCGCTCACGCCGCTCTTCAAGGGCGGCCTGGCGCTCATCATCATCGGCGGCATCGTCATCGCGAACATGCGCGACCGCCTGATCTCCTGGGCCGTCGCGCTCTTCGCGCCGGAAGAGGCGCATTACGGCGACTACGCCGGCGCCGATCCCGTCGACTGGGTTCTCTCGAACAACCTGATCCTGGTCGCGTTGCTGAGCGTGCTGGGCCTCGTGATCGTGCTGATCCTGATCTTCTGGTTCATCTGGCGCTTCCAGCAGTTCCGCATCACCGGTGACCACGTCGAGGTCCGCAAGGGCATCATCTTCCGTTCGCACCGACGCGCGCCGCTCGACCGCGTGCAGGGCGTCAACCTGACGCGTCCGTTCCCCGCGCGCATCATCGGCCTCGCGAAGCTCGAGGTCGTCGGTGCCGGCAACGACGCGAACGTCGAGCTGGAGTATCTGGCGACTCCGCGTGCCGAATCCGTGCGCGCCGACATCCTCCGTCTGGCGTCCGGTGCGCGCGCGGCGCGCGACGCCGCGCTCAACCCGGCAGCAGCAGCCGCGGCGGCGGCGGCCGCACCGGCATCCGCGCGAGCGCAGCTCGTCGGATCGATGAACGCGGGAGTCAACGGTCTGATCGCCGGAGTCGATCTCGCCGACGTGGTCCCCGAGAGCGTCGTGAAGATCCCGACCGGTCGGCTGGTCGGATCGCAGCTCATCTCCGGACTGCTGTGGTTCGTCTTCTTCGGTGCGATCTTCGCGATCGCGATCGGCAGCGCCCTGATCGGGATGCTGGCCGACGGCAACTCGGACGGGGGGTTCATCCTCCTCGGGCTGGGACTCGGCATGGGCGTTCCCATGATCGTCGCCGTGGTCGGTATCACCTGGGCGCAGATCTCCAAATCGCTGCGCTACTCGATCGCGCCGACACCGGACGGCGTGCGGATCACGTACGGTCTCCTCACGACCGTCACCGAGACGCTCCCGCCCGGTCGCATCTTCGCCGTGGAGGTGTCGCAGTCGCTGCTGTGGCGTCCCTTCGGCTGGTGGACGATCAAGATCAACCGGATGAGCGGCAAGAGCGCGGCGCAGCAGTCATCGGGCAGCGGCCAGCAGTTCAACGTGGTGCTGCCGGTCGGCAAGCGTGCCGATGTCGAGCGGGTGCTCGCGCTCGTCCTTCCCGACGTGCCCGCCGAGAGCATCCCCTCGCTGTGGGAGCAGGGCATCGTCGGCCCTGAGGGTGACGACACCTATCGGACCATGCCCCGCCGAGCGCGGTGGCGACGTCCGTTCTCCTGGAAGCGTCACGGCTACCTGGTCGCCGACTTCGGGCTGCTGCTCCGCCGCGGGAACGTGTGGCGCAAGCTCGCCGTGTTCCCGCTCGCACGGCTGCAGGGCGTCTCGCTGAGCCAGGGGCCGATCGACCGCGCGCAGCGTGTGTCCGGTGCGCAGGTGCACACCGTTCCCGGTCCCATCACCGGCTACCTGTCCGGTCTCGAGCGTGCCGATGCGCTGGCGCTGATCGACGAGGTCACGGCCGCAGCGGCGGAGGCCGCGTCCCGCGACACCACTCACCGGTGGAGCGAGCATGCGGCGCCGCAGCCGGTCGCCGCACCTCCCGCACCTCCTGCGTACACGGGACCGCCGCCCGTCGCCGCACCTCCGGCGTACACGGGGGCGGCGCCGGTCTTCCCGGCTCCGGAGCACACGGCTCCGCCCGCGCCTCCGGTAGCGCCGCTCGCGCCTCCAGTCGTGCCACAGGCGAAAGCGCCGGTCGCTCCGCCCCTGCCTCCGGCGGTTCCGTCTTCGCCCTCGGTGAACGCCACGACCCCGCCCCCGGTTCCTCCGGCCGTGCCTCCCGCCGCGCCCGAGGCTCCCTCCGAACCCCCGCTGCGACGGCGGAGACGGAGCGACGATGGCACGTGACGGGCGCCTCGGTGTCGGCATCATCGGTGCCGGCCGTGTGGGTCCGGTCGTGGGCGCAGCCCTCGGTGGTGCAGGCCACGCCGTGATCGGCATCACGGGCGGCTCCGACGACGAGCGAGCCTCCGCCGTGCTCCCGGATGTGCCGGTGCTCGAAGCGCTGGAGGTCGTGCGTCGAGCCGAGCTCGTGATCATCGCGGTCCCCTCGGAGCAACTGCCCTCTCTGGTCGCCGGCATCGCGGAGGTGGGCGGCTGGCAGATCGGTCAGCTCGTGCTGCACACCGACCCCGCCTACGGCATCGAGGTGCTGCGTCCTGCGGCCGAGCGCGGCGCGATCCCTCTCGCCGTGCATCCGGCGATCACCTTCACGGGGACGTCGATCGACCTCCGCCAGCTCCAGGCCGGGTTCGCCGCGGTGACTGCGCCGGCCGCCGTGCTGCCGATCGCCCAGGCGCTCGCCGTGGAGATGGGATGCGAGCCCGTGGTGATCGCGGAAGCGGATCGTCCTGCCTATGCGGATGCCATCGCGACGGCCACGGAGTTCTCGCGGTCGATCATCGGTCAGTCGACCGAGCGACTGCGGCAGATCGGTGTGGAGAACCCCGGAGGCTATCTCTCGGCGCTCGTGCAGTCGACCGTCGAGAGAGCATTGCGCGAAGCCTCCGACGTTCCGCCGTTGATCTGAGCGGTTCCCGCCGCGTCTCAGCGCAGGGTGCGGGAAGCCGCTGTGTCATCGTCCGCCCGAGAAGCCCCCGCCGCCCCCGCCACCGGAG